>JAJDOA010000263.1 GCA_022340405.1 Desulfobacteraceae bacterium | reverse complement strand
CAAAAGGGGATCAACGTGCTGGCTCCGGGCGGCCGGTATGTGGAAATCGCCATGACGGGACTCCGGAGCGCCGGTCGCTTCGATCTTTCGTCCATGACGGACAACCAGATGTTGATCAGTGTGGACCTGAGCCGCCTGCTGGCCAGGCATCCGGAGCGAGTGAGGGAGTACCTCGACGCCATGGCCGAACACCTGCGGGCGGGAACGGTCCAACCCACCATCGCCGCAACCTACCCGTTTTCGAAGGTCAAGGAGGCATACGCCCACCTCAAGAACCGGGGCAATATCGGCAAAGTCGTGGTCTCGCTGGACGAGGGCCGAGTCCGGACCCCGGAGATCCTCGAGCCCGCCGCCCCGCGGACCGGGGACCGGCCGGACCGGGACATCGCCGTCATCGGCATGGCCGGAAGGTTTCCGGGCGCCCGGAACGTCCATGAATTCTGGCAGCACCTGTCGGCGGGCCGGCTGCTGGTCACCGAGGCGCCCGAGGAGCGGTGGGACCCGGCCGACTTCTTCGATCCGGACCCGAACCGGATGGACAAGACCCACTGCAAATGGGGAGGGTTTCTGGACGACATCGATCAGTTCGATCCCCTTTTCTTCCACATGTCCGGTCAGGAGGCGGAGGCGACCGACCCCCAGCAGCGCCTGTTTCTCCAGGAATGCTGGACGGCCCTGGAAGATGCGGGCTACGTCGGCCGGATTGCATCGGGGCTCCGATGCGGGGTGTTCGCAGGTGTCAGTCCCGGAGACTACCAGATGCGGATGCAGGCGCCCGGCGTCTCGTCCGGCGCCAGCACGTTCTGGGGCAATGCGGGCTCCATCCTGGCGGCGCGAATCTCCTATTTTCTCAACCTCAAGGGTCCGAGCATCGCCATCGACACCGCCTGTTCGTCCTCCCTGGTGGCGATCCACCTGGGGTGCCGAAGCATTCTCAGCGGCGAGTGCGATATGGCGCTTGCCGGCGGCGTGTTCGTGGCCACCACCCCGATGTTTCACATTCTCGCCAGCAATGCGGGGATGCTGTCTCCCGAGGGCCTGTGCAAGACCTTCGATGCCGGGGCGGACGGCTTCGTCCCCGGAGAAGGGGTCGGACTGGTGGTGCTCAAGTCCCTTTCGACCGCCATTGCGGACCGGGATCACATCTACGGGGTCATCAAGGGGTCCGGGGTCAACCAGGACGGGAAAACCAACGGGATCACGGCCCCCAGCACCCTGTCCCAGACCGATCTCGAAGTGTCGGTGTACCGGGAGTCCGGCATCCATCCGGAAACCATCGGCTATGTGGAAACCCACGGGACCGGCACCCAGTTGGGAGATCCGGTGGAAATCGACGCCTTGACCCACGCCTTCCGGAGATTCACCCGAAAGAAGCAATTCTGCGCGGTGGGGTCCGTGAAGACCAACATGGGGCATGCGGCTGCGGCCGCCGGCGTGGCCAGCGTCATCAAGGTGCTGCTCTGCCTGAAGCATCGCCAGATAGCACCGTCGCTGAATTTCAAGACAGAAAATCCGCATATCCACTTCCAGGAAGGCCCCTTTTACGTCAATACCCGGCTGCAGCCCTGGGAGGCCCAGTCCGCCACCCCCAGGCGGGCGGCGGTGAGCGCCTTCGGCTTCAGTGGCACCAACGCCCACATCATTTTCGAAGAATTCCCCGGCGACGGCATGCGACGGGGCCAAGAGAAAATAGAGGAGGGAGAAGAGGGCAGGGCCGATCTCACGGCTTCCCGTGCGGCGCCGCAGCTTTTCCTGTTGTCGGCAAAGGACGAGGAGCGTCTCCAGGACCTCGTCGCCGGCTTTCTGGATTTCCTGAAGGAGCAGGCATCCGCGTCCCGGGATCCCGCATTGGACACGGAGAACATCGCCTACACGCTGATGGTCGGGCGTCAGGCCATGCCGGAGCGGCTGGCCGTGGTGGCGGGCGGTATCGAGATCCTGGCGGAGAAACTGGATGCCTTCATCCGCGGAAAGGCCGACGTTGCGGAGCTTTTCAGGGGAAGGGCCCGCCGCCGCCCCGTCCAAGACGGAAAGGCGGATCCGGAGGCCCTGATGCGCCGGCGCGATCTTTCCTCTCTCGGCCGGCTGTGGGTGTCCGGCCTCGATATGGATTGGACCCCCCTGTTTGCGGGCGCCAGCCCGGCCCGGGTGCCGCTGCCCACCTATCCCTTCGCCCGGGAGCGGTACTGGGTACCGACAGCGAGGGTGCCGGTCCCCGCTTCCGATGCCCTCTTCCCGGCAGAGGCCGCACACCGCCTTCCGCCCGGGGAAAACCGGCTGCATTATTTCAAGCGGGCCTGGATACCCGCAGGGCCGGTGACCGGCACGTCACCGGATGGGACCGGGGAGATCCTGCTCGTACTGGATACGGAAGAAAACCGGAGCCGGCGGCTGGAGAAGAGACTCCAGGCGGAGGTGGTCCTCGTGCAGCCGGGAAAGCGCTTTGCGCGCCGGGGCGGCGACCGCTATACCCTGCGGCCCGGTAAGGCGGTCGATTACCTCCGCCTGTGGCGAGACCTGGAAAAACAAAACCGCCTGCCCTCGAGCCTGATCCATCTCTGGGGCCTGGAAGATCCGGACCTCGGGAGACGGGACGCCATCCCGGCCGACGACGGAACCGAACGGGGGTGGGCACCGATGGAAGTCGGCATTCATTCCGTTTTCGGCGCGATCCGGGCGGCGGCGGCAACCGGTGATTCCCTGAGGCGCTTCTTGTTTCTCTTCCGGGAGACACCCGGGGAGGAGGTCTCCTTTTTCGAGGCCGTTTCCGGATACGGCCGGTCTCTGCCGTTCGTGGTTCCCGAACTTTCCTTCGCTTCCGTGCAGTTGTCCTCGGAGATGCCGGAAGAAGCACTCGCGGACCTTCTCCAGCAGGAACTCGCCTGTCTCGGCACCCGACCCGTGTCCGCGGTGCGCCATGAAAACGGTGTTCGCCTTGAACTCCGATCCGAACCGTTCATCCTCGACGCCTCCGGATCCCTGCCCTTCAGAGAGGGGGGGGTCTATCTGATCACGGGCGGTGCGGGCGCCATCGGCTCCCGGTTTGCGGAGCATCTCTTCCGGGCCTATGGCGCCCGGGTGATCCTCACCGGGCGATCGGTGCCGGCGGGGAAAAAACAGAAGCGGATCGACCGATTGAAAGGCCAGGGCGCCGAAATCGCCTACATCAGAGCCGATGTCGCGGATGTGGATGCCATGAAGGCGGCGGTGGATGCCGCCCGGGAAGCGTTCGGCCCCATCAACGGTGTCATCCATGCAGCCGGCGGTCTTACGGAGACGACGATCCTGGAAAAGGAAGAAGATGCCTTTCGCAGCGCCCTGGGTCCCAAGATCCAGGGAACGCTGGTGGTGGATCGCGTCACCCGGGGCGAACCCTTGGATTTCTTCGCCCTGTTTTCCTCCGTTTCCGCCCTGCTGGGGGATTTCGGGCAATGCGACTATGCTGTGGCGAACACCTTCATGGACAGCTACGCCCGGGTGCGCGAAGCGCAGCACCGCAGAGGCGAAGCCCCAGGCAAAACCCTCTCCATCAACTGGCCGGTATGGCGGGAAGGCGGCATGGGCGCAAACCCGGATGCCGAGCGGTTGTACCTCCAGACCTCGGGAATGGACTATCTCGAAACCCGGCAGGGGATCGCCGCCTTTGAAGACATGCTGCGCTCCTCCCCCTGCCAAGTGGCGCTGTTTTCGGGGGAGGCGGATCGGATCCGGGGGTTCCTTGGGGTGGACGACGAGGCGATTTCGGAGGGCGAAGCGCCCGCCCCGTCTATCGACGACACGGTCATTGCCGATGATCTGCGAGCGGAGGCGGCGGCCATTCTCAAAATCCCGGCCCGGCGCCTGGATCTGGAGGAGAGCCTGGGAAGCTTCGGGTTCGACTCCCTTAGTCTGAAGACCTTTGCCGATCGGATCGGGTCGCTCTACGGTATCCGGATCTCCCCGGCGGTTTTTTTCGCCAACAGCAGCCTCAGGGCCCTGTGCGCCCACCTGCGGAACGCCCACGGAAGCGAACTGGAGAAGGTGTACCGGAACCGTCCGAGCGATTCCGGGTCCGGGCAGCCGGCGACCCTTTTACCGCTGCAGCAGGCGGCATCGACGTCGGCATCGGGACCCGGACCCGGCCGGCACCGGCTCGCCGCCGTGCAGCCCATCGCCATTGTCGGGGCC
>JAJDOA010000121.1 GCA_022340405.1 Desulfobacteraceae bacterium | reverse complement strand
GGCAAACTGCATGCGGGCCACCCGATCCGGTTGATTGGTTGAAATGCTGTCTTATCATTTGTCGAAAATTGGGTCCGACGCGACTGGAGCGTTCACCGCCTTTTCCGGAGACGATTCCCAATCAGCGTTCCGGAACCCATGGATTCATCAACTCAACTAAAAGGACAAGCCCATGACGACACTTTATCGTAGGTCTACGGCAGCGCTGATGACCCTGTTGCTGATTGCGCTCCTTCCCGCCGGCGCTTCGGCCATAGAGCTCATCGTGGCGGAGGACATCACCCAGATGGTCGTCCCCAAGGAGCGTTTTGTGAAGACGGCGGACAGTTTCATCGTTCTATTCGACGCATCCGGCTCGATGGACGAACCTTATGAAAAAGGCTCCACGAAAACCCAGTACGAGGTGGCCAAGGAACTTCTCCGGGCAGGAAACGAGCGGCTTCCCGATCTGGGCTATTACGGCGGGTTGTATTTGTACACGCCCTTCCAGGAAGTGCTACCGGTCACCTTCTATGAGAGGGATAAGTTCGCCCAGGCGATCGACAGCCTGCCGGCCGAGGCCAAGGGGCCGACCTTTCTGGCCAAGGGGCTGCAGGAAGTGGAGAAGATGCTGGAAAACATGGCCGGCAAAACCGCCGTTTTTATATTCACCGACGGAACGACAACGGATCCGGCCGGGTTCACCCAGCCCGAGGAGTACACCGCACGCATGGCGAAAAAGCACGATGTCTGCTTCACCATCATCAGCGATGCAAAGACTTCTGACGCCCAAAAGCGGGTAAGAGACATGGCCAAGGCCAATGCCTGCTCGCGGGTCGTTCCCTTCGACCAGTTCGTCCGGAATCCGAATTACATCACCGGAGCGCTGTATTTGGTAAAGTCCTCCGACGAAGTGGTGACCCGGACGGAACAAAAGGTGGTCGGCGTCAAGGTCGACAACGTGCTGTTCGACTTCGACAAGGCCGACATCCGTCCGGAGTTTCACGCGGCACTGGATGATCTGGGTCAGTACCTAACCGACAACCCCGATTCCTTTGCTTTGATGGCCGGCTTCACGGATAATGTCGGCAGCGACGACTACAATGTCGACCTGTCTTTCCAGCGGGCCCTGAGCGTGGCCGGATACCTCACGACCAAATTCGGCGTCGACCGGAAGCAGTTGGTGATCTTTGGCTACGGCGCCGCCAATCCGGCCGAAAGCAACCAGAGCGAGGAGGGCAGAGCCCAGAACCGTCGGGTCGAGATCGCCGTCGGAATCTAGTCAGACGGCTCCTGCTCTGCAGGCCCATTTCCCGGCCATTGGCGAACCAGAGGCGTTTCATCCGCAATCGGGGCTTCGGCGTAAGCTATGCCCCGATTGTCTTCTGCACGGTCCGGTGCAGCCGGCGCCGATTGCCGGGCCTGCCGGGAGCCTCGCCGCCTTCTGTGCATCCACAGCGCTGTGCTTCGTTGATAACTGAACCCATTGCCCGGACGAATCCATGAGACTTCTTTCGAAACGAAAAGGAATTCTTTCCGTTGCCTTGCTCGTTGCTGCATACGCGGCTGCGGGCTTCTGGCTCGCCCCCTACATGACCCGTCAACTGGTGACGGGGTACGTGGAGAAAACACTCGAGCGGCAAATCGTCATTGGTGAAATCCGCATCCATCCCTTTCTGCTGCGAATGGATGTAGACGGTTTGAACTTGTCGGAGAAAGACCAATCCCCCATTCTTTCCTTTGACCGGTTTCGGATCGATCTTTCCCTCTCCAGTTTGAACCGCCTGGCTTGGATCGTATCGAATGTGGACTTTGAGGGGCTTGAGGTGAATGTTGACATCGATCCCGATCGGGGCGTCAATCTCGCTCGGCTGGTTTCCGATATCCAGCCGCAGGCCGGGCCGGGGGAAGAAGAGATGCGGGGCGGGGACGCGGGCGAACACCGTCCTCTCAAGTTTATGGTCGAAAGCCTGCGCCTGTCTGCGGGACGGCTTCGCGTTTCGGATCGAACCGACCCCACACCTGCACAGGCGGTCATCGAGCCCATCGACATCGAAGTTCACCACCTGACGACCCTTCCGGACGAGGGGGGAAGCGATGTACTTTCGGCCCGGCTTCCGGAAGGCGGCGTTATCAAGGTTCAGGGCGACATCCGCCTGCAGCCCGTTGCGTCCACCGGACGCGTCTCACTCAGCGGGCTGAAGACCGGAGCGCTGTGGGCGTTTTTTCAGGACGAGCTGAACCTTCGCAAGCCCGAGGGCGATATTTCGCTCGATGCGGCCTACCACTTTGCGATTCGAGAAGGCGGCCCGGAATTGGTTTTCACCGATATTGTTTACGAAGCCAAGGACGTTGCCATAACCTTGGGGGATGCTTCGGAGCCGGCTCTGGTCCTGTCCCGGTTGTCCATAATCGGCGGCCGTTGGGAGCCGTTCGCGATTCGGTACGATCTGGGCAAAGTGACGATCGCGGACGGACGCCTGAATTTTATGGTGGACGGGGACGGCAACCTCAACTGGTCGGAAATCGGCGCAGAAGATGGGCCGAGGCAAGAATCCGATTCGGTGGCCAAGGGCCTTCCACCGGACATTCATGTGTCCATCGATCAACTCGCCCTGGAGAGGATTGCATTTTATCACCGGGACGAATCCCGTCCGCAACCGCTGCACGCCGGGCTGGAAAGCCTCGATGCCAATCTGGCCGGAAGTTTTTCCAGGATCAACGGCCAGGTGGACGCCCGGGTGAGCCTCGATCGGTTGACGGGCAACGGCTTTTCCCTGCAATGGACAGAAGACCGGCAGACCCTTGCCGAGTTGCCGGCATTCGAGCTGACCGCCGGAGAAATGGACCTTGGGCAAAGGGCTTTCTCCCTGGCCGGGATTGTCGTCCGGGAAGGGCGCTTCGTCCTCGAGCGCGACGAACAGGGCCGGTGGAACTGGGCCAGGGCGTTCGCCGGTGCCGACGACGCAAAAAGCATGGAACCATCCGAGCCACCGGAGGGTGCGGGCAGCCGAACCCTCCCATGGACCTTTGCGCTCGACGAGGTGAACCTGATCGATCATCGTTTGCTGTTTGCAGACCGTCGGGTGTCGATGGACCGGCCCTTCCTCCTACAGGACATCCGGTTGCACCTGACGGACGTGGGCACCGACCGCGAGCGCCCCATTGGGTTTCGACTCACGGCCGCCTCTGCAGAAGGCGGCGGGATAACGGCCGATGGCAAAGCCATGATTTTCGAGCCTTCCGCCGATTTCAATCTGGCGGTGAACCAGCTGAATCTTACCCCGGCACAACCCTATCTATCGACGTCCGCCAGGCTGCGCATCGATTCCGGTACGCTGTCCTTTGTCGGAGACGGCGTCTTCGATGCGAAAGAAAGCGAGCCGTTTCGGTTGACCGGCAACCTGCTTCTGGACCAGCTGCAGTTGACACCCGCCAACGGAGACCGCCCTCTGGTGGGATGGCGCTCTCTGAAAACAGAGCGCATTTCCCTGAACGGTGCCGGCCCGGGACTGTTGGCCGAGCAGATTTTGCTGACAGGACCGTACGGGGATCTTCATATCGCGGAGGACGGGTCCACCAACTGGGGGGGGCTCATGATCGCCGATTCGAAGGCCGCTGCCGAGAAGGAGGATTCCGAGCCCTTTCCCTACCGGATTCGACGGATCGCCGTGCAGGACGGCCGGCTCAACTTCAGCGACGCGAGTCTGCCGTCTCCGTTTGCCGCCGACCTTCACGGACTGAAAGGAACCGTGTCCGGTGTGGCGGCGGACCCGGCCACGAAGATTCGACTGGCATTCGAAGGCCAGGTGCAGGAACACGGGTCTGCGAGCATCACCGGGACCCTGAAGCCCTCGGCTCCGGAGGAGGCCAGCGAAGTCACCATGGCTTTTCGGAACATCGAAATGACCGAGCTCACTCCGTATACAGAGCAATTCGCAGGCAGGGACATCGCGTCGGGACGTCTCTCCCTCGACCTGAGCTACAAGGTGAACGAGGGCCGCCTGCAGGGGGACAACCGCATCGTGATGGACCAGGTCGAGCTGGGTCCGCGGGTGGAATCCCCCACCGCCATGGACTTGCCCCTGGAGTTGGCGCTGGCGCTGCTGAAAGACGCCGACGGCCGGGTGGACATCGGCCTTCCGGTCAGCGGCAATCTGGAAGATCCCGATTTCAGCTACGGCAGTCTCATATGGAAGGCGCTCGCCGATCTTTTCAAAAAGATCGTCAGTGCACCGTTTGCAGCTCTGGCCGGAATGTTCGGTGCCGAACACGAAAACCTGGATACCGTGGCCTTTCCGGCTGGAAGCTCCGAAATACCCCCGCCGGAAGCCGAAAAACTTTCCTTTCTGGCCCGGTCCCTGTCCGATCGGCCCTCGCTCCGGTTGGGCGTCATGGGCACTTACCATCCGGAGCTGGACGGGCTGGCGATGCGAGAGGACGCCCTGCGGCGGAAAATCCTGCAAGCTACCGGAATTCGGCTGTCCCCGGAGGAGAAGCCAGGGGCTATGGACTTTCTGGATCCCGCCATACAGCGGGCGATCGTGTCGCTGTCGCTGGGGAATCCAGAGCCAGCGGGCGGGGATGCCGACTACCGCGGGAGCGTCGCATCGGGGCCCGATTCGACCGAATCGGCAAGCAATCCGGCAGGCGCCGCCCCGGAAGAATCCATAAAAGTTTTATACCAAAGGCTTCTCGAAGCGACGACCGTGGACGAGAGCCAACTGCGCGCACTGGCGGAGAGAAGGGCGAAGTCCATCGTGGATCTCATTGCCAGCAAGGACCGAATCGATAATAGCCGACTGGTCATCGCAGGCTTGCAGATCGGGGCGAGCAACGATTCGGGTGCAGTGATCAGCACCATGGATTTGGGGGTTCAATAGCAACAAGCTGCAGGGATGGAGCAATTGTCAGAATTCTGTTCCGTTTCCGATATGGCTTCCCAATCGATCGGTAGGGGAGGGGTTGATCCCCTCCCACTGGTGGGATCACTTACCCCGAACGGGCGGGGATA
>JAJDOA010000241.1 GCA_022340405.1 Desulfobacteraceae bacterium | reverse complement strand
CGCTTCGGCCACGGTCTCGGCCAAGCCGTCCGCACTCGCAGCCCAATAGCTCAGCTTTCCGCCGCCGTCATTGTGAACGGCCGATCCCCGGATGACCCCATGGATACAATCCCTGTCCGCCACCGCCTGACGCAGAGGCTTGAGCACCACAAGCCCGACCCCACTGCCGAAGACCGTACCGGTTGCCTCTCTGTCAAAGGGGCGGCAATGGCCGTCTACGGAATGCATGGGACACTCGCCGATCATGTACCCGGCGATCTGCGGGACCCGGATGTTCACACCGCCGGCCAGCGCCATGTCGCATTCCATGTTCAACAGGCTCTGGCAGGCGAGGTGCACCGCCACCAAAGAAGTGGAGCAGGCGGTCTGCACCGTCAGACTCGGCCCCTTGAGATTCAGTTTGTGGGAAACCCGGGTGCAGAGGTAATCCTTGTCGTTCCCCACGTGCTCCATGCCGGCCGTGGCACCGACCAAGATGGGATGGAAGTGGGTATTGGACAACAGATAACTGTTCATGATGCCGCCGGATCCGGCAAACACCCCCACGGCCGGTATTCTGGAGCTGCCCCCGTAGCCGGCATGCTCCAGCGCGTGCCAGGCGAGCTCCAGAAACACCCGTTGGCTGGGATCCATGAGTTCGGCTTCCCGGTGGGAGTATTCGAAAAAATCGGCATCGAACCAGTCCGATTTCTTCAGCAGCGGGGCAGCCCGGACGTAGTTCGGATCTTTCACCCGCTCCGGATCGACACCGGCCGCCATCAGCTCTTCGGGAGAAAAGGCGGTGATGGATTCGATGCCGTTTTGGAGATTCCACCAGTAATCCTCAACATTCCCGGCCCCGGGAAACCGACACGCCATGCCGACAACCGCAATGGAACCGGTCCGCTGATAATCGTAGGAATCCATATCCGTTATTCCGATTTGGCCCGCTTTCTCAATTCGCCCCGGTTGGGTCCGGAAGAACGCAAACGGGCTTCCGCCCGGCTCTGGCTGTGATCCAGCTGGGGATCGAAGGCCGAGACCGGGTTTGGCGAAAAGCAGAGCTGGTATGCCTTGACCAGGTCGGCCGCCGTCTGGATGCTGGTGATGGGAACCAGCTTGGAAAAGGGATCGACATTCAGTCGGATTTCCAGGATTGCGATGATGCGCGCGAGATCGATGGACTTGAATCCGATGTCGGAGACCAGCCTCTGTCCAGGGTGCACCCCGTCCAGCTCGAGCTTCTTTTCCTTTGCCACCTTCTCGATCACTTCATGGACCAACTGCTCAACCGCCTCGTTTTCCATAGTCCGACCTCAACTGTTCCTATTGCTGCGATTTGTCTCGAAGTACGGGCAGAACGCCTTTTTGCCTGTCACGGGCGACCATTTTTTTGCGGTTGCTAAAAATCCGTTCCGTTTGCGGCATTCTTTTGGTTTGAGCCGCAGCGGGCGTCATCCCCTTCCGTTGCAGCAAACCGATCCTCCATGCGGGCGGGGATAAACCCCGCTCCTACGAAACGAAAGAGAAAGTACATTCCAATCGGAACATACTTTTGGCAAACGCTTTAGCCGCTGCAAATCCCTCGTTTCCGGATGGTTCCGGACCGGGTGGGGGTCAAAGGCACGACAACCGGATTCCAATGCCGCCGTTCTCGGAAGGGGGTTGGCCTTGGCAGATAGGGCAGCGCCTGAAGCTGGCTGCAAAAAATCATGTGGCGCAGCATTTGGTGGGCTCTTGAAAAACCGTCCGGCCATGCCGAGGTGGATGCACTCCCCGTTGGCGGCCACGAACCGGGCAATTGCAGCCGCAAAACGGATGACAGCCCCTATGGTTGAAACGGCTCAGCATGTCAGGCCGCCATCCACCACCAGGGTTTGGCCCGTGATGAATCCGGCATTTTCGGAAATCAAAAACCGGATGGCTCCCACCATATCCGATACGGTTCCCATTCGACCCAAGGGGGTTCTTCGAATGACCCGTTTTTTTTGGTCCTCCCTCAACCCGTGGGACATGTCGCTGTCAAAGTAGCCCGGCGCCACGGAGTTGACCCGGATGCCGAGGGACCCCACCTCCCGGGCTAGGCTCCGGGTCAGCCCGTCCAGCGCCGCTTTTGTGGCGCTGTAAACCGAGACGCCGGCATGCCCCCGGAGGGCGTTTACCGACGAGATGTTCACGATGCACCCCCGCCCCTGCTCCATCATGCTCTTGAGGCAGGCCCGGGTGAGAAGAATCACCGCCTCCAGATTCAGAGAGACCAGGGTATGGATATCCGCCTCCGGCATCAGGGTGAGGATCCCGTCGGTTCCAATAGCGGCGTTGTTGATCAAGGCATCGATCCGGCCGAACCGTTGGATCACGGCCCGGGTGAAAGATCGGATGCCCTCCCCGTCCGTTCCGTCAAGCGGCTTCCACAGAAATCGTTCCGGAAAATCCCTCAGCGCGCTCCGGACAAACGGACTCTCCTTCCGGCTGAACGTGGCCACCCGAAATCCGTCTTCGAGCATCTCAGCCGCCAGTCCCCGCCCGAACCCTCGGCTTCCGCCGCTGATCACGATTACGGTATCCTCAGCCAGATCCAACACCCGATTCCCCCTTTTTCATCCCGTCGCGGCGGATTTTCTTGAATCGACTGCCGTAGAGCCTCTCGGAGGAGACGGTCACCATCACCGGAATCATGTACGGTGGAAGCATGTCCCCGCAGTGGGAGCGTACCCGCCCTTCCAACCGGTCTTCGTCTTCTGGATGGGCCAGTTCCACTTCCGCTACCACAACGTTCCCGGTCACGGGATTCGGCGCCCCCCGAACGGTCACATCCCGGATGTTGTCCATCTTGAGGATCACGTTTTCGACCTCGCCCGGAAACACCTTTTCCCCGGCCACATTGATAATCTCCGACTCCCTGCCCAGGATGTGAAAGTATCCTTCTTCCATGGATTCCACCACGTCACCGGTGTTGTACCAGCCGTCCGAATCGATGGGTGCGAATTCATTGAGGTAGCCCATCATCATGGTACTGGCCCGCACGTGGAGAATGCCGTTCTCCACTTTGACGTCACAATCCCCTTGGCCCACCTTCATTCCTAAAGAAGCCGAGTCCTTGGACTTCGTCGGCAGGATACCGGTTTCGGTCAAACCGTATGTCTGTTTGAAGGTGACATGGGGAAACAACCTTGAGGCGACCTCCAAGATGGCCTGCGGCATCGGCTCCGTTCCATAGGTGATCAACTTCAGGGAGCTCAGGTCGTATTCCCGGTGTAGGCCGGACATGGCAAGCATCTTGATGAAGGTGGGGGTGGTGGGCAGCAATTCCACCCGATACTGTTCGATGATGCGGCAAATCTCCGGAACGCTCCGATCCTCTCCGATGACGAGGGTCCCGCCGCTGCTGAGGGAGTGGAGCAATGTGTTGATGCCGCCGATGTGATCGAACTGCAAGAAGCCAAGGGTTACCGCCGGTTGTCTTTTCTTT
>JAJDOA010000239.1 GCA_022340405.1 Desulfobacteraceae bacterium | reverse complement strand
TGACCCGTTTTTTCAACGAGGGTCGGATCGCCCGGGTAGGGACCGGAGAGTTCACGGATAGCCTGATCTGGGAACCCTGGACCAACCTGACCGACTACCTGGTGGCCCGTTTCGCCAAGCAGGATAAGGCCGTCATTGAGTTGAAAACCAAGACGGTCAATATTGAGCGGCTGGAAAGGTTGAACCATGACAGAAAAACAATCGCCTCCTGGTCGCTGAACACGCCGGCTGTCATGAAATCCGAAGAACGGGGCACGGCATCTCTATACGCCCGGCTGAAGGCCGCAGAGCGCTGCCAGCAATGGGGGTATCCGCTGGCCTTTCATTTCGATCCTCTGGTGATCTATGACGGCTGCGAAGCAGATTACCGTGAAGTGGTCAATCTACTCTTCCGTCAAATAAATGCGCAAAGCATCGTTTGGATCAGTCTGGGGACGTTTCGTTTCATGCCGGCATTGAAACCGGTCATCGCTCGACGATTTCCGGAGTCAACCCTTCCTTACGGAGAATTCATCACAGGGCTGGACAACAAGATGCGTTACTTCAAGCCCCTGCGCATCGCGCTCTACCGAAAAATGGTGTCCTGGATCCACGAACAAGCACCCGACGTGACTGTTTATTTTTGCATGGAAGACGAAGAGGTGTGGGAAGCAACCCTGGGAATCATTCCCTCCAAGGAGGGGGGAGTCGGGCGTATGCTGGACCAGAGTGCTCGGCGGGTCTGCAACTTGAGCCCATGAAAGGGCGTGTTCCATGGTTTATCCCAAAATCATTTGGTCGTTCTTAGCGATTCTGCTGGCCGCCGTAATTTGGCTGGGTGAATCACAGGCCGGTTCTTGGAACATCGTCAAATGGGTTACCGACGGGGACACCATTGTATTGGCGGACGGGAGACATGTCCGTTATATTGGCATCGATGCTCCCGAGATCGATCATGCCAACAATCGTGCGGAACCCATGGGATATGAAGCCCGGTCTTTCAACCGCCAACTCGTCGATGGCCAGCGTATTCGATTGGAATACGACCGGGAGAAGAAAGATCGCTACGGAAGAACCCTGGCGTATGTTTTTCGGAGTGACGGTTTGTTTGTGAATGCCGAATTGCTGCGAAAAGGGTACGGACATGTGCTCTGCCGGTTTCCCAACATTGCCGGAGAAAGCGCCTTGTTGGAAGCGCAGCGGCACGCCATGGGGCAGGGCAGGGGTATCTGGAAACGGGTCGACAAAAACGAGCGACCGGTACATGCCTACCTGGGCAACCGCCGGTCAAAACGGTTTCATGTATTTGGTTGCCCCAATGGAGAGCGTATCTCGCCCAAGAATCGGATATGGCTTCCGAACCAGTGGGCGGCGTTTTGGCAAGGTTATGCCCCGGCCAGAGAGTGCGTCGCTTTTCCGCCTGAAGATTGACGATTCCGTCGCCTCATTCCTCAAGGTTCGCAAGCCTTGGTTTCGGGCTTCTTGCGAAACCGTCCGGAGTACAAAAAAAGGGGAGGGCCGCTGGCCCTCCCCTTTCCATATTCTTCCAACAAAGGGTTTTGCCCGTGTTAGCCCTCCTGCTCGGCCTTGATCGTTTCAATTACCTTGGTGGCGATCTGGGCCGGCACCTCATCGTACCGGAGAAATTCCATGCTGTACATGCCGCGTCCGCCGGTCATGGATCTCAGGTCGGGCGCATAGGTCTGGAATTCGGCCAGCGGTACTTCCGCATTGATTATCTGGTTCTTGCCGGCGGAATCCATTCCCAGAACGCGTCCGCGGCGGCTGTTCATATCTCCCATGATATCCCCCATGTATTCATCCGGGGTGGTCACGGTCACTTTCATGATCGGCTCCAGCAGGACCGGCTTGGCTTCCTCGCAGGCCTTTTTGTAGGCCAGGGAACCGGCGACCTTGAAGGCCATTTCTGATGAATCGACGGCATGGTAGCTGCCGAAATCGACCGTGGCCCGAAAGTCCACACAGGGGGCGCCGATGAGCGGGCCCTTCTGGCAGGCTTCGACGATGCCTTTCTCGACCGCCGGGATGTACTGCTTCGGAATTACGCCACCTACGATGGCGTCCACAAATTCGAAGCCGGCGCCCCGGGGCAGCGGCTCCATGACAATCCAGCAGTCGCCGTACTGCCCATGGCCACCGGATTGTTTTTTGTGTTTCCCCTGGACGCGGACCTTCTTTTTAATGGTTTCGCGATAGGGGATTTTAGGAGTCTTTAGAAGGACTTCCACATTGAATTTGCGTTTGAGTTTTTCAATGGTGCTCTCAATGTGGACCTGCCCCAAACCGGAGAGCAAGATCTCCTTGGTTTCCGCATTGCGCTCCAGCGTCAGGGCCGTGTCCTCTTCGAGAAGCTTGGTCAGGGATATGTAAATCTTGTCTTCATCGCCGGTGGCTTTGGATTCAAGGGCGAAAGAGATCAGGGTCGGCAGAGGTGCGGCGCAGGTGTAACGGATTTTGGCGCTGTCGTCGCAGAGCGTGTCTCCGGTTTTGGTTTCCTTGAGTTTGGCCACTGCCACGATGGATCCGGGCCCTGCCTCGGTGGCCTGTTTCTGCTCTTTGCCGGCCACGGTGAGCAGTTGGTTGAACCGTTCTTTGGCCTCTTTGGTGGAATTGTAAAAATTGCCGTCACTGCCCAATTTCCCTGAAACGACCCGGAAAATGGTCAATCGGCCGGCATAGGGATCGGCCACGGTTTTGAACACAAACGCCGAAAAGGGGGCGCTGGGGTCCGGAGCCCGTTCGATCTCTTCGTCGTTGGCCGGGTTCACGCCCTTACGGGGAGCGGTGTCCACAGGCGAGGGCAGGCAGCCAACCATAAAATCCATTAGCAGGTCGATGCCGATGGCGGCCGTTGCGGATCCACACAGCACCGGGGCGAACGTTCGGTTGAGGATCCCTTTCTTCAGCGTGTCCCGGAGCTGTTGATTGGTAATTTCCTCGCCTTCCAGATAGCGCTCGATAAGTTCGTCGTCGGCCTCGGCCACATTTTCGATGAGGGTTTCCCGCTCGGTTTCCACCAAGTCCTGCATGTCGGCGGGGATGTCAATCATGGTGGCATTGCCGTTGTCATCGTAGCTGTATGCTTTCATGCCGACCAAATCGACGACGCCGTTGAAATCCGCTTCCGATCCGATGGGAAGTTGAAGAATGATGGGCTTGGGCGACAGGCATTGGGCGGCATCTTCAACCGTGCGGCTGAAATCGGCGCGTTCACGGTCCAGTTTATTGATGAAAATAGCGCACGGCAGGTCATAGTCGGCGGCAAACTCCGCCACTTGTTCGGTTTGCACCTTTACTCCGTCTACGGCATCCACCAAGATGAGGGCCGTATCGGCGGCCTGCAGGCACAGTTTGGCATCGGAGATGAAATTCTGGTCACCAGGGGTGTCGATGAGGCTGATGGTGTGTTTTTTCCA
>JAJDOA010000224.1 GCA_022340405.1 Desulfobacteraceae bacterium | reverse complement strand
ACCCGGCGCTACAGGGTTGAGACGGCCGCCTCACGCGCCGAGACCCGAAGCTATTGGGAAGACTTGGCCGGGGCTCCGGAGGGGGTCGTGCTGTTGTCCAACGTCAATCCACTTTTTTCGATGCCGTCGGAAAAGGCCGTGGCCGGCGCCTTCGAAAACCAACGACTTTTCAAGGTGAGCTTCTCTGCCTTCATGGACGAGACGACAGAGCAGGCGGATCTCGTGCTCCCTGTTCAGCTTCCCTTGGAAATGTGGGATGCCTACGAAAGCAAAACCGGGCTTTTGTCGACGCTGCAGCCGGCCATGGGCCGGTTTACGAAGGTCCCGCACATCGCCGACATCCTGCTGAAGGCCGCCCGATCCCGAAACGGCGGCTATCGGGACTACCTGTCGGATGCACTGCAGCGCCGTTATGATTTCCGAAGCCGGCGGCAGTGGCTGCAAACCCTCGGAAACGGAGGGCTTTTCGAGACGCAGGAAGCGTCCGTGGCCGCACCCGTTGCGTCCCTGTCAAAGGACGCCATGGAGCAGCTGCGGGAGGTTGCCCGTCCATCCGGGGAAATGGTTCTTTTGGCCTATCCCACCATCCGTTTTTTCGACGGTCGCGGCGCCAACCGTTCCTGGCTGTGCGAAGTGCCGGACCCGCTGTCCATGGTGGCCTGGCAGACCCCGTTGTTCCTGCATCCGGAAACCGCCGACGCCATGGGGTTGCGGGACGAAGACGATGTCGAGATCCAGACCTCCCAAGGCCGTCGCACCGCCCCTCTTTACACGTATGAGGGCATGCACCCGAACGTCGCCGTCGTGCCCATCGGTCAAGGCCATCAAAGCTACGGCCGCTACGCAAAGAACCAGGGAATGAATCCGCTGGATCTGGTGCCGGGGGGGTTGGGGGCGGTTGTCTTTGCGGCGCAAGATGCGAAGCTGGAGGCGGCCGGCGGCCGCACCGCGCTGGCCAGCGTCTCGGGCAGCCGCATTCAGCACGGAAGGAAGATCGCCCTGTCCACCACCCTGGAGGAATTGCGGCATCCGAAGCCCGAAGCCCACGGGTTGACCATGGACACCTTCCCGCTGACGCTTCCGCTGCCTGAAGGCTATGATCCCGACCGAGACATTTATCCGCCCCACGAACACGACACCTACCGGTGGTCCATGATCGTAGACCTGGATCGTTGTGTGGGCTGCGGGGCCTGCGCCGTCGCCTGCTACGCCGAAAACAACCTGGGCGTCGTCGGCGAGAGACAGGTGATCAAGGGACGGGAGATGGCGTGGATGCGCATCGAACGCTACCAAGACCCGGAACGGATGGAGCGGATCACCTTCCTGCCCATGATGTGCCAGCACTGCGACAACGCCCCCTGCGAGTCCGTGTGCCCCGTGTACGCACCGCACCACAGCAAAGAGGGGCTCAACAACCAGATCTACAACCGCTGCATCGGCACGCGGTTCTGCTCCCAGAACTGCCCCTACAAGGTACGCCGTTTCAACTGGTTCACCTGGCAGTGGCCCGGCCCCCTGAAAATGCAGCTCAATCCGAGGGTCACGGTCCGCAGCAAGGGGGTGATGGAAAAATGCTCGTTCTGCGTCCAGCGGATCAAGGCCGCCCACGATGTTGCCAAAAACGAAAATCGAAAGATCCGAGACGGTGAGGTCGTACCGGCCTGCGTGCAGACCTGCCCCACCGGAGCGCTGGTGTTCGGCAACCTCATGGACAAGGCCAGTCGGGTGCGGAAACTGGCCGACGATCGACGCGCCTATCAGGTGATGGGCTATCTCAACACGAAACCGGCCGTCATCTACTTGAAAAAGGTGAAGCAGGAAATATGACCGCCCTGACCTTTTCCAAAATCGACGAGACCGTACTGGCCACGTTGCGGCCGCCCGAGCGGAGCTACTGGGCGCTGGTGGCTGTTCTTTTCGCCGGGATTCTGGTCGGAGCCGCCTGCTGGGTATACCAGATCTTCGTCGGCATCGGCGTTGGGGGGCAGAACAACCCCGTGGCATGGGGAACCTACCTGATCAATTTCGTGTTCTGGGTCGGTATCGCTCACTCCGGAACGCTGATCTCGGCCATCCTGCACCTGTTCCGCGCCGGATGGCGAAATCCCATCGCGCGGGCGGCGGAAACCATGACCGTCTTCGCCGTCTGCACCGCAGGACTGTTCCCGTTCATCCACCTGGGCCGGGTGTGGCTGGTCTTCTACATGCTGCCCATTCCCAACCAGCGCCAGCTGTGGCAGAACTTCACCTCTCCGCTGATGTTCGATGTCGTGGCCATCAGCACCTATCTGACCGTCAGTTCCCTGTTCTGGTACACGGGTATGCTGCCCGACTTGGCGGTGGTGCGGGACCGTTCCACGGGGCTGCGAAAGAAGGTGTTCACCGTGCTGTCCCTCGGGTGGACGGGCGCCCACGAGCAGTGGCGTCACTACACCCGCGCCTACCTGTTTTTCGCCGCCCTGGCCACACCCCTGGTCATCTCCGTTCACAGCGTCGTCTCCTGGGACTTCGCGCTTGGCGTCGTGCCCGGCTGGCACACCACCATCTTCGCCCCTTATTTCGTGGCCGGCGCCATCCACTCCGGTCTGGCCATGGTGCTGACCCTGATGATCCCGCTGCGCAAAATATTCCACTTTCAGGACATCATCACCATGCGCGTTCTGGAAGCCGTGGCCAAGACCATCGTATTCACGGGTCTGATCGTTGCCTTTGCCTACGGAACGGAATTCTTCATCGCGTGGTACAGCCACAACCCGGTGGAATTGGCCATGTTTAAGTATCGGCCCACCGGGGACTATGCGCTGGGCTTCTGGATCATGGTGGTCTGCAACACCATGGTGCCCCTGCTCTTTCTGTTCAAGCGGATCCGCACCACCATCGCCTGGCTGTTCGGTATTTCGATCCTCGTAAACATCGGCATGTGGTTCGAGCGATACGTCATCATCATCACCAGCGTGAGCCGGGATTTCATTCCATACGCTTTCGGTCTGTACGCGCCCACTGTGCTCGAGTTCGGCATCATGGTGGGAAGCTTTTGCCTGTTTTTCTTCCTGTTCGTACTGTTCGTGAAGCACCTGCCCTCGGTTTCCATGACGGAAATGAAAGAGATCCTGGAGGAGGATGACGGCCATGGCCAAGCCTAACGCCGTTATGGGCGTCTTCGACAGCGAGCAGGCCACGGTCTCGGCCATCCGGGCCATGGACGACACGCCCTGGGTGCCGAAACGGGTGCACAGCCCCGTGCCCAGCCACCGCATCGCCGAAGCGCTGAAGGTGAAGACCAGCCGCGTGGGCTGGTTCACCCTGGCCGGAGGCATCATCGGATTTTGCTCGGGCTTTGCGCTGGCCGCCTTCACCGCGAGCCGCTGGCATCTCATGGTGAGCGGCAAGCCGGTGATGTCCTGGATCCCATTTTTCATCGTCGGGTTCGAGTTCACCATCCTGTTCGCCGTTTTCGGCAACGTGGTGGGGTTGATCCACCAGATGCAGCTTCCCGGGTTCAAGGGGCTGCGGCAGCACGACCCGCGGTGCACCGGTGAGCACTACGGGATTTTGGTGGAATGCGGCAGCGGGGAGGAAGGCGACGTGGAGGAATTCTTTCAGCACCGCGGGGCGCAAATCCGCCGATTCGAAAGCGCCCCGTAGCCGGGCCCTCTTGTGGGGGGTTATCCTGCGGCACTGTTGCCGCAAAGGGACACCATGACAAACAACGGAACCCAACCTGCAGCATCCACGAGGCGCTCCACCGGCCTGGTCTTCGGCCTGTTCGTGGCCATCGGTGCGTTGAGTTTTATCGTACGCCTGGCCGGTGCCCACCCGGAGCGGGCCTGGCAGGCGTACCTCGTCAATTTTCTTCTCTTTTCTGCAATTGCACAGGGCGGGTTGTTGTTTTCCGCGATCATGCACACCGTCAAGGCCCGATGGACCGGTCCGCTAAGCAACCTCTCCGAAGCCTTCTCGGCTTTCTTTCCCGTCTCTTTCGTGCTGTTCCTCCTGCTCTTCATGGGCAAGAATTATGTCTTTCCCTGGCTGCACGAGGATCTCCACGGAAAAGAGGTGTGGCTGAACCTGCCCTTTCTTTTCTCGCGGGACTTCGTCGGCCTGCTAGTGCTGTACGGGTTCGGATTCGCCTACTTGTTTCACGCTCTCTGGTTCAAACTCGACCGGTCCCGCCGCGGCGGGCGGGTCCGCTCTTGGCTGCTGGGCCGGTGGGACCGGAAGGTGATGGACGCTGAGGACTGCCGAAGGCGGATGGGCGTGTTCGCCATCCTCTACATCCTGGCCTTCGCTTTGATTCTTTCCCTCATCGGCTACGACCTCGTGATGGCGGCGGACCCCCACTGGTACTCCACGCTCTTCGGGGCCTACAGCTTCGTCAAGGCGTTTTATGTGGGGCTGGGGGGCCTGATCATCCTGGCGGCGGTGCTGCACCTGCACCCCGGGGTTCGCATGGACATCCGGTCCAACCAGTTCCTGGACGTGGGTAAGCTGTTTTTCGCCTTCTGCCTGGTGTGGGCGGACTTCTTCTACTGCCAGTTCCTCGTGATCTGGTACGGCAACATTCCGGAGGAGACCGCATACGTGCTGGAACGGACCCTGCGGGCGCCGTGGAGCGCACTGGCCTGGACCGTTTTCATCGTCTCTTTCGTGGCGCCGTTTCTCATCCTGATCAACCGCCGGATCAAGACCCGGCCGAAGGCCATGGTGGCCATCTGCGCTGCGGTGATCACCGGCATCTGGCTGGAGCACTTTCTCCTGCTGGGCCCGGCATTCCAGCACGGCAGCGCCGCCGGCCTGCCGTTCAGCATCCTAGATCCGCTCATGGCGCTGGGCTTTTTCGGATTGATGGCCCTGGCGCTGACCGGGTTTCTCCGCCAGTTTCCGGAGCTGCTGTCCCGCGGGAAAGCCACACCCGCTGCGGCGAAGGAGGCCGCCTGATGGAAATCCTGATCACCTCCCTGACTCTGCTCACCATTCTGGTGCTGGTGGTCCTCATCGCCACCGGCGGCAGACCGATGGTCTTTTTCCGCGGCATCGGCGAGGTGCTCTCCACGCTGAAGACCAACCGCGGGCCGCTGTTCTGGACGCTGGTGCTGGTGGCCCTGACAGGGGGATTCCTTTTTTATTTCTATGCGCCGCCGGCAGGCAATGTTGGGGCCGAGCAGCCCATTCCCTTCAGCCACCGCGTGCATGCCGGCGTCAAAGCGATCCAATGCCAGTTCTGCCACCCCTACGTGTCGTACTCGATCCACCCCGGCATCCCGCCGGTGGACAAATGCCTGTACTGCCATCGCTATATCATCGCCCAGCATCCCTGGATCCAAAAGGAGCACAAGCTCTTCGACACCCGGACCCCGACACCGTGGGTCAAGGTGAACTATCTGGCCGAGCACGTGCTGTTCAACCACCAGCGGCACATCCGGAAGAATATCCAGTGCCAGGAGTGCCACGGGGCGGTGGAGACCATGGACCGCATCAAGGGCAAGCATTTTTACATGGAGTTTTGCATCACCTGCCACCAGAAAAAGAAAGTGAACCTGGACTGCTGGCTGGCCTGTCACAGCTGAGGCCCATCGGGCCCGGCCGCTGTCGCCTGTGAAGGAACCGAGACCGCATGGAAAACCAAAATGTCCACATCCCCGCATCCGGCTACCGCACCGCCAAGGGATTCTGCCTGACATCCGCCTTCTGGATGATGGTGGCCACCTTCATGGGCCTGCTGGGAGCCACCGAGCTGATCGCGCCGGACATTACCGAAAATATCGGGTGGCTGGTGTTCGGACGGGTTCGCCCCATCCACATCAACCTGGTGCTGTTCGGCTTCGTCACCCCGGGTCTTATGGCCGCCGCCTTCTACTATATTCCCCGGCTGCTGCGCACCGAACTGTACAGCGAAACACTGGGGGTGGGTACGGTGGTGCTGTGGAACGCGGCCCTGGTGGGGGTGGTGGTGAGCCTGGCCGCGGGGCACACCCAGGGCCGGGAGTACGCCGAGCTGATCTGGCCCCTGGACGTGGGTGTCGTGGTGGTGTTCGCGATGGTGTTCGTCAACTTCGTGATGACGGTGGCTACGCGAAAGGAGCCGGTCCTCTACGTATCCGTCTGGTACGCCCTGGCAGGGGTGGTCCTCACCACGCTGACCTATTGCCTGGGCAACATCATCTGGCGACCCGACACGGGAGCCCTGGCCGGCATTCCGGACGCCATCATCCTGTGGTTCTACGGCCACAACATCTTCGGCCTGCTGCTCACGCCGCTTTCGGCCGGGGTGGCCTACTACGTCATCCCGCGCGCGGTAAAGGCGCCCCTGTACAGCCACACCCTGTCGCTGGTGGGCTTCTGGGCCCTGCTGGTGGTCTACACCCACATCGGGACCCACCACCTGCTGCAGGTGCCGGTGCCCACCTGGCTGAAGGTGATCTCCATCGTGGACAGCGTGGCCATGGTGATCCCGGTCATGGCCTTCCTCATCAACATCTGGTACACGGCCAAGGGACGTCTGGGAGAGATCCACGCCGACATCGGCGCCAAATTCGTGTTCACCGGGACCATCATGTACTTCTTCGTCAGCATCCAGGGCTCCATGATGGCGCTGCCCCAGGTGCAGCGGGTCACCCACTTCAACAACTGGGTGGTGGGCCACGCCCACATCGGCGTGCTGGGGTTTGCCGGCATGATCGCTCTGGGCGGTCTGTACTACATCCTGCCCTACCTGACGGGAAGACCGCTGTACAGCCGTTTTCTGGCCGACTTCCAGTATTGGATGGTGCTCATCGGGGTAAGCGGCTTCACGGTGGTATTGACCATCGTCGGCCTGATCCAGGGCAACGCGTGGCTCAACGGCGAAACCGTCTACCGCCTCCTGCCGCCCGTCCACATCTACTACGTACTGCGGGCCGCGCTGGGATTGATGATCTTCAGCTCCGCCCTGCTGGGATTCTACAACATCACGCGGTCCATGTTTTTTGAACCCGGAGAATCGTCATGAAGATGACCCCCAAGTCCGTGATCGTGGGCAGCGTGCTGATTCTGGCCGCTGTGGTCTTCGTGGCGGTCTGGTTGCCCTACGTCACCCGGCACGAAAAACCCTCGGAGATATTCCGGACGCGAACGCCCGTGGAGGAGGAGGGCCGGCTGATCTACATTGCCAACGGCTGCGTCTACTGTCACAGCCAGTCCATCCGAACCATCGACTGGGGGGTGGGGGCCGAGCGCATCGCCCAAGCCGGCGACTACATCGCCGACCGTCCCATTCTTCTCGGCTCGGAGCGCACGGGCGTCGACCTCTCCCAGGAGGGCGGCGAACACCCGGACGACTGGCACATCGCCCATTTCACGAACCCCCGGTACGTGAGGCCCAACTCCATCATGCCGGCCTTCGCCTTTTTGGGGATGGACCAGTTGAAAATACTCACCGCCTACGTCCAGGGCCTGGGCATGAAGGACGCCGACGCCCGGATGGAGCGGCAGCGCTATTGGAAGAAAAAGGTGACCGAGGCCTACGAGGCCGGTCCCGAGGAAAACGTACACTGGCTCAACGAACACGTGCCCCAGGGGTGGCGGGACGTCCCCAACCCCTATCCGACCACGGAAGCGGGACTGGCCCGCGGCGAAAAAATCTACCAGGACAACTGCTTCGGGTGTCACAGCCCCATCGGCGACGGGATGGGGCCCGCACAGCCCTGGATCTACCCGCCCCCCTTCAATTTCACCATCCTCAAGGGAAGGGAGATCTCCGGCGGCATCCTGTACTACCAGATCATGAACGGCATCACCGGCTCCGCCATGCCCTATTTCAAGAAGGAGCTGGAATCGGAAAAGATATGGGATGTGGGCAACTTTGTGGCCGTCTACTTCATCAACCAGTCGGATGCCAACACGGAACCGCGCGGCATCGACGCCTCCTATGAACCCGGCGGCTTCAAGCCCCCGCAGCAACCGTAAGGCGGATGTCATGTATTTGCCCTATTTCGTCACCTACATCGCGGCAGGGTTGATCATCGCCCTGGCGGTGTTTTTCTGGGCACTGCGAAACGGCCAGTTCCGCGACCAGCAGCGCGCCCGGTTTCTACCGCTGGAGGCGGATCCCGAGGCCAGGGGAGCGGCTGTGCGCAAATCCCGGTTCGCGCGCCTGGAGATCGCCGCCCTGTTCTTTCTGGTCGCCGCCGGTCTGGCGGCCAGCGCCGCTGTTGTCGTTTTCGCGCTGATCAACGCCAACCGCTGGTAAGGAGACAGACCCATGCGCCATTTCGACCTGCTCAATTTCCAGCACGTGGTGCTCTACGTATTCCCCACGCTGATCTTCATGGTGATCTTCGGCCTGGCCCTGAAGTATTCGCACCTGCACGGGGAGGGATCGGAGACCCGAAAGTCGGCCATCATCTATCGCTACCCCGGGGGCATCGAGGACCGGGATGCGCCCTTTCCGCTCTCCATGCTGCTGATCATTGCGGGAGCGGTGGTCTGGGCCTTTTTCTACATTCTTTTCACCGGCCTGCTGGAGGTGAAAATATAGCCATGGAAGTCTCCCACTCCGAATCCGTAAAAACAACCTGGGTAATCGTGGCCCTGCTGCTCGCGCTTATCGTCGGCAAGGGGCTGTTTTCCTTTTTCGTCGTCGGCGATCTCGGGCAGCCGACCTGGGCCTACCGTCCGGTTCCGATGGTACCCGGCGAGAGCCCCTACGCCATATACCGCGCGCTGCCCTACCCGCAGCACGTCATGGGCGACAAGGGAGAGTGATCCGGCCATGAAACGAGTCCTGATTTTGGGTGCCGTGGTCGCCGTCGTGTTGTCGACGGCTTGGGGTCTCATCACCGTATACGACTACAACATGAAATACGGTCGCATGTGGGAGACGCCCGCCATCAAGCCCTATGAGGAGCCAATCCCCCTCATGGATTCGAGAATCGTTCCGTTCACCGGCGGCGAGGCGTTTTACCGCAACGCCAGACCCGACGAGCTGGTGTCGCCGTTTTCGGCCGAGGATCCGGACACGGTCGCACTGGGGCGCAAGGGCTACTTCACCTATTGTGTACAATGCCACGGAAAACATCACGACGGCCGCGGCACGGTAGGACAGAGCTTTTCCCCGCTCCCGGGGGATCTGCGCAGCGCCCGGGTCCAGCAGCTCCCCGACGGATTCCTGTTCAAGGAAATCAGTTACGGCATTCCGGGGGGACGGCAGCCGGCACTGGACACCACCGTCCAGGTGGAAGACCGGTGGCGCATCATCGCCTACATCAAATCCCTGTCTGTTCGGAAGAATGAACTCGCCGCCGTGCCTTCCCAATAGCGTCGACCCCGTGATCACTACCCTCTCCCCCGGTCCTTCATCCCTCACCGACCGTTCCGGGCAAACCGAAGTGACCCTGGAATGCGCCCACCCGAAATTCCGGAATGGTATCGCGCCGCCGCGCGTTCCGCGACCGTCATGAACGATCCCTCTGGCACCTGTCATCTGTGCACCCTCCCGCTCCGGCCCGGAGATCCGACACTGCAGACGGAACAGGGAACCTATACCTTCTGCTGCATGGGGTGCCGCATGGTGTTCACCATGCTCCTGGAGGCCGAGGGAGAGTCGGATCCCTCCCGCTTTCGAGAAACCGATCTCTTCCGCCGCTGCCAAGAGATGGGCATCATTCCCACCGATGCGCGCCCGGCGCCGGATAATCGTTCCTCTTTTACGGTAGCCGAAAGCGAGGGCTCCACGTCCACGGAAATCGAAGAGAGCTCCCTGCCGCTGTCCTTTTCGGTGGGGGGGATGTGGTGTCCGGCCTGTGCATGGGTGGTGTCCGAGGTCCTCGAAAAACAGTCGGGGGTGGTGGAAGCGCGCTGCGATTTTGCCACAGACCGGGTAAGGGGGCGATATGATCCGGTACGCACATCTCCGCAGCAGCTGATGCAGACGGTGGAGGCGCTTGGCTACACCGCCTCGGAAGATGCGGAGCAGGCCCGCAAACACGCCCGGCAGCAGGAATTCGCCCGATTCGCCGTCTCGGCCTTTCTCACCGCAAACGTCATGATGCTGTCCTTTGCCCTGTATACGGGTTTTTTCACGTTTTTACCCTCCGAGAGCATCCTTTCCATTTCCATTCCCATGGCCGTCATGGCCGCCGGCGTCTTTTTCTACGGCGGCTGGAACATTCACCGCAGGGGTTGGATCGGCATTGTTCACGGGGCGCCGGGTATGGAAAGCTTGATTTCGCTTGGGGCCACCAGCGCTTTCGGCTTCAGTCTGTACGGGCTGCTCACCGCCAGTGTGCACCAGTATTTCGACACCACCGCCATGCTGATAACCCTCACCCTTCTGGGCAAAATGCTGGAGGATCGGGCCAAGGAGAGTGTGCACCGCAGCCTGGGCAGCTTTTTTGCGCTGCGGCCCAACAAGGCGAGACTGTGCTCAGCCCGGTGGCCGCAGGGCCGATATGTGTCCGCAGAGAAGATCCAGCCGGGCGACTGTATCGCCGTGGACGACGGTGATGTCATACCTGTGGACGGGGTGGTCATGGACAACCGGGTCGCCGTGGACGAATCGGCCGTGACCGGGGAGTCCCTTCCAGTGTATCGAGACCCCGGCGACCGCGTAGTCAGCGGCTCCCGCGCCTTTGGATCCAGGGTGCTTCTCCGCGCCGAACGAGTCGGTGCGGACAGCACGCTGGAGCGGATGATCGCCGTAATGGAACGGGCCCTGGAGCAGAAGACCGACGTGGAATCCAAAACGGATCGGATCCTGCGTTGGTTCGTCCCGACGGTGACCGGCATCGCCGTTCTCTCCGGGTCTGCCGGGTGGTTGTTTTTTCATTTGGCGCCGCCGGAGGCCTTGATCCGCACAGTGACCGTGATGGTGATCGCTTGCCCCTGCGCCCTGGGGATCGCGGTACCCCTGGCCCGTGTGGCCGGCATCTCCATCGCCGCCCGAAACGGAATTCTCGTTCAGAATTTCTCCGCTTTCGACACTGCGGAACGAGTGGAGGCGGTCGTTTTCGACAAGACCGGCACCCTCACCCACGGCCGTTGGGAGTTGACCAAAATTCGAGCCCAACCCGGGTTCACGGTGGAACAAGTGTTGTCCTGGGCGGCTGCACTGGAAACCGACTCCCGTCACCCGGTGGGGGTGGCCATAACCCGGTATGCCGCCGAGAGGGGAATCGTACCCGCAGCGTTCCACACGGTGGAGACGTTCGACAACGGTGTACGCGGTCTCACGGGTTCACAGGAGATCCGCATCGGAACCGCAGCGCATGCGGGTGTGGACGATCGGATCTTTTTCAGGGATGCAGAGAGCACGGCAGGGGTGCACTCCCGTGTTTACATGGCCGTTGACGGGCATCCCGCAGCCGTTCTCGTGTTCGGCGATGCAATCCGGGACTCGGCGGGGGCAGCCCTTTCCCTCCTCCGGAAACGGGGGATGGAACTGCACCTGGTATCGGGCGACGAAAGGGTCACCACCGAATCGGTGGCGAGAACGCTGAACATCGCTATGGCTTCGGGTGAATGCCTTCCGGAGCAAAAGGCGGAGTACGTGCAGCGGCTCCGAAGCAAGGGAAAGATCGTCACCATGATCGGAGACGGCATCAACGACGCCGCCGCGCTGGCCCAGGCCGATCTGGCCGCGGCCGTTCATTCCCGGTCCGCTCTGGGGGGGGAGGCGTCCGACATCACGCTGATGCAGGGAGACCCGAAACAGTTTCCGCTATTTTTGCTGCTGGCCGAAACCATTCGCCGCAAGATCGGTCAGAATCTGGCCTGCTCGCTGGTCTACAACGTGCTGGCCATCCCGGTGGCTGTGTCCGGCCTGCTCACCCCGCTGGTGGCCGTGTGCGCCATGCTGCTGAGCAGCCTCACCGTCATCGGCAACACCTTGCTATTGACGAAAGAGTGGACAGCCGGGCAAAAAGAAGGTGACGGCCCGGTGTAGGAAGTAGGTCACTACATAAAGCGATTGTCAAAAATAGGTTCCGATTGGCAAGCGTTCGAAATCGGGATCGGAATCGATTGTTCAACGGCAATGCTCGATAGCGATTTCGATCCCGATTTCGATAAAAGGACCATCAGGGAAACGGAACGGATTTCTGACAATCACGATAACGAATGCCGTATTGCCTTGCACTGCATCAAGAGGAGAAAACGACCATGACGTTGGATCCGGACACACCCATCGAGTGCTCGCACAGGGACACCATCAACGCCTTCTGCAGCTGCCCGAAGACCGACTGCCCCCGACACGGCATCTGCTGCCAGTGTATCTTGGCGCACAAGCGAAGGACTGACGACCCTCTGGCGAAACGCCTTCCGCATTGCCTGAGGGAATTGCTGGAGTAGGCCGTCTTCAGGCCTCGAGCATGGAGGCCAAGTGCGCTTCCAGCTCCTCGGTGCTGGGCGTTGTATCGAAGGCGAGTTCGCCGTCGATGAAGATGGAGGGTACGGGGGCGGGCCGCCCCAGCTGACGTGTGAGTTCACCGAACCGCATGGCACCGGCCAACTCTTTGGTGACCACTTTCTCCCATTCGACCCTGCCTGCAAATCCAGGCACCACCGTTTCGACCACACGGGCCATGTACTCGCAGGGGATTCAGTGCGGGCCTTCGTGCAGCACTTCGATGCGGATGGCCTTGGCTTCCATGGATTTCTCCCTTCGATGGGCATGCCGTAGGTGGGGATAGAAGCCATCTCAAAATTGTCTTTTCGCCCCATCTCGGCGTCGGGTCCTCGTTTCCAGTCCTCGAAATACAGCCGTATGCCTGCGGCTGGAAACTCGGATCCTTCTTGACCTTGAACGAAAATCCTAATTTCGAGATCGCTTCTATGAACCGTTGCCCTCCAGCGCCTCCTCGATGGCCTCTTCCAGTTCAAAGATCGGCGGGATGGCGTCGAAAACCAGCTCACCGTCGATAAACAAGGAGGGGACCGGAGCCAGTCGGCAGTGCTTCTTCACGGCCTCTTCACCGAACAAGGAACAGGACAGCTCCAGAAACCGCTCCTTTCCTGGGCTTTTCATGAAATCCACCCGCCGGTACTCGACATGATCTGCGTATTTGGGCAGCACTTCGCGGACGGTCTCATCCATGTAGAAACAGGGAAGGCAGTATTCGGCCTTGAACATGACTTCCAGAAGCAGCTTTCGGGGCGGGTTCACACCGGGTGATCCTTCTTTGCAGGTTTCGGAAAATGGGTTATACGAAAGCAACAACCATACCAGAAGAACAAGGATCCCGCAACCGGCATGAAATCCAGTTTCACCCCTTTTCCTTTTCGCATCGCGGCACCGACCATGGTCTACGGTTCCGACCTGCTGACCAACGTCGAACGGCTTCGATCCGTTGTACGGCATCTCGAGGTGGTCCTGTTCTGGACGCCCGAAAAGCACAACATCCCGTCCCATGATCAAGTGGAAATCCTGGCCGACCGCCTGGACCGTCACGGTCTTCGCATCACGGTGCACCTTCCGGCCGCGCTGCAGATCGCAGCCAAGGAAGCCGGTCTCCGGCGTTGGTCCGTCGAGCAGGTCGAAAGCATCGTCGAGCGGATGGCTGCCATCCGTCCCCTGAACTACGTTCTGCACGTCCCCTTCACCGAACCTACCCTGGCCCCTGTTCCTGGACTGTATTTCACCGACCGGGATGCGGAGCGATTCTCCGGCTGGAGACGCCGTGCGCGGAAATCCCTGACACACCTGGCCCGGTACGCCGGATCCGGAAGCCGGCTCCTGGTGGAAAACATCAACTTCTCCCCCTCGTTTCTCATCCCATTCTGCCGGGAGGGGCTATGCGGCTTGTGCCTGGACATCGGCCATCTCCTGCTGGGAAGCGAAACTGTCGAAAGAGTTCTCGACACCTGTTTTCCCTGGATCGAGGAAATCCACCTGCACGGTGTCGACGGCTGGAACGAACATCTCGGCCTGGACATCCTGGATCCGGCGCGGCTGTTGCGGTGGATGAACCGGCTGGCGAAAGGTGGGTTTTCCGGCGTCCTGAACCTGGAGGTGTTCTCGGAACGGGACCTGCTGGCGTCCGTGGCCTCCGTCGAAAGGGCGTGGAACCTCCTGTGATAGTGCAATTGTCCAAAAGGCGTTCGGGAACGGATTGCAGTCGGAACATAGGATTGGCGATCGCTCCATATCGCCGGGGTCCAGCCGTGTTCGGCCGCCCCGACAGCGGGAGCTCCTCTCGATGCGGGATGGTCATGACCTTTCTGCCAATGGTCTGCCGGATGGAATGGGAAGAGTCAACGGTCGGTTGGATCGGTGCAGCTGCAACACGGAGATGCATCGTCGTCGGCGGCCATCGTCTCCATCGCAGCATCGGAATTCCCCAGTTGCGGAAGCTCCGCATCCGCAGCGCAGGTGCACGACGGCACCGATGACTTGGCCGCCATGGCAGGCGCCAGGACGCACCGAAAGCACGCGGCGGCGGTCGCGCCGCCCAGAAGCGGGGCCAGGATGTAGACGGAGAAAAACCCGCCCCGGGGTCCTGGGATGGCCACCGCGTCCCATCCTGCCAGATAGGAGACGATGCGGGGTCCCAGGTCGCGTGCGGGATTGATACCCGTCTGGGTGAAGGGCGCCGAAACGGCGATCAGGGCACCCACGGTGGCCCCGATGAACACCGGGGCGAGCAGATCCCCGGGTCTTCCGACGTTGCAGCCTTCGGTGAGCAGGAAGATCAGGGTCACCAGCAGGAAGGTTCCTGCACCCTCCACCAGCATGGCCGTGGCCATGGAAACCTCGAACCACGGCGGGTGGATGCCGGGATTGGGGAAGTATTCACCGAAGAGCATGGCCGTACGCACCGAGGCCGGGCTTCCGCGGACGATCCCGTGGGCGGCCTCGTAACCGGCGATGGCCGGATGAAAAATCAGCAGCACCAAACCGCCCGCAGCCATGGCCCCGGCCAGCTGGAATCCCCAATAGGGCAGCAGGAGACGGGGTTTCATTCGGCCGGCGAGCACCATACCCAATGAAACGGCGGGGTTCAGATGCGCACAGGACAGATGCCGGGTGGCGTAAATCGCAAGGGTCACACCGACCCCCCATACCGCCGCGACCTGCACCAAGCCGGAGACCGCATCGAATAGGACGGCGACGGCAACGGTGGCCGTGCCGAAGAATACGAGCAGTAAGGTGCCCAAAAATTCGCCAAAGCATGTAGCCCATACTGGATTCATGGCGTCCAGCTCCCATCGCCTTTGGGGAGGTATCCGCCCTTCCCTCACAGGCGTCCCATCCCCGGCGACTTCGCTCAGGCGGGCAAATGCGGTCGCAACCGCTCCGCCACTTCTTCCTCGGTCAAACTCTTTCCCTTGGAAACAACCACCCCGTCGACGACCAGCGCCGGTGTCACGGCCACCCCCATCTCGACGAAATAGGCGATATCGGTTCTCTTTCTCACCGATATCCTGTCGGTCCATGCAGACCGTGATGTCGCCTGGATGACGTTTTCATACAGATGGCTGCATGCGGGGCATCCGGGCCCCAGCACTTCCACCATGTGTTTCCCGTCGCCTTTTTCCGCACCGCCGAAGGCTTCGCAGACCCACGAGGCCACGCGGTCTCGTTCGGGTACGCTTCCCTGGTGCTTCAGCCGCCCCGCCACGACCAGTACGGGGGTCATCAGGACGCCGGCCTCTTGTGCGGCCCGCTGGCAGGGGCGCAGCGCCTCGTCCAGCGCCGGCGTCCACCGAGACGCGGCCGTTGGGCAGCAGCCCGGCTCCCGGTCGGCTGCCCCCCCGGTTTGGGTCCCGTCGATCAGCGCGTAGACCCGGTCCCAATCCATTGGCACGGCCGCTTTTCGTTCGACGTCTTTTGCCGTCCCCGGTTCAAGCCCCATGGAAGCGGCGAAACGATGCGCTCCCGGATCCGTGTAGGCCATGTGCCGGACGGTCGCCGCAATCCCTGTCGTTGCGACGATGTCCTGCACCATTCGACTCAGGTAATCGCAACGCGGGCAGGGAGGGTCGGTGCCGATGATCCAGATTTCCTTGTCTTCCACGGTTCGTCTCCTATGTATCGATGCCGGTTCACTCCTCTTTCAGTAGGTTCGCAATGCGTTCGGTCTTGAACACCTTGCCCTGCGCTACCACCATGCCGTCGATGACCAGGGCCGGACTGAGCAGCAGTCCGTATCGCTCGCGCACCTCCGGGGCCAGGGTCCATTTTTTTTCCACCGCTGCATCGATACCGGTTGCCGCCACGGCCTTTCGGGCGTTTTCCAGCAACTCGGTGCACTTGTCGCAGGGGGGATCCAGTCCGATCACTTCGATGTGCATCATTGCGCTTGCCCTTTCTGCATCCGATAGGGAGGGTCCGGGTAGGCCGGACTGAAGCACTGCAGATCGACGATGTCGAATGTCACCGCAAAAGAGGCCGAAGCGGCACTCAGGACCTCCCGCACGGCGGCCTCCAGCTTTTCCGGCTCCATCCGCACGCGGGCGTTGACCAGCAGTGTGCCGCCGGATGCGGTATCGGCGATGTTTGGTCCCAGGTACGGATCGGCACGAAGGTCGGTGAGGTTTGCCCACATGGTGCGCCCGCCGGAGGTCAGCGCCAGTTTTACATGGCCGACGCCGGCATTGTGCTCCCGCAGAACATCCCGCGTGCGGGCGAGTACTCCCTCCATCAGGCCCCCCGGATCGAAGGCGGTCTCCGAGCGCACCTTCACGGCCGCGTTGAGCCATCCCAGAACCGCCTCGGCCCGCGCGTACCGATCGTAGTCGATCTGCCGCAGTACGGTGTCGGCTCCGGGCCTGCCGGAGAGAAGGGCCTTGCGCCAATCGAGCATGCCATCGCCGCGCAGTGCCGAGGTCACAAAGATCTCTTTGCCCGGATGTCGCTTCCGCAGCTCCCTTTCCAGCCGACCCCTCTCCTTCGGTTCGATCAGATCGGACTTGTTGAGCACGATGAAATCCGCCTCCTCGAGCTGCTTTCTAAATAGATAGCTCACCTCCTCCGGAAAGTGGGTCCCGGTTTCTTTCAGCAGCAGTTCCCGGACTCGATCCGGATCGACCAGGGTGGAAAACGGCGCGAAGGTAAACGCGTCCCGGTAGTGGATTTTGAGGGGGTGGGCCACGGCGGCGACAAAATCGGTGCAGCTTCCCACCGGCTCCCCGAGAAGAATGTCCGGCTCGTAGGCCAAGATTTTTTCGACCTGAAGGATCAAGTCGTCGAACCGGCAGCAGAAGCACCCCTCCACCACCTCTTCCACCGGGACGTCCAGTTCGGACAGCATCTGGCGAACGATTACCGTGTCGGCGAGGTTGCCGCTCTGGTCGTTGGTGACGATGCCCACCCGCATGCCTCCGTGGATGATGTCGCGGGCCAGTGCGGCAAGGGCGGTCGTCTTTCCCGAACCCAGAAAGCCGCCGGCAAAGATCAGTTTCACCGGCTTTCTCACGTCAAGCGTTTTGGGTGTTTTCATCTCTTTTCCTTTGTGGTGGCTGAATACCTCAGCATGCCGACGGCCGGAGGCGAACGGGATGCTGACGGGCGTCCTGCGACGATGGCAGCCTGCGCCTGCACCCGAACCGTCCCCTCGTCTTACCGCTTCGGCTTTATTCCCCATTGTCAATTATTCTACAATGTAGAATAAACTCCAAAAAAAACTCCCCCTGGGGAGCGCCTCCCTCCCATCTCTCAACTATCCGCCAGATAGTCGACAACGTGCTTGGCGGCCCGGGCGCCGTCGGCACACGAAGTGAGCACCTGCCACATGTCCGTTTCCCGCACGTCGCCTGCGGCGAATAGGCCGGGGCATGAGGTCATCAGGGACGCATCCGTTTTTAGATAGCCTTCGGCGGTGGCGTCCACAGCCATGTCCAGAAAACCGGTGTTGGGATTCCATCCGATGGCCTGGAACATGCCTTCTACGGGAATATCCTTCGTACCGCCGTCCACGGTTTTCACCACCAATGCCTCCAGCAGGTCCTTCCCCTGCAGACCCACCACCTCGGTTCCGGTCATGAGCGTGACATTGGGCTGCCCGGCCAGCTGGCGCTTGTGGGCGTCGTCCATACCGGGATTGGCGCTGCGGCAGACCAGAAAGACCTCCCGTGCGATCCGGGCCAGGGTCAGGGCATGCTGGGCGGCGGGGTTTCCCCCTCCCACAACTGCCAAAACCGCTTCCTTTCCACGGTACAGGGGCCCGTCGCAGATGGAACAGAAATGAACGCCGCGCATCTGGGCGTTACCGACCGCGAGCTGTTTGGGGGTTCGGCCTGTGGCGATGATTGCCGCCGGCGCTGTGTACTCCTTCCCTGCGGCGTCCCGCACCATGAAACGTCGGCGCCCCCCGTCACCGTTCGTAACCTGAAGGGATTCCACCAGGCTCATTGTGAAATGGGCGCCCTCCTGGCTGACCTGCTGAAAGGTCATGGTACCGAACTGGGTGCCGGAAGTCTCCGGCATCAAGCCGGGAAAGTTGGCCAAGTTTTCGATCATGTAGGTGCTGCCGCCCGGAAGGTCCCCGAACACGACCGTCCGCAGTCCCATGCGCTGCCCGTACAGGGCGGCCGTGAGTCCGGCGGGGCCGGTTCCGGCGATGAGGGCGTCGTAGTCGTTCTCTTTCATGGCGGCCATTCTCCTGCAATTGTTGGATCGCCCATCGGCGGATATGCCGATGCGTCTATCCTTGTTCTCCGCCGTAAGGCTGAAAGATCCCCTGGCTGGTCCACTCGCCGGAGCCGGTGGCCTCGGCGATTTCGTCCATCGATTCCGGCGGGCCGATGAAGACCACCACGTTCTTGTACTGAATCTTCTCCGGCGGCCGTGTGGTGGGCTCCAGCGTCCAGGTCCCCATGACGTAGTTGAAGATGTAGAGGCCGTTTTCTCCTTCAACGAAACCCTTGGCGCGCACCACCGCGCGCGGGAGCCGCTCGGCCGCCTCGCGGATCCGGTCCAGGTTCGTCCCCTTCCACCGATAGGCGGTGGACACCAGGGTGTCCGGCGGCGTGATTTCCAGGTCCGGGCTGTCCAGAAGTTCTTCCAGAAAACGGTCCAGTTCCGCCTCGCTCAGCACGGCCTGGGGAGCATCCTCCGCCGCAGCCTCTGCTGCGGCCGGCTCTCTCGAAACCTCGAAAAACCGTTCCAGTGGAATGTCGGCATAGGTGGTCTCGAAAAACTGGGGGTCCGGGTGAAACCGTCCCACAACAGCCTTGACTTCCTTCACCACATCCGCTCCGGCCAGATCCACCTTGTTGATGATGAACGCCGTCGAAGAGGCGATCTGCTTCTCCAGCGATGCGTAGACCTCGAAGGCATCCAGAAAATGCGCTGCGTCGATGACGCAAAACTGCTCTTTGAAAAAGAACCGGTCGTTGAAGATGGGAAGCTGCAGGTCCCGTTTCAGGTCCGAAGGATTGGCCACACCGGTGGATTCGATGAGCAGCACGTCCGGTTGAATGGTGTTGTTGAGCTCGTAGAGCCCTTTGATGAAATCGGTTTTGACGCACACGCAAAAAATGGAGCCTTTGCTGATCTCCATCATGTCGATGTCGTCGCCCTCCACCAGGGTTCCGTCAACCCCGACTTCCCCGAACTCGTTGACCAGCAGGGTCATCTTCTTGTCCTTGGGAAACCGGTGGATAATCCGGTTGAGAAACGTGGTCTTTCCCGCTCCGAGGAATCCGGTGATCAGGTATACGTCGGTGTGCCCGGGCATGATCAGAGCCTCTCCTGGATCCTGGCTTTGATCTCGTCGGGAGAAAGAATTTTCCCGCTGGAGATCACTTCCCCGTCGATCACCAGTCCGGGCGTCATGAACACGCCCATCTTCGTAAAGTAGTTTACGTCACCGATCTTCACCACTTCGATGTTCGCGGTCGGATCGAAGCCGGAGGTGGCCGAAACGGTGTTGTCGTAAAGTTGCTCGCATCGCTTGCAACCGGGTCCCAGCACTTCGATTTTCATGCACTCCGCTCCTTCTCGGGGCCGCCGCGTGCAGATGCACGGGGCCTATTCGGGCAGCAGTGATCGGGCGTCGCCGTTGGCGCCCAAAGCCACGGGGTTCTGACAGAACTTGCAGACCCCCAGCCCCATCTCCGGGGGGGCCAGCTGCCGCCAAAGCTGCTCATAGCCAGCCTGGTCCTCGCCGGAAAGGGAGAGGGTGTCGGGAGGCTCCAAGGGCCGAATGCGGTCGGATTTGCCGCAATACGGGCACGAGACGCCGAATAGCGCCATGTCCTTCCTGGGCAATTCGTTTTCGAGAATCAACCTCTGCAGCGATTCCAGTGCACGGTGAGGGTCCAACGAACACTCCTTGATCGGGTTGCGGTCTCGGCAAAAGGACGCCCTGCGCCGGGCAGCCAATCGCGGAAAAGAGCGAAAAGAGCTGACGGACCGGAATCCGTATCGGATTCCGGTCCGCAGGACGCAAGGGCTGCGTTTCGGGTCAGGAGTCGACGCGTGTCGACATCCCGGAACCGGCCTTGGCCAGGTTCTCCTGGATCTTGTCGAACTCGAAGCCCTTTTCGCGCAGCGACAGCAGCCGTTCCTTCATTTCCGGCGAAGGCGCCCGCTTGGCCATTTCATCGATCAGTTCCTCGTACTGCGGGATGATGCTCTCGAACACCAGGTCGCTCTCGATGCAGATGGTGGGCAGCACCCTGCCTTTGAGTTCGAGAAATTTTCCGATCCCGCTCTTGTTCTTGATCGACCACTCCTTGTAGACGATCATTTCCTGAACGTCGCCGGGCAGGGCGGCAATGGACTCCATCATGTACCCGCATGCCGCGCACTGGACGCTGTCCAGGGTCAGTACGTCGATGTTGAGTTTTTCATCTGCCATGATCCGAATCCTCCTTTGATCGATGGGTTACCAAGATTCGGGATACTTGGCATAGTACTGCTCATACCAATCCCTCGCTTCCATCGCCTGGTCCATATGTTCCACCGGAACATCGTAGGGCATGTCTCACCCAGGCGCGAAGGTGTATCCATGCTGACCTCCTGCAGCGAGACTTACGATGGCGTCTTCCCGCGGAGACAGCAGCCCGAGGCTCAGCGCCAGCGTCAGTTTGAGATTGCCGCCGAAACCCACGCCGTATTTGCGGGCCAGGTCCCGGACGAAGTTGAGGTTCAGCTGTTCATCGATGGCGAATCCGTGGGTGCCGATCTTGCAGACTTCTTCGAGCACCTTGGTGCAGTCCCCGCAGATGAAGAAAGAGGACGTCAACCCGGCGTCATGGATGACCTTGTTGGCTTCCTGACTGTTGGGGGTCACATACTCACGGAAGGTTTCCGGCTTGATCTGCGAAGCCACCGGGTCTACGTTGGCGACGATGTCACAGCCCATTTCGGCGTAGAAGCCCGCCGCCTTGGCGCACACTTTTCCCGCAAACGCGAGAACGTCGGCGGCAAAGTCCTTGTTTTTGTAAACATCGGTGAAGATGCGCACGCCGGCCAGATGGGAGGCGAGGGTGAGCGGGCCGCAGAACAGCCCCATGAGCGCGCAGTCCATTTCCTCGAGCTGCGGTTTGGCGATGCGGGCGGCTTCGTACAGCACCGGCCAGCGTCCGGACTCCTTGGTGGGCATCTGCAACCCTGCCGCCTCAGGGGTCTTGTCCGAGCAGGGGTGGTTCGAAACGGAGGGGACGTTGTCGGGCCACCATTTCAATTCGCAGCCAACGGAGTTGGCTTCTACGGAAAGGTCGAAAACCAGGGGTATACCGTCAGCCTTGTACCGCTTGGCGGCATTGACCACGCCCTTGGCCAGCAGTTCGGGGTCTTTGAGCATTTTGTCTGCCGGCTCGTTGATCAAAAACGCACAATGCACCCCGGCATACGGTACCCAGGGTGCTTTGTCCGTCCGCTTTCCCCGGTAGGCGTCGATAAGCATCTGTTTCGCCATTTTGTATTCTCCTTTTCAGTCGGTTGCCGTTTGCTTTGCAAAAAACGGTTGGGCAAAGCTGACTTTTGCGGGAACGCCACCACCTCCTTTCAATGAATTCGCTTCAAATTGTTGGTTGGATTCAGGGTGCGGGAAAAACAAATCTCGACAAGCGGCAATGGATAATGAATTATCGCTATTCTTGACCTGAAAAGTCAAGAAGATACTCGCCGCTCAGCCGCACTCGTTTTACTCCATCAAAATGATCCCGTAGTAGTTGAATGTCTCGTGGGTGGCCGTCGCCACATGCGATGACTGCCCCAGGTTTTTCAAGGTGCCGATCACGTCGATGGAAAACGACTCCACCGACGGCCTTTTCTCCTGCGGGAACCGGCAATCATCGGGGTAGGAGCATTTGCGGCACAGGGCGCAGCACTCTCCCACCAAGCTGAACGCCTTGTAATAGCCCTGAAGGAACAGCATGCGCTCCAACCCGACGGTCCCCTTCCAGCATCGTACCTGCACGGTGCGTTTGCGCTCGTTGTTGCGGTAGAAGTCCGAACAACTGGTGCTTCCCACCAGCAGCAGTCCCGTCCTGTATTCGGAAAGAATCGCCCGCACCCGGTTGGGATCGGGGGTGGCCGGGGGACAGCACCAGTTGGTGTTGTACTGCTTGCAGCCGTACCGGCACTTGAGATGTACCCACTCGGCAACGACGATGCTGTCCACGGAAAAGGGGATCACGGCGCTGATTCCGTACTGCCTGCCCTTGTCCAGAAGCCGCAGCTTCATCTCGTGGGTCAACCCGCTGTCCTTTTTGAACGGGACGATCTTGATGGGGTCCATCAACGCGACTCCTCGCAACTTTCGAAAGCCATTCGTACATCCCGGGGGACGGCCATTCCCATCGCCACCTCGACGGTCTTGAGCACCGCCGCAGGAATCACACAAGAGGCGTGGCATCCGGACTGCTGGGCCGCCTGGTACACCGGATTTCGACTGATCGGCGTAAACAGCTCCTTCAATGTCAATTCCCGGATCTTTTCGGCCATTTGCTGGATCTGGCGGCACTCCGAATCCTCGATGGACAGGGATACCGCCCGTTTTCCGGCCGGCTGGGCCGTAACCCGGCAGATAAAACCGCACACCCCAGGTTCCACGGTCATGCACGTCCGTGCCTGGTCAACTTTGGATACAGCGGCCTCGATCATGTTCCGTCCGTCTCCATCCGCCGGACAACCTGTTTGAGATCGCCCGGTCGAAGAGGGCCACGCCCGTGGCGGGCAGAAAGCCGGCGGGAGCGGCTCCGTGGCCCCCCCCGCCGTCAGGGTTTCTACTGATCCAGTATGTCGTCGGGCACAATCCCGCGCAGATGCGGGAATGCATCGGTCATATGCGGCAGCTGCATGGCCTCCATGAAATCCTGCTGAAAGGTCGGCTCCACCGTAAGCTCGATGTATTCCACATTGCGCGAGCACCAGTTGGCCTCGACGCGCTTGTTGACGTTGAGAAGCGCCGCGCGGCAGCCGTCTCCGGCCGCGTTGCCCACGCTCTGGATCATCTCGACCTCGCAGTCGGGGAACAGTCCCATGATCAATGCTTTGGTGCGGTCCACGTGGGTCCCGAAAGCCCCTGCGATCTTGACCGCATCCAACTTCTCCAGTCCCATGCGCTTGACCATGAGTTTGCAGCCCGCGTAAAGGGCGCCCTTGGCGAGCTGAATCTGTCGAATGTCCTTCTGCGTGATCACGATGTCCTTGTCGATGCTGGACTCTTCGGCCCAGGCCAGCACGAACTCGGGCTGGTTGTTGTCCGGGTTCTTGCGGAAGCGCGGGCAGTCCTTGAGTCCCTTCTTGTTGAACACGCCGCTCTTGGTGATGACACCGGAGGAGTACAGTTCGGCCAGCACGTCCAGAATGCCGGAGCCGCAAATCCCCTTGGCCTTCATGTCCTTGGGCTCAGAATACTTCCGCCATGCGTCGCGACCGATGACCTTGTAGTTGACCTCCTTGGTCTCGCGGTCGATTTCGATGCGCTCGATGGCGCCCGGTGCGGCCCGCATGCCGTAGGACAGTTGGGCGCCCTCCAGGGCCGGCCCCGTGGCGCACGAGGAAGAAATCAGCTTGTGCCGGTTTCCCAGCACCAACTCGCCGTTGGTACCGATGTCGATGATGAGTTGGTTTTCCTCGTGTTTGTAGGGTGCCTCGGCGATCAGCACGCCCACGTTGTCCGCTCCCACGAAGCCGGCCTCGATGGGCAGAACGAACATGTAGGAGGAGGGGTTGATGCACACCCCCAAATCGCGGGCCTTGATGTCCATGCTGTGGTGGATGGCCGGCGGAAACGGGGCCAGACCTACGTATTCGGGGTTGATGGCCAGTAGGATGTGGTGCATGGCCGTGTTGAAGCCGATGGTGATGTCCTCGATGTCGCCGGTCTCCAAGCGAAGGTAGGTCTTGCCCTCCTCGGGCACCTCGACATACTCGTCCGGACCCTTTTCGCCCTTTTTCTTCTTTTTCTTTTTCTTCGGCGGATAGGTGCCGGCGATGGCTTTCTCGATGAGCTCGTTGAGGCCCTCGATGATATCATCGCTCATGCGCTTGAGGCCGTCCGGGGTGGTCATGTGAAAAGTGATCCGGGCCATGACGTCCTCGCCGTACTTGCATTGCGGGTTCATCATGGAAACGGTGTCGACGACCTCCATGGTGGTCAGGTCGCAGAAATAGGCCGCCACCGTGGTGGTGCCCACGTCGATGGCCAGCCCGTAAGCCTTTTCGTGTTTGCCTGGCCGAACGCGAATGATCTCGCGGTCGTTCCAGACGCTGACCGTCACGGCCCACTTGCCCTCGCGCAGAGCTTCGGGAAGCGTGCGCAGGCAGAAAATGTCGATGGTCAGGTTCTGCAGGCCGTAATCGCGTTCCAGCCCGCGGCATACCCGCTCGAAGTCGCCGGTGGGCTCGTGGAAGGTGGGCGGGTCGACCTCGACGAAGTATGTCCGCACGGCCGGGTTGTGATCGATATGGATGTCGCGGGCAGCCTTGCTGACCACCTGCTTGCCGGCCCGGGACTCTTCGGGAACGAAGATCAGCATGTCCCCCTCGACCTTGGCCACGCACCCGAGCCGGAATCCCTTCTCCCTCCGGTCGGCGTTGATGAACTTTTCTTCCTCTTCCTGCCAGCTGCTGCAGTTGTCTTTGCTGGAGGTGATTCCGTATTTTTCGTAACGGCCTTCTTCCACGCGGATGATGCACTTGCCGCAGACTTTCTTTTCGCCGCAAAGCGCCTCGATGTCCACGCCCAGAAGGCGGGATGCTTCGATAATGTTGATGCCTTTGGGCACCTCGCCCCTTCGTCCGGAAGGCTGGAAGATGACCATGGCTTTGTCGTCACTCATGCGTAGCTGTCCTCCTCAGTTGAAAGCGGCTCCTGTTTCAGGAATCGCATGGCCGCGCACTCCGGCGGTGGATTCGTCCGTGCCGGAGCGAGCACCGATGCCCGGTATCGTTTCGCCGGGCATCGGTAAAACGACCCGTTTAGGATTTGCTCTGCATCTCGCGCAGGCGTCCGATCATCTTGATGCCCTCGGAAACGGCGTTTCCGGCCGACTCCGCGTAGCCGTCGGCACCGAACAGGTTGGCCACGTCCTTGGTCACCGGCGCTCCGCCCAGCATGATCGCCACGTTCGGGTTCTTT
>JAJDOA010000211.1 GCA_022340405.1 Desulfobacteraceae bacterium | reverse complement strand
CGCTTGAACCGTAGGGGAGGGGTTTATCCCCTCCCGCTGATGGGATCACCTACCCCGAACGGGCGGGGATCAACCCCGCCCCTACGAAAAGCAAGAAAAGGCCGTTCCAATCGGAACATACTTTTGACAAATGCTCTAAATTTACAATTTTTCTAGAAGCTATCTCAAAATTGGGATTTTCGTTCAAGGTCAAGGAGGATCCGAGTTTTCAACCGCAGGAATACGGCTGTATTTCGAGGATTGAAAACGAGGACCCGACACCGAGATTGGGCGAAAAGACAATTTTGAGATGGGTTCTATTCAACATTGCCGCGATGCCGCTCAACCGTTATACGGGCGGCAACTCGATCGTCATCGGCAATCCGTCCCGCTGCAGCAGGAGGGGATAAACCCCTCCCCTACGGGCCATGTCCGGACGCTCAGCCCCGTCTACCGTCCGACCCTCCAACCGTCTGACCGTCCCACCGGCCGCCCGGCCAATCTCTTACATCCGACATCCGACCGTTCCTGCTTCCTGCTTCCTGCTCACTGCTTACCATATTTTCACCATCGGGTATTCAACCTCCATCAGCCCTTCGCCGTATCGCCCGTTCCACCCATTCCAGCGCTTGTTTCCGTGTTCGGATCACCCCCGCTATCTGCCCGTCCCGGACGCCTTCCAGCAGCGTCCGCAACAGCGGAGACGGCTTCAGGCCGAAGCGTTCGATGAGATCGTCGCCGTTCAACAGGACGGGCACTTTTTGCGGAATCGTTTCGGCATGGAAGTGAGCCGCCAGCAGCCTCCCCACAAACCGATCGAACCGGTCCTGGTCCGATGCGCATCTCCAGGGCTTTTTGGCTCCCGCATCGGCCAGGCTGTGCAGCGCCAGATCCGGAAAGCGGTCTCCCATCTGGCGGATCAGGCGGGCAACGGCCCGGTCACCGTCCGTTTTCCTGTGCCCGTCCAGAAACAGAAGCAGCGGTCGCAGGTGATGGCGAACCAGGACGACGACATGTTCCTGCTCGCGACGGCTGAAGCGCAGGCGGCGGCAGACCGAAGCCGCCATGGCGGCTCCGATGCGTTCGTGGCCGTAATAATGGACAGCCCCCTCGGCGTCGACGGTTCGCGCCGAAGGCTTGCCCAGATCGTGTAGCAGAGCGGTCATTTTGAGCAAGGCCCTCCGGCCCGGGTCGAAGTGTCGGACAGCCTTCGCGGCTTCGGTGGATTGCGCCCGCTGCAGATCGCGAAGCCTTTGCTCCACGCCGCCCACCACGTCCACGGTGTGATGCCAGCCGTCTCGATCGTGGGCACCCGCGGAGGGGCAGCGGCGGAGATCGGCCAGTGCGGGAATGACCGAAAAAACGGCGCCGGAGTCGCCCATCTGTCGAAGGTGCCGGGCCGTGCGGGGGGTTTGCATCAGTGCCATCATTTCGGTGCGGATTCTCTCGCCGGGCGCATGGCGCAGAAGCCCTGCTTTTCGGGCGATGTCCGAGGCGGTTTCCGCCTCGATGCGAAAATCCAACTCGGCCGCGATGCGATAGGCCCTTAGGATACGCACCGGGTCGCTGACCAAGGCTTCGGCGGTTACTGCCCGCAGGAGCCCGGCCTTCAGGTCCCGCATGCCGCCCCACGGATCCACCAGTCGGCCTTCCCGCAGGTCATAGGCCATAGCATTTACGGTAAAATCGCGCCGGGCCAGGTCGGATGCGATGCCGCCGCCGTCCACGGGACCGACATCCCATCTGCGGGTTCCGGAAAAGACCCGGCTCACGGTGCGGCCGCCTTGTTGGACGCGAGTCGCTCGTGCGGCGCAGCGTCGCGCCAGCATTTCGGCGACGGCGTGGAAATCACCGGAAACCACGATGTCATAGTCTATAGGCGTTCGGCCCATCAAAAGGTCTCTTACGGACCCTCCGACGAGCCAGGCCCGATCGGCCCCGGCTCCCATCACTTCCGTCAATTCCTCGGGTATGCGACGGGCAAGCGGCATTTTGAGATGGCTTCTGTTCAAAAGGTCCGAAATCAGCCCCAAAGTTCTTGACAGGCTGGAATTTATGGTATAGCTTAGCGCTATCTTCGATCAAGGCATAAAGCCCGCCGAATAGGAGAAACACCCAGACACAACCTTCATAGGTTATCGCAATACGCTCACATTCCTCCTTTTTTTCGCAAGACCCGAAGATGGCATTCCACAGACGACTTCGCACCAACAAGAACGCCATCTGCCGCTGAACCGCTACATCATGAACCCCCAGGACGAATGTGTCGCGCGTGGTAAACGACGGCTCGGGATGTGAAGCACCCGGCCTCGATGCGATTTTTCCGCCATGAAAGCGGCTCGGAACGACGACCCGCCGCCGGGACATAGCGGCATCCATCCCCAACAACCGGTTTTTCCAACACAAGAGGGGTCTTTCTGAATGAACATCGTTGAATTGAAAGACAAAAAAGTCAGCGAACTGGCCCAAATGGCAAAAACGTTGAAGATCGAAGGCGTTGCCGGCATGCGAAAGCAGGAGTTGATCTTTGCCATCCTGCAGCATCAGATCGAAAAGAACGGCATGCTCTTCGGTGTAGGCACGTTGGAGGTGCTGCCCGACGGGTTCGGTTTCCTGCGGTCCCCGGACTCCAATTACCTTCCGGGCCCGGACGACATCTACGTGTCTCCCTCCCAGATCCGCCGCTTCAACCTTCGAACCGGCGATACGGTTTCGGGCCAGATCCGGCAGCCCAAGGAATCCGAAAGATATTTTGCCCTTCTCAAGGTCGAGGCCGTCAACTATGAAGATCCGGAGGTCGCCCGGGACAAGATTCTCTTTGACAACCTCACGCCGCTGTATCCCGAGCGAAAGATCAATCTCGAAACCGATCCCGAAAATTACTCCAACCGCATCATGGATCTGCTGACGCCCCTGGGCTTCGGGCAGCGCGGCCTGATCGTATCCCCGCCGCGCTCCGGGAAAACCATGCTGCTTCAGTCCATTGCCAACGCCATCAGCAGCAATCACAAGGATATCATCCTTTTCGTGCTGCTCATCGACGAGCGTCCCGAGGAAGTCACCGACATGGAGCGCTCGGTCAAAGGCGAGGTGATCAGTTCCACTTTCGACGAGCCCGCGGAGCGGCACGTGCAGGTGGCCGAGATGGTCATTGAGAAAGCCAAACGGCTCGTGGAGCACAAAAAGGACGTGGTCATCCTTCTCGACAGCATTACCCGGCTGGCCCGTGCCTACAACTCCGTCATGCCGCCAAGCGGGAAAATCCTCTCTGGCGGTGTGGATTCCAATGCCCTGCAGCGTCCGAAGCGGTTTTTCGGCGCCGCCCGGAACATCGAAGAGGGCGGCAGCCTCACGGTGATCGCAACCGCATTGATCGATACCGGAAGCCGAATGGACGAGGTCATTTTCGAAGAATTCAAGGGCACCGGCAACAACGAGATTCAGCTGGACCGCAGGCTGGCCGACAAGCGGATCTATCCGGCCATCGACATCAAAAAGTCGGGGACCCGGAAAGAGGAGCTGCTGCTGGAAGAGGAGACCCTCCAGCGGGTATGGATATTGCGCAAACTGCTGACAACCTTGAATCCTGCCGACAGCCTGGAATTTTTGCTTGAAAAAATGCATGGAACCAGAGATAATAAAGACTTTTTGGATTCGATGAATGCGTAGGGACGCCGTCGCCGGCTGATAGTGCCCTGCAAATGTCCAGGAGCGGGGTTGGTCCCCGCACGAACGGTCTCAAACCAGCGGCCTCGTTCGTACCTCTGGATTCCGGTCCGGAGGGGATACACCCCTCCCCACGAGGCGTGAACGGTCCTTTGCATCCGGTCCGATTCGGCCGGTACCGTACCGAAACAAGGAGTGTGGAAAGAACATGAAACCCGATATTCATCCCGATTACAAAATGACCACAATTCAGTGTGCCTGTGGCAATACTTTCGAAGCCGGTTCCACCAAAGAGGCCATCCGTGTGGAAATCTGCTCCAAGTGCCATCCGTTCTTCACTGGCAAACAAAAGCTGGTGGACACGGCCGGACGGATCGAGCGGTTCCGGAAAAAGTACGAGAAGTTCCAGAAGCAGAATCAAGGCTGACCCGTCGGCACCCTCGGGTGATCGGCGTGAAAATCCGAAATTCGAATATCGAAATCCGAAACAAATTCGAAATCCGAATTTTCCAATGTTCGAAACGGTGGTTGCCATCGGCCCGCAACACATCGGGATGGCGGGATTCACCGTTTCGGCCGTTCGAAATTGTTTCGGATTTTTCGTGGATTCGGTAACGCCGCCAAGCTGCCGCATCCGGTTGGAGCGGCGAATCGGTTCCCCATGAAATTCCAAGGCTGGTTTCCATGTTCGAGAAGCTAGAAGCTGCAGAGCAGCGCTATCAGGAGTTGGAGCGGCGACTGGCCGAACCGGATATTTTCACGGACCAGGACCGCTACCGCAGGATCAGCCGGGAGCATGCCGACTTGGAGAAAGTCGTCAGTGTCTACCGGGAGTACCGAAAGGCCTCTGAGGATCTGAAAGGCAGCAGGGAGTTGCTTCGCGATGCGGATCCGGACATCAAGGCCATGGCCCGCGACGAAGTCGATGCCCTCGAGCAGCGTCTGGAAGAGCTGGAAACGAGGCTGAAGATGCTGCTGGTGCCCAAGGATCCGAACGACGCCAAGAACGTGATCCTGGAGATCCGCGCCGGGACCGGTGGAGAAGAAGCCGCCCTATTTGCGGCGGACCTCTTTCGCATGTACAACCGTTTTGCCGAGCAGAAGGGTTGGCCGGTGGAAATTTTGAACCATCATCCCAGCGGCGTCGGCGGGATCAAGGAGATCATCGCCGCCGTCAGCGGCAACGGAGCCTACAGCACCTTCAAATACGAGAGCGGAACCCACAGGGTTCAGCGCGTGCCCACCACGGAGGCCCAAGGCCGCATCCATACCTCTGCGGTCACGGTCGCGGTACTGCCGGAGGCCGAAGAGGTGGACGTCCAGATCGATCCCGGCGACATCAAGGTGGATGTCTACCGGTCCACCGGTCCCGGCGGACAGAGCGTGAACACCACCGACTCCGCCGTCCGCATCACCCACCTGCCCACGGGCATCGTGGTCACCTGCCAGGACGAAAAGTCCCAGCTGAAGAACAAGAACAAAGCCATGAAAGTGTTGCGGGCCCGATTGTTGGACGCCATGATCCAGGAGCAGGAGGACCAGCGCTCCGAGGAGCGCCGCAGTCAGGTGGGATCCGGGGACCGCAGCGAGCGCATCCGCACCTACAATTTTCCCCAGGGCCGAGTGACGGACCACCGCATCGGCCTGACCCTCTACAAGCTCGACCAGATCCTCCAAGGCGACCTCCAGGAGGTGGTCGAGGCCCTACAGACCCACGCCCAGGCCCAGGCACTGCAAGATGCCGCAATCCGCTGATCGCACCAACGGCCCATGGGATGTTCTCTCCGTTGTGAATTGGACGGCCGGGCATCTCCACTCCTCCGGCATCGATAGCCCCCGTACCACGGCGGAGCTGCTCGTGGCGGATGCGCTGGGGATGCGGCGGATCGATTTGTACCTTCATCACGACAAGCCGCTGCAGGTCCGGGAGCGGGACCGGATCCGGAACCGGATCCGGAGGCGGCTGACCAGGGAACCGACAGCCTACATTACGGGCTCCAGGGGGTTCTGGACGCTGGACATCGCCGTGTCGCCCAATGTGCTGATTCCCCGGCCGGAGACTGAGCTTCTGGTGGAATCGGCACTGGAACGCCTGCCCAGCGGCGGCGGAATCCGGCGCGTTCTCGAACTGGGCACAGGCTCCGGCGCCGTCGTGGCCGCGCTGGTTTCGGAGCGGCCCGCCCATCGGTATCTGGCAACGGACCTGTCTCCGGACGCGCTCCGGATCGCCCGGAAAAACGTGGCAACCGCAGCCGCCGAGCCTTCGGTCCGTTTCCTCTGCGGCGACTGGTTCAGCCCCTTGTCTCGCCGCCGCGCGCGGTTCGACCTCGTCGTTTCGAATCCTCCCTACGTGTCGCGGAAAGTGCTGCAGACGCTGCAACCGGAAATCGTGCGATTCGAGCCCCGCCTCGCACTGGACGGAGGCACGGACGGACTGGCATGCCTTCGATGCATCCTGTGCGATGCGCACCGGTATCTCTCCCTGAAAGGGTGGCTGCTGCTGGAAATTGGCTTCGACCAGAAAGAAGCGGTGGAGCGTATCGCGGGCCGGGTCGGGGCCTACGGTCCGGCAGAGGTGAGGAGGGACTACGGCGGATGCGACCGGGTGGTATGCCTCCAGCGGGTACGCTAGTCGCCAAAAAAAACCGTTGCTCAACGCAACAGATTTTGCTACTTACACCCGTTTACGTGCAATCGCCTCTCGGCCGACACGAGTCGTTTCCCGGAGGCATCCATCTCCCACGCCCTGGACCCTTTTCCCCGGTGTCCCTAACTTCAGGGGATGGGAATAGGGGAGGATAGCGGCGGAGGAAAAAACCGAAAAAGGAGAAAAATCGATGGCAACCGTTACCATGAAGGAATTGTTGGAAGCCGGCGTTCATTTCGGGCATCAGACCAAGCGATGGGACCCCCGTATGAAGCCGTTCATCTTCGGAGCCCGAAACGGCATCTACATCGTCGATCTGCAAAAGACGGTCAAGATGTTCAAGACGGCCTATGACTTCGTGACGAACACCGCGGCCGAGGGCCGGTCCGTTCTGTTTGTCGGAACCAAAAAGCAGGCCCGGGAGTCCATCTACGAAGAGGCCAACCGGTGCGAGATGTTCTACGTCCACAACCGCTGGCTGGGCGGCATGCTCACCAATTTTCAGACGATCAAAAAGAGTATCGACCGTCTCAATTATCTCAACAACATCGAAAACGACGGTTCGATCGACATGTTTCCCAAAAAGGAACGGCTCAAGCTGAAAAAGGAGCGGGTGAAGCTCGACGCAACGCTCGGCGGTATCCGCGAAATGAACCGGCTGCCCGGTGCATTGTTTGTCGTCGATCCGAAAAACGAGGCCATTGCCGTTCGGGAGGGCCGACGGCTGGGGATTCCCATCGTCGCCGTTGTCGATACCAACTGCAATCCCGAAGAGATCGACTATGTGATCCCGGGAAACGACGACGCGATTCGTGCCATCCGGCTGCTGACCTCCCGCATGGCCGATGCCTGCATCGATGGCAAGCAGCGCTACAAGGAAAAGCGCCAGGCGGAAGCCGACAAAGCCGCCGAGACGGGCGAAACCGAAACGGCTGCGGCATCCGAATTGAAGCCGGGGGAACGCAAGGTGATTTCCAACGGCAGCGACGGACCGGTCGTGGAAATCATCAAACGCACGACTCCGGTGGACACCCAACCGGAGGAAGAGGCGTCGACTGCGGAAAATACCGAAGAAACAGCAGGAGAATAATCCAGGAGAATCATCATGGCAGCAATCAGTGCGGAGATGGTGAAAGAACTCCGGGAAAAGACCGGAGCCGGTATCATGGACTGCAAGCAGGCGTTGCAGGAATGCGGTGGGGATCTGGAAAAGGCGACCGAATTCCTGCGCAAGAAGGGTCTGGCCACCGCAGCCAAGCGGGCCGGCCGCGCCCTCAACGAAGGAATCGTTCATTCCTATATCCACATGGGCGGCAAACTGGGCGTGCTGGTGGAGGTGGGCTGTGAAACGGATTTCGTCGCCAAAAACGAGGATTTCCAAGAGTTTGCCAAAAACATCGCGATGCACATCGCGGCCTCCGCTCCGGCGGGCATCACTCCGGAGGACGTGCCGGAGGAGGTAGTGAAAAAGGAGATGGACATCTACCGTGCCCAGGCCCGCGAAATGGGGAAGCCGGATAAAATGATCGACAAGATCGCCGAAGGTAAGATGAACAAGTTCTACAAGGAAAACTGCCTTCTGCATCAGGCCTATGTGCGAGACCCGAACATCACCGTCGGCGATCTGCTCAACGAACTGATCGCCAAGATCGGTGAGAACATCACCATCAAGCGTTTCGTTCGATACCAGGTTGGAGAAAACTGATCCGTGCCAGCCAAACGTTTCGACCGCATCGTTCTGAAGCTCAGCGGGGAAGCCCTGATGGGCGACCAGGGTTTCGGCATCAGTCCGGACGTCATCCGGTATGTCGCCGAGGAGATCCAGTCGGTCTGCGATCTCGGCGTTCAGGTGGCAATCGTCGTGGGGGGCGGCAACATCTTTCGGGGTGTCGCTGCCAGCTCTTTCAACATGGACCGGGCTTCCGCCGACCACATGGGAATGCTGGCCACCGTCATCAATTGCATCGCCCTTCAGGACGCGCTGGAGAAAAAGGGGCTGCAGACCCGCACACAAACCGCCATCGCCATGCATGAGATCGCAGAGCCCTACATTCTGCGCAGGGCCGTGCGTCATCTGGAGAAGGGCCGAGTGGTGATCTTCGGGGCCGGCACGGGCAGCCCCTATTTCACCACCGATACGGCCGCGGTTCTTCGCGCCCAGGAGATCCATGCGGACATCCTGTGCAAGGCGACCAAAGTGGACGGTCTGTACGACTGCGACCCGGTCCACAATTCCGGTGCGAACTTCATCGAAGAGATCACGTACATGGAGGTGCTGGAACGGCAGCTGAAGGCCATGGACATGACCGCCATCTCGCTGGCCATGGACAACGCCCTCCCGCTGGTCATCTTCAGTTTGAAGAGCAGTGGCAACATCCGCAAGGTGGTGTGCGGCGAACGTGTGGGAACGTGGATCCGTAACGAACCGAGAGAGGTGAACGATGATCGATGACATCTTCCAGGAAACCCGGGACCGAATGAAGAAGACCCTCACCGCGCTGCAAAACGAATTCAAGCGCGTCCGCACCGGAAGGGCTTCGCTGAATCTGCTCGACGGCGTTCGCGTGGATTACTACGGCACCCCGACCCCACTCAATCAGGTCGCCTCTCTTTCGGTGCCGGAAAGCCGCCTGATCCTGATCCAACCGTGGGACGTCAGTGTCATCAAGGAGGTCGAAAAGGCCATTCTCAAGTCCGACCTCGGGCTCACCCCTTCCAGCGACGGGAAATTGATCCGCATCGCCATTCCCCAATTGACCGAGGAGCGCAGGAAGGAATTGGTGAAGGTCATCCATAAGATCTCCGAAGAACACAAGATCGCCGTGCGCAACATCCGACGAGACGGAAACGACTTGGTCAAGTCCTTGAAAAAGGACGGTGATATTTCCGAAGACGAGGCCTTTCGGTCGCAAGACGAGATCCAGAAGATCACCGACAGATACATCGAGCGGATCGACGAGGCCTACCAAGAAAAGGAAAAGGAGATCCTTGAGTTCTGAACCGTCCGGCGGCCCCCCGGCCGACCTTGATGCATCCAAGCTTCCCGCGCACATCGCCATCATCATGGACGGCAACGGACGCTGGGCCAAGCAGCGCCTGCTGCATCGGGTGAAGGGCCACGAAAAAGGAGCCGAGACGGTGCGCAATATCGTGCGCGCCTGCCGCCAGATCGGCATCGCGCATTTGACCCTCTATGCCTTTTCCACCGAGAACTGGCAGCGGCCTCGAACCGAGATCGCCGCATTGATGCACCTCCTCCAGCGGTTTTTGCAATCCGAGCTTCCCGAGCTGAAGGAAAACAACATCCGCCTGCGCTGCGTGGGACAGATCCAACGGCTCCCCGCGGCAGTGCAGGAAAAGCTCGACACGGTAATGGAGGCCACGAGAACCAACGATGCCATGACGCTCACCCTCGCGCTCAGCTACGGGGGGCGGGCGGAAATCCTCCGTGCCGCGCGGGAACTGGCACGCCGTGTCCGCGACGACCGGATGGATCCCGATCAGATCGACGAGCGGTCCTTTTCGTCATGCCTGTACACGGCGGATCTGCCGGATCCCGACTTGCTGATTCGAACCAGCGGCGAGCACCGTATCAGCAACTTTCTTCTTTGGCAGATCGCCTACTCGGAGATTTTCATCACCGACACTCTCTGGCCCGATTTCACCACGGAGGAGTTCATCGAGATTCTCCGTTCCTATCAACGGCGGGAGCGGCGATTCGGCCGCGTCGGCTAGGGGCTGTTGCTAAAGCAGGATTTTGCTTCAAGGTCAAGGAGGACCCGAGCTTTCAGCCGTAGGAATACTGCCGTATTTCGAGGACTGGTAACGAGGACCCGACGCCGAGATAGGGCCAAAAGACAATTTAGAGACAGCCCCTAGTGTTCTGCCCCAGAACTTGCGGTAGGCAATATTTGGGGCTGCCGCACCGCAGCAGGAACAATCCGGACCCCCCTCAAGGTTCAAACGGCGGCCGTCGGAGCGCGGCCCGGACAAGCGCTCGGATCGGGATGCAACCCATCGGGAGGTACCATGAGACATCGCAAACGCTGGCTCACCGGTCTGATCGCTCTTTTGATCCTGTTTATTCCCGTGTTTTGGGGCGGCGCCCTCTTCGTGGCTTTCGTGGCGGTGGTCTCGGCCGTGGCGATGCACGAGTATTACAACGTGGCTTTCGGCCGCGGCGGTCCGCCCTGGCATTCTCCCGTTCTGCTCACCGGCATCGCCGTCACCGCTGTAACTCCCTTTGCCGCCTGGTACGGACCTCCAGAGATGGTCGGGGTCGTGGTTGCGGGGAACCTGCTGGCCATCGGCGCGCTGTCGCTTCGACAATTCGGTGAGGATCCCGGCGTCACGGCAGTTGCGGTCAAAGAACAGCTCGGCGTCGTGTACATTCCCCTGATGCTGTCTTTTCTGGTTCGCATTCGCGCCCAGCCGGACGGGATCGCCTGGCTCCTGTTGGTCTTGGCCGTCGTGTTCGTCGGGGACACGGCGGCGTACCATGTGGGATCCGCGCACGGAAAAAGAAAACTGGCCCCCGCGGTCAGTCCCGGCAAGACAGTGGAGGGCGCCTTGGGCGGCCTGGCCGGAAACCTTGCAGCCGGGGCATTGTTCAAGGCCATGCTGCTGCCCTCTCTGCCCTGGCTTTCGAGCATCGGCTTCATCCTGACCATGGGCATCGTCGGCCAGATTGGCGATCTGTTCGAGTCGCAATTCAAGAGAATCAACGACATCAAGGATTCCGGCACGCTGCTTCCCGGCCACGGCGGCATTCTCGACCGGATCGACGCCCTCCTGTTTGCGTCGCCGGTGGCGTACCTGTTTCATTTGACCCTCGGTTGAGGGTTGCTGGGTTCATTGGGTTCGATGGGTTTATTCGGTTTGAAGCGATCTCAAAATTGTCTTTTCGCCCCATCTCGGCGTCGGGTCCTCGTTTCCAGTCCT
>JAJDOA010000114.1 GCA_022340405.1 Desulfobacteraceae bacterium | reverse complement strand
CCGCGGGGCCGGGGGCGTTCCCCAGGAACCGGCACCGTGCCGGTTCGCAAAGGCTCGGATAGCGGCGAAACGGACCACCGCCGCTTCAACGAAAATTGTAACCGTTAGCCCGCCCGTTTCGGGTTGTCAAGAATGATTTTTTTTGGCATCATTGGGACCGGTTTCTGTTGTTTTCTTTTGCATTCCATCGCCCACCGGTGGATTGACCCGCCCTTCAAAGCAACGCAGGTGAGGAGGATACCGCCATGCAGCCCGGATGCTACACCGCCATTGTAACCCCCTTTGCCGACGACCGCGTCGACTTCGCCGGATTGGCTCGCCTGACCGAATACCAGATGGCCAACGGCATCACCGGAATCCTTGCCGTGGGAACCACGGGGGAAAGCCCGACGCTCACATGGGAAGAGCACGAGGCCGCGATCGAAGCCGTTGCGAAACAGTGCAAGGGCCGATGCATCTGCATTGCGGGCACCGGAAGCAACAACACGTCGGAGACCATGAACGGAACCCGGCATGCCCAAGAAGTGGGCGTCGATGCCGTCCTGCTGGTGGATCCCTACTACAACGGTCCCAGCAGCCTGGAAATCCGCAGGGAATACATCGCGCCGGTGGCCGAAGCGTTTCCCGATCTGCAGATCATTCCGTACGTAATCCCAGGGCGAACCGGCGCGCAACTGCTGCCCGAGGACCTCGGTCTGCTGCAGAAGGCCTTTCCCAACGTCACGACCGTCAAGGAGGCCACCGGCAACCTGGACAACATGCGCCGCACGCGTGCCTGTTGCGGACCCGACTTCACCATCCTATCCGGGGACGATCCCATGACCGCGCAGATGATGACCGACCCCACCATTCAAGCCGCCGGCGTCATCTCGGTAGCGTCCAATGTGGTCCCTAAAGCAATCTCTGAGCTGGTCCGCCTCCTTCGGGATGGCAACCGATCCGAAGCCGAGGCCCTGTCCAAGGCTCTGGCACCCTTGTTCGGACTGGTCACGGTGAAGACCACCGAAACCACGGCCCATGGCGATGTGGAGTGCCGGGCGCGGAATCCGCTGGCCATCAAAACGCTGATGTCCATCCTGGGTATGCCTTCGGGGGGGTGTCGCAGACCGCTGGGGAAAATGACGAAAAAGGGCCTGGACGTCGTCCTTTCCGCCGCACGGAAGGTACAGGCGGAGGCACCGGAAATCTTCCAGCCGGTGGCGGAATTTTTTGAAGTGGACATCGCCGGCCGCCTGGCGGACACCTCCCGCTGGGAGGACTTGGCCTACCCGGACTACGAGGGGTAGGGACGGGCGAAAATCGGCGGAGTCTGAAGGGGGATCAACCGCTGCTCCGGAATCCGCTTCCGTTGCTGAAACGGATGCGCAGGAAGGGTTTCCGCATGCCGTTTCATTCCGGACCGGAATCGTCGCCCGCGCCTCCCTGTACCGCATCCCGAACGTCGTCTTTTCGCCGGAACAGCACGCTCTTCAACCAGGACAGACCGAATTCCAGCAAAGCGGTTTCGTCGTTTCGGATCCTTTCCTGCATTTCCTTTTCCACAGGATATCGCTGAAGGAAGGTGGATTCGAAAACAAACTCCCGGAACCTGTCGATGTTGTAGCTTACCATGAAAAACATCTGTCTGGCCTGCTCCGTCAACTGGATGCTGGCGGGAAATGAGCGCTTGCGGACAATGAGGTCGGTCCACTCCGCGTTGACGCGGTCCCGCACTTCCACGCCTTGATCCTCCCGCCACTCCCGCACCTTCCAGATCTTGTCCTCCTCGAAGCCGCGGCAGTGCTCCTCGTGCACGAAAAAGAAAAATCCCTCGTCGTCGGATCCTTCCTTGTGCTGCAAGGCGGCAACGCCCAGAGGGTAATACCGGCAGGATGTCGGCCGATCTTCGTACAAAATGCAGCCCTCTCCGTCGCGAACGAACGGGCAGGATTTGCGCTCGTCGTCCAGAAGCTTCAGGGTGACCATCGGCAGGCCGGTCTTCTCCAGCAGCTGGGGTTCGGTGTAGACGGCCAGAAAATCCTCGGAACGCATCCCGAGACGGTTTTTCAGGCCGATGATGTCATAGGGGGTGAGCACGATATTGATGCCCCGGCAGCACTGGGTGAAACAGGACACACCGGGGTGGCATCGAAATTTGAACGTACTGTCAAAGCCCAGCCGCACGGGCGGTATCTCGGCTTGTTTGTTCGGGTCTTCCATGGAAAAATTCCTTTCCTATTAATAATAAGGTATGGTCGTGCCTCTATAGCCGAGGCACGATGCCATGTCAAACCAGGATAGAGAGAGGGAAGGGAGCGGCGATGAGGTTCGAATTTTCCACTGCGAGGCGCATTCTATTCGGAGCCGGCGCGGTGAAGGAGGTGGGATCGCTCATCTCCGGGTGGTCCCGCCGGGTGCTGGTGGTCACCGGGGCCTCGGATCAACGGGCCGAGGATCTGCTGTCCGGTCTGCGGGCGGCGGATGTGTCCTTTCACCGGATTCCGACGGCCGGGGAGCCCGAGATCCACACCGTTGTCGAGGCCGTCAACGAAGCCGTGAGGCAACGGTGCGAGGCGGTCATCGGTTTTGGCGGCGGCAGCGCAATGGATGCTGCAAAGGCTACGGCGGCGCTGATGACCAACCCCGGTCCTCCCCTGGCGTATCTGGAAGTGGTGGGAGAAGGGAAACCGCTGCAGCAGCCCGCCGCTCCGTGTATCACCGTGCCGACCACCGCGGGCTCCGGGGCCGAGGTGACACGGAACGCCGTGCTTCGGGTCGGAGAGCGACGAGTGAAGGTCAGTCTGCGGAGCCGGAAAATGCTTGCCCGGCTTGCCGTGGTGGATCCGACGCTGACCCATTCCCTGCCGCCGGAGATCACTGCGGCCACTGGAATGGACGCCCTGGTTCAGCTGGTGGAGCCCTACGTCTCCCCCTTTGCCACACCGTTTACCGACGGTTTCTGTCGGGAGGGCCTTCTGCGGGCGGCAGGATCCCTGGAAGCGGTTTTCCTGCACGGAGGAGACAGCGCCGCCCGCGAAAACATGGCGCTGGCGGCGCTGTTTGGCGGATTGGCGCTGGACAACGCGAAGGTCGGGGCCGTGCACGGCATCGCAGGGCCTCTGGGTGGAATGATCCCGGCAGCCCACGGCGCCCTGTGTGCAAGGCTTCTGCCCTTCGTGACCGCAACCAATCTGCGGGCCCTTCGCGAGAGGGCACCGGACGCTCCCGCCCTGCAGCGCTATGCGGAGGTTGCACAGATGGTTACCGGCTCCATGGAGGCAGAAGCCGAAGACGGCGTGGAATGGATGCATCGGATCTGCGATCGTTTACAGGTGCCGGGCCTCTCGGATCTGGGGTTGTCCGAAAAAGACCTGCCGGAACTGGTGGAGAAGGCGAAAAAGGCGAGCAGCATGAAAGGCAATCCGGTGATCCTCACCGATGCGCAGCTGTTCGATATTCTGCGAAAGGCACTCTGATGGGCTTGCAGAAAAAAGACCTCCTGAAGGAGAAAGTCCGCCTTCTCGAAGCGCTGTACCGCCGCTTTGAAGACTTTCTGCCAAGCGGCGGCACGGCCTGCCGGAAGGGTTGCGACACCTGCTGCACCCTGAATGTCACGATAACCACTCTGGAGGGATATTCTCTGCTGAAGAAAACGGACGCCGTCAAGGTCCTGGAAAAACAGGAATCACGGCTCCGCGCGGAGGCCCACAATCGGTACCGGCCCCGGACCACGATCAACGAATGGGCCGAGGTATGCGCAGCGGGGGAAGCCCCGGCGGAAGAGGCGACCCCGGATCCCGGATCCGGCAGCTGTCCACTGCTGAAAGAGCGCTTGTGCACGGTGTACCCGGCCCGTCCTTTCGGCTGCCGGTGCATGGTGTCCAAGCGGTGTTGCGCAGAAACCGGATTTGCGGACATGGAGGATTTTCATGTCACGGTGAGCACCGTCTTCCAGCAGCTGGTCGAACACCTCGACGCCGACGGCTGCACGGGAAACCTCGTCGACGTACTGCTGGCGATATCCCGAAACGGGGATTCCGCCCCACCGGGTTCTTCGGACGACTGCCGGGCCTTCCGCCTTCTTCCCAACCGTCCGCTGTCCGTGCTCATGGTGCCCCCCGAGCATCGGGAGCGGATCGCACCGCTGCTGGCGGAACTGCGGTCCATCGGCTATCGATAAACCCGAGCGGTTGCGTTTTCTCTATGTGGATGGAGACAGCCCCAGGAGCGCGGCCGCGCTGGCACCGCAAATGGCCTCTCTGTCGGCATCGGAGATGCCGGATTCCGCGAGCTCCTCAAAATACCGTGAGGGTTTCAGAAGCGGAAAATCGGTCCCCAAAAGGACCTTTCCGCTTCCGATCAGCTCCACCGCTGTTCGGTAGATGGCAGGATGATATAAAAAGGGCGATGCGGCCGTGTCCATCCAGACATTGGCCAGAGCCTCCCGCACCTGTTTTTTCAGCAGGGAATAAAAAAACAGGCCGCCGCCCCAGTGGGCCAGGATGATCCGGTTGTCCGGAAACTGCACGACCAGATCGTATATCTGTTTGAGCGTGTTGGGAGTCTTGCCCGGGTACGCGTGGCCCACGGGCTCATTGGTATGGATCATCACCGGCCGGTTCCGCTCCCGGCAGAGCGCCATCAGGGGCGACAGACGATCCAGGGCGACCCGATCGATGCCCGACACGTAAAAGGCCAGCTCCCCCACACCGCCCATTCCGGCGTCCAGACAGCGCTCGACTTCGGCGGCGGCTCCGTCATGGGCGGGGTCCAGGCAGCAAAATCCCACCAGCCGCTTCGGGTATCTCGACACGGCCTCTAGGATGTAGTCGTTGTTTAGCCGGAACCAGGCTTCGTTTCGCCAGGGGAAGCCGAAGACCACCGACACGTCGACCCCCGCCTCGTCCATCATGGCGACGGTTTCCGAGGCCCCCACCAGCCGGGATTTCGGGTTGTCGTAGAGCAGCTGAAAGGCGGGCTCTCCCGGAAAGAACCGCTCCCGGTCTCGGCGGATTTCTTCCGGAAACGCATGGGTATGTACGTCCACGATCATGGCAGGACCTCCGGGCAGGAATGGCCGCAGCCTGCGGCCGTTTGTGTCTTCATAGCAGAGATGGAACCGGATAGAAAGCGAGCCGTACCCCTTGCAATGAAACGTCCAGGGCAGTAGATAGCGATAAAAACGTTTCACCCAGAAGAAGGAGAACATCCATGCTGTTTGCATCTCCGGGAAAAGAAAACACGGAACACGCCCTTCGTGCGGGATTCGAGCGGGGCCGCGAATTGGACATCAACGAGGTGGTCGTGGCCTCCACAAGCGGCGAGACCGGGCTGCTGGCGCTGGACATTTTCGCCGGGTTTCGGGTAACCGTTGTCACCTACCACGCCGGTTTCAAAGAACCGTTTCTACCGATCATGCCCGAAGCCAAACGGGCTGAACTCACCGGGAAGGGGGCGAGGGTGATCTCGGCCTCGCACGCCCTGTCCGGGGCCGAGCGCGGCCTGTCGAAAAAGCATGCAGGTGTCTATCCTGTGCTGCTGGTGGCCGACACCCTAAAGCTCTTTGGGCAGGGAACCAAGGTGGCCGTGGAGGTCGCACTCATGGCCGCCGACGCCGGCGCCCTGAGCGGAAGGGACATCGTCGCCGTCGGGGGCTCCTCCCGCGGCGCGGACACGGCCCTGGTCCTCAAGCCGGCCCACTGCTCCACCCTGTTCGACCTGCGGATCCGGGAGATCGTGTGCAAGCCGAGAACCTGGTGACAGGGATGCGGTACTCCATTTTTTTCGCTGTATTGTAATGGTTTGGCCGCTTGGACGTGGGAAAAACTGAGCGCATTGGATCCATTGGGAAGCGCAGATCGGGCTCTGCCGGTGGAAACGGAGGCGGGCCTGCTCTGGAGCATTTGTCAAAAGTATGTTCCGATTGGAACGGCCTTTTCTTGCTTTTCGTAGGGGCGGGGTTGATCCCCGCCCGTTCGGGGTAGGTGATCCCATCAGCGGGAGGGGATAAACCCCTCCCCTACGGTTCAAGCGAAAA
>JAJDOA010000133.1 GCA_022340405.1 Desulfobacteraceae bacterium | reverse complement strand
CGGTAGTCTTCGTATATCTCATAGACGACGGCTCGCTTTTGCGCGTCGGACAGTTCTTGGCACAGGCCGTTGCCGGAATGGACCGTCTCGGCGGCAAAGCACAGAAGAAAAAAGTAAAAACGGGGGCGTTTCATTCTATGTCTGGCAAACCGGTAATCCAAGGGATGGAAGCGGCTTCGCTTCCATTCGAATGTAGCGGGTGTTCCACCCTAGGTCAAGTGGCGACCCGAAGAAACGGTCATGCGGAAGGAGAAAGGGGATTCGATTCCGTTTCGGGGTTTGACACGCGCGGCAGACACCGATAGGGATGGACGCATCGATGCGATCCTGCGATCCGGAGTCCGGTCATGTCTACAAGAGCCATTGCTTTCTTGAAAAGTGAGGGGATTCCCTACGAGATCGTCCAATACCCTCACGAGGAGAAGGGGGCTGCATATGCGGCTCGGGCATTGGGATACGCCTTGGAGGCCACCGTCAAAACCCTGGTGGTGGATTTGGGGAATCGGTCCTACTCCCTGGCGCTCATGCCCGGGCACCGGCAGCTCGACATGAAGAAAATGGCCCGGGCCTGCGGCGTCAAACGCGCGGCAATGGCCGACACGGCGACGGCCGAGCGGCTCACCGGCTACCGTGTGGGTGGGATCAGCCCGTTCGCCACACAGCATCCGCTTTCGGCGGTAATGGAGGAAAGCCTGCTCCGCAACAAGCAGGTGCTGATCAATGCCGGACAGCGCGGAACCATGCTGCAAATGGACCCGGCTGAAATCGTAAGAGCACTGGGGTGTCCGACGGCGGCCCTTTGCTGAGCTTCCGTCGAATCGCCGGCGGGGTCAACGCCTTCCTGCGATGGAGGGTATTTTTTCACCGGCGTCGGCCGCTCACCCCCTTGGGGCGCGGCGAAGTTTGTTTACCGCGGAAACGACGACCTCAAGTGCCCCATCGATTTCAGCGGCGGTGGTCATTTTTCCCGTGGTGAACCGCAGGGTACCCTTGGCCCATTCTTCGGGAATGCTCATGGCCTCCAGCACATGGGAGATCTCCACGCGGTCGGCGTGGCAGGCCGCCCCGGCGGATGCGGCCACCTCCAGGCCGATCTCCTCCAGGATTCGGCCAGCCTCCAGTCCACGAAAAGAGACGCTGCAGGTGTTGGGAAGGCGCTGTTCCGGATGACCGTTGAAGCGCAGGTCCCCCAGTGCGGAGCGAAGCCCCGCCTCCAGCCGGTCCCGCATGGCCGCCAAGTGCTCGCCGTTGGCCGCCAGATCCCGTGCGGCCACCTCGCAGGCCTTTCCCAGACCCACGATCTCCAACACGTTCTCGGTGCCGGCGCGTAGGCCACGTTCCTGCCCGGCGCCGTGGCAAAATACCTTTGGCGACATCCCGCCGCGGACGTACAGTGCCCCGACACCCTTCGGAGCGTAAAGCTTGTGGCCGGCCATTGAGAGGAGCTCCACGCCGAGCGAATCCACGTCGACCGGGATCTTTCCCAGGGACTGGGCCGCGTCGGTGTGGAAGAGAATTCCTTTTCGTTTCGCAACCTCGGCGATCTCGGCGACGGGCTGCACCGTGCCCACCTCGTTGTTGGCGTGCATGACGGTGATCAGTACGGTGTCGGCGCGCAGGGCGTCCTCCACGTCGGAGACCGAAACGCGTCCGGTTTCATCCACCGGGAGGTAGGTCACCGAAAAGCCGTGCGTCTCCATGAACCGGCACGGCTCCAGGATGGCCGGGTGTTCGATGCGGGTGGTGACGATGTGGGAGCCCTCGGCCGCCTTGGCGCCCCCGAAGCTTTTTACCGCCTGGTTGTTGGATTCGGTGCCGCCGCTGGTGAAAACCACCTCGCCGGGTGAGCATCCGAGTAGCCCCGCCACTTGTCCCCGAGCCCTCTCCACGGCCTGTTTCGGTGCAATCCCGTACCAGTGTGAACTGGAGGGGTTGCCGAATTCGGTTTCGAAAAAGGGCCGCATGGCCTCGATGACTTCCGGGTCGTGAGGCGTGGTGCCGTTGTAGTCGAGATAGATGGGGAGTTTCATGATGTCGATCCCTTTTTCAGTCTCTCCACGGTGTCCAGATCGCAGACGTCGAAGACCTGCCCGCATCCGCCGCAAAGCATTTCGCAGGCATCCGGGTTGCGGGTCCGCCGCCGGGACAGCTTCGCCTGGCAGTCCGGGCAGACCATATCCTTCGGTGCCTCATCCCGTATCCGATGTTCGCCGCCCATGCAATGCCTCCCTTTGGATGGTGACGGCCGTTGCGGTTTCGGCCGTTGGGTTCATCATGGCACGTGCGCCATGGCCGGGTCAATGTGCCGTGGCTTCTAGAAGCCATCTCAAAATTAGGATTTTCGTTCAAGGTCAAGGAGGATCCAAGTTTTTAGCCGCAGGAATACTCCTGTATTTCGAGGACTGGAAACGAGGACCCGACGCCGAGATGAGGCGAAAAGACGATTTTGAGATGGCTTCTACGCAGTGACCGTGTGCGTGCCGCAACCCAGGGACGGTTTGCGTCCCCTTTCAACGTAGCCGTAGATTTGTCACCTCCGGCGCGTCCATGGTATAGGGGCTCCGTTATGGAGTATCTTCGCCAAACCGTGATCTTCGCCGCCCTTTCGATCGTGCTCATGATGGTAGGGTCCTTCGGCTACATGATCATCGAGGGCTGGGGGTTCATGGACAGCCTCTACATGACGATCATCACCCTGGCCACGGTGGGATACGGCGAGGTGAACCCGGTCGGTTTTCACGGGCGCATTTTCACCATCATCCTGATCCTGCTGGGGGTGGGCTTTTTTTTATACGTAGCCGGCAACGTCATTCAGTTCCTCGTGGAGGGACGGATACGGCTGGTTCTGGGGAGACGCAAATTGGATACGCAGATCAACCGACTCCGGGGGCATTACATCATTTGCGGTTACGGGCGGATCGGCCGTGTGCTGGCCCGGTTTTTGATTGCGCGGTACATCGACGTGGTGGTCATCGAAAGAAACCAGAACCGGGTGCCCAGACTGGACGAAGACGATATCCTCTACATCATCGGAGATGCCAAGGACGAAGCGGTGTTGGAAAAGGCAGGCATTCAAAGGGCCAAGGGGATCATTACGTCAGTGGCCACGGACGCGGACAACGTCTTCCTGGTCATCATCGCCAAGCAGCTGAACCCCGATCTTTTCATCGTTGCACGGGCCGAACAGAACAGCGTCAAAAAAACCCTTCTCGCGGCCGGTGCCGACAAAGTGATATCCCCCTATGATCTGGGCGCTCGCCGCATGGCCCACGCGATACTGCGTCCGACGGTCATCCAATTTCTGGAAATGGCCTTCGCCGATGACAGTATCGACATTCAGATCGAGGAGATCCGGATCAAGCCGGATTCCAAAATGGCGGGGTTGACCATGAAAGACTCAGGGATTCGGCAAAAGTACGACTTGATGATCATGGTCATCCGCAAGCCGGACGGCTCCATGGTTTTCAATCCCAAGGCCGACACCGTGATGGAGGCCGGAGACGTCATGGTCGTCGTCGGCTCTGCGAAAAGCATTCAGCGGCTGGACAGCGTCCTGTGAGGCGACTGGCCGACCCGTTCGCGGCATTTCTTCGGGCATTTCTTTCGATGGGATCGCCGGTACGTGACCGCCGAGGTCTGCATGGTGCCAGGGAGACGATGTCGAGCTACCTGCCGGCGGCAAATACCGGCTCCGCCGACAAGTTCCAGCCTTTCGCATTTTGCTTCATCGGGAAATTTCTCCGGTTTTTTCTTCAGACCACTCCCTTTCCCCGGTCCAGGCTGCGGTACTGGATGGCCTCGCTGACGTGACCGGCGCCGATGTCGGCCGCACCGGCCAGGTCGGCGATGGTGCGCGCGATCTTCAGCACCCGGTTGTACGCCCGGGCAGACAACCCCAGCCGGTCCACGGCCGCTTCCAGCAGCAGGGCCGACGCATCGTCCACCCGGCAGTGTCGGCGCACCATCCTTCCGCTCATCTGGGCGTTGCAGGCAACCTTCGCACGGGCGAACCGCCGGTGCTGGATCTCGCGTGCGGCCGCCACCCGGGCGCGTACGGCTGCCGACGTCTCCCCGCAGGGGATGCCGGCCAGGTCCTTGTAGGCCACGGCCGGCACCTCCACGTGGATGTCGATGCGGTCCAGCAGCGGGCCGGAGATCTTGGAGCGGTAGCGGCGGATCTGCACGTGGCTGCACCGGCACTCGTGCTTGGGGTCGGTGAGATACCCGCACGGGCAGGGGTTCATGGCCGCCACCAGCATGAAGCTGGCCGGATAGGTGATGGTGGTAACCGCCCGTGAGATGGTCACCTGCAGATCCTCCAGCGGTTGGCGCAGGACCTCCAATACATGCTTTTTGTACTCCGGCAGTTCGTCCAGAAACAGCACTCCGTGATGGGCAAGGCTCACCTCGCCTGGCCTGGGGACATGCCCGCCCCCGATGAGGCCCGCATCCGAAATGGTGTGATGCGGCGAGCGGAAGGGTCTTCGGGTGACCAGCGCCCGGTCCTTTTCCAGCAACCCCGTCACGGAATAGATCTTGGTGGTCTCCAGGGCCTCGGCAAAGCGCAGCGGTGGCAGAATCGTGGGGAGCCGCTTGGCGAGCATGGTCTTGCCGGATCCCGGCGGGCCGATCATCAGGAGGTTGTGGCCGCCGGCGGCCGCAACCTCCAGGGCTCGCTTGCCGTTCTCCTGTCCCCGGATTTCGGAAAAATCAACCGCCGCCTCGCTTGACACGGAGAACAGGGAATCGATGTCGGCGCGCTGGGGCTCGATCTCCTGCAGGCCGTGCAGGTAGTCCACCACCTGGGCCAGCGTCTGGACCGGGAGAACGTCGATCTCCCGCACGACGGAAGCCTCGGCCCCGTTGTCCGCCGGCACCAGAACAGCTCCGTACCCGGCGTCCCGGGCTGCCAGTGCCATGGGCAGGGATCCGTTGACCGGCTTGACCCGCCCGTCCAGGGACAGCTCGCCCATGAGGACATACCGGCCCAGAATATCTTGGGGTACCGTCCCCGTGGCGGCCAGAATGCCCAGTGCCATGGGCAGATCGAACCCCGTTCCCTCCTTTTTTACGTTTGCGGGAGCCAGGTTCACCGTGATTCGGTCGTCGGGAAAATCATACCCCGAGTTTTTGATGGCCGATTTGACCCTCTCTTTGCTCTCTTTCACCGAGGCCTCGGGAAGACCAACCGTGGTGAAGTTGGGAAGCCCGGCGGCGATATCCACCTCGACTTCCACCAAAAAGGCATCGATGCCCACGACGGCGCTGCTGAGGACTTTGGCCAGCATGGCTATGGCTCCTCCTGGGGCGATGGGTGCGGCAGCACGCGACAGCGCTGCAGACAGCAGAAGGCAAGCAGCGGTTTGCTTCACGATCCGGGGTGGGGGTCGTTGGTCCTTGATTCGTGGACCGCGATGGGCCCATGGGGCCGAAATCGGCAGGATCCTCTTTCTCAAGGCGTGGCAGGGTCGGGACGGAGTCCCGAGGATTTCGAACCGGAGCCGTTGTTCGCAGGTTCCGGAAGGGCAAAAGTTTAGCAATTATAACAAATAGCTGTGAGAAATCCAATCCTTTTTTCAGACTATGGAAACCGGGTCATTTTACAATATTTTATAAGCATATTCGGCGAGTTAAAAGGAAAATCGCTGTACAAATACTCGACAAACGGCCCGTGAAGCCTATAATTCTTTTGACATCCGATATCGAATGAGTTTAAAGAAACGATTCAGGGCAGTTATTTACGAGTGATTTCGCACTCGAACCACAGCCACGCTGCAAAAAAAAAGAACCTCCCCCGGCCCGTACCGGAGGAGAAAATGAGGTGTCCGGACCGCCGCATCTTTCCGAAACGGGTAACGGCGTCGCCGCGCACCGAATGGAATATACAATCATGCACACTCTCCAACGAACGGTGGCCGCACCGGTCACCTGTTCCGGAGTCGGGTTGCATTCAGGCAAAGCGGTCAATCTGACCATTCGGCCTGCTCCTGCCAATTTCGGTATCAAGTTCATCCGTACCGACCTGCCGGACAGCCCCACGATTTCCGCCCTTTTCAACATGGTCGTGGATACCAGCCTGGCCACGGTCATCGGGGCCAACGGCTGTATCGTGTCCACCATCGAGCATCTCATGGCGGCCTTTTCGGGCTTGGGCATCGACAACGCACTGGTGGAGTTGGACAGCTACGAAGTGCCTGTCATGGACGGAAGCGCAGGCCCCTTCACGCACTCCATCCTGGAAGTCGGGGTGGTCGAACAGGAAGCACCCCGACATTTTTTCGTGATCAAGAACCCCATCGAATTGAAGTCCGACGGAAAATACGTTGGAGCATTCCCGGCGGACGAATTCCGCATCACCTGCAGTATCGCCTTCGAACACCGGCGGGTGGGCGAACAAAGCTTTTCACTGGCCGTTTCCGACAGCGCCTTCGAAAAGGAGGTCAGTTCCGCAAGAACCTTCGGCTTTCTGGAAGAAGTGGAATACCTCAAGCGCTTCGGCCTCGCCCAGGGCGGCTCTTTGGAAAACGCCGTCGTATTGGACCGGGAGGAAATCATCAACAAGGAAGGGTTGCGTTTCGAAAACGAGTTCGTGCGCCACAAGCTGCTGGACTGCATCGGTGACCTGTCCCTGTTGGGCATGCCCATCATGGGGCACATCGTAGTGAAGAAATCCGGCCACGCCTTCAATCATGAATTTCTGAAACGGTTCTTGACGGACAAGGACGCCTGGGAAACCACCGCCTTTCAAACCGAACGCTTCGCAGTCTGTAGTCATCCCAAATCACTTGCCAATTGAGCGGCAATTCGCTACCATTTTCTGATCCATCCGTCTCCGACAAGGAATATGGTCGATCATGGGAAAGTGGATTCGAGCCTTTGCGCTCTTGCTTGTAATGCCGAGCTGCGCCTTGGCGCAGCAGGCGAAGTTGACCGACATCATTGTGACCAACACGAGAGACGACCTTCTCCTGTTCATGAACGTGGAAGGCGCTTTTCACGAGTCCATCGAATCCGCTGTTCTCAGCGGTGTGCCCGTTACGTTTTCCTTTTTCGTCACCCTTCACCAGGGACGTGATTTCTGGATCGACAAGGAAATCGCGGACATCAAATTCACGCACACCATCAAGTATGACAACCTGAAAAAGGAGTTCACCGTTTATCGATCCTGGCAGAAGGGCGAACCGCTGGTCACCAAGTCCATCGATTATGCGAAAAAACGCATGACGGAGATCAACAGCTTCCGGGTCGCCCCCCTGAGCCAATTGGAAAAAGGCAAAACCTATCAATTGCGCGCAAAGGCAGAGTTGAGCAAGCGGACCCTTCCACTGTATCTGCATTATGTGTTTTTTTTCATGTCCTTGTGGGATTTTGAAACTGACTGGTACACGATTGATTTCGTTTTTTGACCCCTGCGGCCATCATGCGCATCCAGCAAAAAAATCGGAAATCCCTGCCAGCGCTTCCCAAAGAGGAGCGGCGTCGCCGAAAACGTGAATTCGTCATCAGCATCGTAATCATCGTGCTGATATCTCTGATGACGCTGGCCGAAAACCGCATTATCCATTTCGGCGGGAACTTTCCGGTCTCCAACACCATCCTGATGTTCATCCTGATCAACATCAACCTGCTGTTGCTGCTGCTGCTCATCTTTCTGGTTTTCCGCAATCTGGTAAAGCTGCTCTACGACCGCAGGCGAAACGTGATGGGTGCAAAGCTCGGCACGAAACTGGTTGCGGCTTTCATTACCCTGACCCTCCTGCCCAGCACGATCTTGTTTTTTTTCTCCATCAACTTCATCACCACCAGCATCGAATTCTGGTTCAACGTACCGGTGGAGCAGGCACTGGAGAATTCGCTGGAAGTGGGAAGAAGCATCTACGAAACCGCCGAGAGAACCCACCGATTCTTCCTGGAGCGCATCGCCTATCAGATCCGGGCCAAGTCCCTGATGGAGCCGGACAAACGGAAGGCTCTGGAGCGCTACATTCAGATCGCACAGCGGGCGTTCAATCTGGATGGAGTGGAGGTCTACGCGGCCAACGCCAACCGGCTCGCGGTGTCCTCGATTCCTGAATTGGGCGAAGAAACCCTCCAGACCGTATCGGCCGTCAATCTGCAAAAAGAGCTGTCCGCCGAGGGCATCCGCTCCTTTACCGCGACGACCTCCGACGTGGAACTGCTTCGGACCATCAGCACGATACCCTTCGGCGCTCACCGCGACGAGGCCTCCGGGTACATCGTGCTGAGCTTTCGAATTCCTCAGGATCTGACCCAAAAAACGGCGTCCATCTCCCGCGGATTCGAGCAGTACCAGCAGATCAAGCTCCTGAAGAACCCCATCCAGATCACCTACTACATCACTCTTAGCATCGTGGGGTTGCTGGTCGTGTTCTGCGCGATTTGGTTCGGTTTCTATCTGGCGCGCTCCATCACCGAGCCCATCAAGGAGCTGGCCGACGGCACACGGCGCGTCGCCGAGGGAGATCTGAGCGTATCCATCGGAGAGGGCGCGGACGACGAAATCGGCACGCTGGTGGAATCCTTCAACCGCATGACCCGGGACCTTCGACAAAACCGGGAACAGCTCGAACTGTCCGCCCGCATGCTGCGTCAGCAAAACATCGAGAACGAAAAGCGCAGGCAGTACATCGAAATCGTGTTGAAAAACGTTTCGGCGGGCGTGATCACGCTGGGAGCCGACGGCGTAGTGACCACCATCAACACATCCGCCGAGACCATGCTCCATCTGAATGCCCCGGATATCCTCCACCGTCGGTTTCGCGATCTGCTCGATCAGGAGCAGCTGGAATTGGCTGACGATATATTGCGGAAGTTCGAGACCTCCGAAGAGGACACCGTCGAAGTGTCTCTGCGATTGACCGTGGCCGGAAGGCAGCGGAGCTTTCTGGTCCATGTGAGCGCACTGCGCGACGATGCCGGGCGCAACATGGGTATCGTGATGGTGTTCGACGATTTGACCGACCTGGAAAGGGCCCAGCGGATGGCGGCCTGGCGGGAGGTGGCCCGCAGGATCGCACACGAGGTGAAAAACCCGCTCACCCCCATTATTTTATCGGCGCAGCGAATCCAGCGAAAGTACTCCCGAAGACTCGATGAATCGGTGTTCGACGAGTGTACGCAGATGATCATCGATCAGGTGGAACTCATTCGAAACCTCGTCAATGAATTTTCCGCTTTTGCACGGTTTCCCACCGCCAATCCGGCGCCCTGCCAGTTGCCGCCGGTCATCGAGGAAACCCTGGCGCTGTATCGCGAAGGACATCCCGAGGTGCACTTCCACGTACGGGTGGACGGAACCATCCCCACCGTTCACATAGACCGTCAGCAGATCAAACAAGCCATGATCAATCTGGTTGACAATGCCATCGCGGCGATGAGAGAAAAGGGCACCATCTGGATCGACGTGCGCCATGATTCGGAGGAAGAGAGCGTGCGGATCGAAGTCGCCGACGACGGTCCCGGTATATCCGCCGAAGACAAGACGAGGCTTTTCGAGCCCTATTTTTCAACCAAAAAAAGTGGAATGGGGTTGGGCCTGACCATCGTCAACACCATCGTGGAGGATCACAACGGCACCATCAGCGTGGCGGACCGAGATCCCAGCGGCGCCATTTTCGCCATTCAGCTGCCGGTATAGGACATCAACGGAGAACCGGAATGAATCCTTCCATTTTGATCGTGGACGACGAACCGACGATTCTGCAGTCCCTCAGCGGCATCCTGTCCGACGAGGGCTTTGCGGTGACAACGGCCAGCAACGGCTACGAGGCGCTGAAAATCATCGAGGTCGACGCCCCAGACCTGGTACTGCTGGACATCTGGATGCCGGGGATCGACGGGATCGAGACCTTGAAGGAAATCAAAAGAAACAACCACTTCATTCAGGTGATCATCATCACCGGCCACGGAACCATCGAGACCGCCGTGAGTGCGACCAAACTGGGAGCCTTCGATTTCATCGAAAAACCCCTTTCCATCGACAAGGTCGTTCTGGCCATCAACAATGCGCTCAACTACCGACGCCTGGAGGAGGAAAACCGTTACCTGCGGAAAAAGACCATCGAGAAACACTCCCTCACCGGAAAAAGTCCCGCAACACAGCAGTTGCGGAAGCAAATCGAAAAAGTGGCTTCCACCGATGCCTGGATCCTGATCACGGGGGAGAACGGTACCGGCAAGGAGCTCGTCGCCCGCACGATTCACCAGCTCAGCCCCCGGTCGGACAAGCCTTTTGTGGACGTCAGTTGCGCAGCCATACCGGAGGAAATCATAGAGAGCGAGCTTTTTGGCCATGAAAAGGGCGCCTTTCCCGGAGCCACCGCGAAAAAATTGGGCAAGTTCGAGCTGGCCAGCCAGGGTACTCTTTTTTTGGACGAAATCGGCGATATGAGCTGGAAGACCCAGGCCAAAATTTTGCGGGTGCTTCAGGAACAAAAATACCAGCGTGTGGGAGGCAGCCGAACATTGGATCTGGAATTGCGGATCATCGCCTCCAGCAACAAGGATCTGGAAAGGGAAATTGAAAAAGGCTTTTTCCGGGAAGAGCTCTATTATCGGCTGAATGTCATTCCCATCAGGGTCGAACCGCTTCGGAATCGCACCGAGGACATTCCGGATCTGGTCTCTGTTTTCCTGGATGAGTGCGCCAAACAGAGTCGAAGCAAGCGCAAATCTATCACCAGCCAGGCTCTTGCGTGTCTGCTGGAATACCCTTGGCCGGGGAACGTGCGGGAATTGAAGAACCTTGTGGAACGAATGACCATTCTGGCCGAGGAAGATGAGATCGGCGTCGATTCCGTGCAATTCGTTTCCGAAAGCTGCCCTTCTCCGGAAGAAGGCCCCGGCGGGGAGGAGGCGATCTTCGCCCACCAGCGGCTCGAAGACGCTCGCCTCGCCTTCGAGAAGGCATTTATCCGGAAAAGATTTCAAGAAGAAGATGAGGATTTTCGCAAAGCAGCGGCGGTCCTGGGTGTCGATGCTTCCTATATCCGGAAGCGTCTCGAAAAATGATGCGAAGCCATCTTAAAATTGTCTTTTCGCCCCATCTCGGCGTCGGGTCTTTGTTTTCAGTCCTCGAAAACCAACCGTATCCCTTTCGCAGATCCCGGTGCAACCGGGGCGGCTGAAAACGCGGATCCTCCTTGACCTTGTACGAAAACCCGAATGTTGAGACGGCTTCGCGTCAACCGGACGGAGATCGCTTTGCGCATTATCGGCGGAGTGCTTCGAGGGAAAAAGCTGCACAACATCAAGGGGCAAAGCATCCGGCCCACGGCAGACCGCATTCGGGAGTCGTTGTTCAACATTCTCGCCGGTACGTTGTCCGGCACTCATGTCTGCGACCTGTTCGCCGGAACAGGTGCTCTGGGAATCGAGGCGCTGAGCCGCGGGGCCCGAACGGTTTGGTTCGTGGAAAAAGCCACTGTTGCCACCCGCCTGATCCAACGGAATCTGAAAGAATGTTCCCTGCTGGAAAATACGCGTGTCTGGCAAAGGGATATTCGCCGCAGCCTGCATTTTTTAAATGCTTTCCCCGGTGGCTTCGACCTGTTCTTCATGGACCCCCCCTACGGAAAGCAACTGGTCTCGCCCACCCTCGATCAACTGTGCCGACTGGATGCCGTTGCACAAGACGCACGTATCGTTGTCGAGCATGACGTCATGGACGCGGTTTCGTGGAATGCCTCCCGGTTGGCCCTGGAGGACCGTCGGCTGTACGGGAAAACGCATATTTCCTTTTTTCGCTTTGTGTGATAGGTTCCCCGACGAATTTTGTGTGGGAGAACACGGTTTTGCCGCCGGTTGCCCAGCTGCCGGGATCATTGGGAATCTGCGGCGAGGTCGCGGGTGGCTGAAGTTTCCATGCGGACCCGGAGTACTCTTTCAACCAAAGAAAGGATCCGAATCGCAATGGAGCGGATCGCCGTATATCCGGGCTCTTTCGACCCGGTTACCAACGGACACCTGGACATACTGGAACGGGCGCTGAGTCTGTTCGACAGCATCATCGTCGCTATTCTGCACAATCCATCCAAGAAAGTTTGTTTTTCGGTGGAAGAACGCATCGAGATGCTGACGACCAGCACCCGGTCGCTTCAGGGCGTCGAGATCGACACTTTCGACGGCCTGACGGTGGAGTATGCCAGGAAAAGAAAGGCCCATGCGATCCTGCGGGGTATGCGGGCCGTCTCGGACTTCGAATACGAATTCCAACTGGCCCTGATGAACCGCCGGCTCAACAGGGGCATTCAGACGGTGTTTTTGATGACCGGGTTGCGCTGGATATTCACCAGTTCCTCAATCATCAAGGAGGCGGCGCGCTTCGGAGGAGATATAGAGGACATGGTGCCGCCGGTGGTGTTCCGTAAGCTCAGGGAGAAATTCCCCGTCGGAACCTAAGCGTTTACAACAATGGATTTGTGGCAACTGCATATCTTCTGCAATGTCGTCGAATGGAAAAGCTTTTCCAAGGCCGCACGGCATATCCATCTTTCCCAGCCCACGGTTAGTAGTCATATCAAAGACTTGGAGGCTCATTTCAATTGCCGTCTCATCGACCGCTTGGGCCGGGAAGCCGTGCCGACAAGGGCGGGCGAAATTCTATACCGATATGCCCGCAAGCTGCTCGCCATGCGAGATGAGGCGGAAGCGGCCATGGCCGATTTCCAAGGCCGCATGCAGGGCCGACTGGTGGTCGGAGGAAGCACTATACCCGGTGGATATCTGCTTCCGCGGATCATCGGGGCCTTCTCATCCCTTTACCCGGACGTTACGGTTTCGCTGATCATCGCCGATACGGCAAAGATCGTCGAGCAGGTTCTTTCCGGCGAACTGGAATTGGGGGTGGTGGGCGCCCGCACAACCCAAAAACACCTGGTTCAGGAAGCCGTCGCCGTGGACGAGATGCGTTTGATCGTCACGTCCGATCACCCGTGGAGCGGTCTGAAGCGGATTTCTCTGGAAGACCTTTGCTCCGAACCCTTCGTCATCCGGGAGAGCGGCTCCGGAACCCGGAAGTCACTGGAGGAAATCCTCTCCTCCGGTGGATATCGACTCGACGACCTGCGCATCACTGCGGAAATGGGCAGCACCGTGGCGGTGATCCAGGCCATCAAGGGCGGGGTGGGCGTCTCCATTCTGTCCACTACGGCTGTGCGGGACGAGCTGAGAAGCGGAAAGCTCGCGGCGTTGGAAATCGCGGGTTTTAGGCTGTCGCGGCATCTTTACCTGACCCGCAACCAGACACGAACCGCTTCCCCCCCGGCGGCGGCGTTTGCCGCTTTCATTCAACAGCAAACATCGATCCTATCGAAACAATAAACCGCGGACCTATGAATCGAACACACCCCAAAGTCAATCTATCGGCCAACGCGAGACTCGTGCTGGAAAGACGGTACCTGAAAAAAGACGCACAGGGAAACCCGGCGGAAACGCCCGAGGAGCTCTTCTCCCGCGTGGCCGCGAACATTGCGGCGGCGGATCTGCACTTCGACCCGAAGGCCGACACGACCCGAACGGAGACATCCTTTCATGAAATGCTCTGTGAGATGCGGTTTCTGCCGAACTCCCCAACGCTGATGAACGCGGGACGTCGACTCGGGCAGCTGGCCGCCTGCTTCGTCCTGCCCATCGAAGACTCCATGGAAAGCATCTTCGAGACCCTGAAGCACACGGCAATGATTCACAAAAGCGGGGGAGGAACCGGGTTTTCCTTTTCCCGCATCCGGCCGGAAAAAGATGTGGTCCTTTCCACCGCAGGGGTTTCCAGCGGACCCATCTCGTTCATGGGCGTGTTTGATATGGCCACGGAGACCGTCAAACAGGGAGGCACCCGAAGGGGAGCCAACATGGGCGTCCTGCGGGTGGACCATCCGGACATCGAAGCGTTCATCGCGGCCAAGACCGATCTTGGAATTCTCAACAATTTCAACATTTCCGTGGCAGTTACCGACAAATTTATGGCGGCCGTGGAAGAAGATACCGAATTCGGTCTGGTCAACCCCCGCACGGGAAGGGTGGTGGCTTCGGTTCCAGCCCGCCGCCTTTTTGACCGCATCGTCCGATCGGCATGGCAGTCCGGTGAGCCCGGCGTGATCTTCATCGACCGCATGGAGCAGGCGAATCCCACCAAGCAGGTCGGGCACATTGAATCGACGAACCCTTGCGGTGAGCAGCCCCTGCTCCCCTTCGAATCCTGCACGCTGGGCTCCATCAACCTATCCTGCATGGTCGGCCTAGACGGTGTCGATTTTGAACGACTTCGACAGACCGTTCACGAGGCAGTTCATTTTCTGGACAACGTTGTGGAAGTCAACCGCTATCCCCTTGAGAAAATCGAACAGATGAGCAAGAGCAATCGCAAAATCGGCCTCGGGGTCATGGGATTTGCCGACATGCTCATTCGGTTGGGGGTCGCCTACGATTCCAAGGAAGCGGTGTCATGGGCGGAAAAGATCATGTCCGCCATTCAGGACGAGGCGCGGGAGGCGTCGGCGGAGCTGGCCCGTATCCGCGGCAATTTTGCCAACTATGCCGGAAGCGCTTTCGATGACCCGTCAACACCGTACATGCGCAATGCCACCACCACCACCATCGCACCCACCGGCAGCATCAGCATCATCGCCGGCGCTTCCAGCGGAATCGAACCCATTTTCGCCGTTTCCCACGTGCGGCAGGTGCTGGACGGCGAGTCGCTGACTGAAATCCATCCTCTTTTCGAGGAAACCGCGCGTGGCCATGAATGGTGCAGCAGCGAATTGATGGAAACCATCGCGGAAAAAGGCTCCGTGCAGGACGTCGACGGCGTACCCGATTCCCTGAAACGCCTTTTCAAAACCTCTCATGAAATTTCCCCAGAGTGGCACGTCCGCATCCAGGCCGCCTTTCAGAAATACACGGACAACGCCGTCTCCAAGACGGTCAACTTTCCCTCCACCGCCACGGTGGAGGACGTCGAGAGCGTATACCGATTGGCATTTCGGCTGGGATGCAAAGGTATAACCATCTATCGCTATGGCAGCAGAGGCCGCCAGGTACTCAACATAGGCCGAGGAAAACGAGAGGCGCATAAAATCGCACCGCGTCCGCGACCCGAGAGAACACAGGGCCTGACGGAACGGATGGGAACGGGGTGTGGAAAACTTTACGTCACCGTGAACTCGGACGATGAAGGCATGTGCGAAGTCTTCGCCCAAATGGGAAAAACCGGCGGGTGCGCGTCCTCCCAGATCGAGGCGGCCGGCAGGCTGATCTCCCTGGCGCTGCGCTCCGGCGTAAAACCGGAGGCCATCATCAAACAACTCAAGGGTATCCGATGCCCGTCACCCACCTGGCAGAACGGCGACATGATCCTGTCCTGCCCGGACGCCATCGCCCGTGTCCTGATACACGTTTGCCAGTCGGACATCGAGGAGCCCGCCGCCATGATGGGTGTATGCCCCGAGTGCAGCGGCGTTCTCTACCACGAAGAGGGGTGCCTGATCTGCCGGTCCTGCGGATTCACCAAGTGCAGCTGATGCGAACCCCGGCCGGAACCACCGGCGACAAGAGTGTTCGCGTTTCGATGGCATCGTTTGGCGGGATCTCCGTTTGCACTTCTACACCTTTTCTTCCCCTCAAAGGAACATTTTGACCAGGACAAAGCCGGCAATCAGCAGCACCACGAAGGCGATGGCAAGCAGGTCGAAATATTTCTCGATAAACCCTTGAATTCTAGCGCCGAAGAGATAGATCAGACCGCCCACCAGAAAAAACCGGGCCGAGCGCGACAGGGTGGAAGCCAGGAAGAAAATCCCGAAATGAATGTGGAAGGCTCCCGCCGAAATGGTGAACACCTTGTAGGGGATGGGTGTGAATCCGGCGATGGCAATGGCCCACGCATCGTACTGCTGGTATAAACCCTCGATGATCTCCCACTTGGCCGTCAAGGAGTAAAAATTAAGGATCCATTCCCCCACCGCCGACATGAACTGCCAACCGATCAGATAGCCGAGGCAACCGCCGAGCACCGATCCGGCGGAACAAATCGCAGCGTATCGCAGAGACTTTTTCGGAACGGCCACAGCCAGGGCAATCAGCAGCACATCTGGAGGGATGGGAAAAAAGGAGGATTCGCAGAAAGCAAGCCAGAACAGCGCCCATGACCCGTAGGGCGTCTGCGCCCAGTGCAACACCCAGTCGTATATGCGTCTCAGCATGGGGCGAAAGCCATATCGAGATGAATTCTAGAAGCGATCTCAAAATTGTCTTTTCGCCCATCCGCCCGAGGCGGATGAATCTCGGCGTCGGGTCCTTGAACGAAAATCCGAATTTTGAGATCGCTTCTAATCATCCCAGCCATGCTCCCCCACGAGTTTGACAAACCGGCATCCTCCCAGGCTGGCTTGGCGAACCCCTTGCTCGTCCCGAATCACTTTGACCAGATCCTGGGAATATCGATCCCCGACCGGAATGACCAAGCGGCCTCCCGGCGCCAGCTGCTGGACGAGCGTCGCGGGCACCCTGGGCGCCCCCGCCGTGACCATGATGGCATCGAAGGGGCTCTGGTCCATCCATCCCAGGGTGCCGTCGGAGTAACGCGTGATGATATTGTGGTAATGAAGCTTATCGAATCGCTTTCGCGCAGTTACATAAAGAGAATAAATCCGTTCCACCGTATACACCCGGTATGCGATTTCGGCCAGAATCGCGGCCTGATACCCCGATCCTGTGCCGATTTCCAGAACGCGGTCCCCTTTTCCAATCTGAAGGGCCTGGGTCATTTCGGCGACGATGTAGGGCTGGGATATGGTCTGCTGTTCACCGATGGGCAGAGGATAATCGCCATAGGCCTGGTCCATCAACGCTTCGCTGACAAACAGGTGTCTCGGGACCTTGCGGAATGCCGACAGCACGTTGGGATCCGAAATCCCCCGACCCTCGATCTGCCGCCGGACCATATCCTCTCTCTGCCGCTCGTATTTGAGGGAAGAATCGGCCATGACCGGGGATTTCTAACAACATTGCCGGTTTCCGTCAAGCCAGAAGGCGTCTCCGGGCATCGGAGGCGTACGTGGCAGGGCATCGTTGGAAAAGGGCGTGAAGTGCGAAGATTCAAATCTTGTAGACGATCCGTTGGTCCGTGATGATGATGTCGACATGCTTGTCATGGGGTTCCATCGGGACCTGCGGAACGATCTGTTCTTCGAAAGCGAGGGCGACCTTTCGGGTCGTGATGGACAACCTGGGAATCAGTCGGTCATAATATCCGTCTCCGGAGCCGATGCGCGCACCCTTCTCATCCAGCGCGATTCCGGGCACGATGGCGATGTCGATATAATCGATGGGAACGATCTTGCAGCGGTTCGGGTCCGGTTCCAGCACGCCCCGGGGTCCGACTTTGAGGTCCTTTTTCAGGTGATCGACCTTCATGAGCGTCATATCCCGGGAACCGGCATGAAAGGCCGGCAGAACGAGAACCTTGTTCAGATCGTGGCACCGGCGAAGGATGTTGTCGGTGGGCACTTCTCCCTCCCTGCCGACATACAACAGGACGATGTTGGCTTCCAGGAAGTTGGCGAAGCCGAAAAGCCGCTCCTCGATGGCTTTCTGTCGATCGGTCCTCTCGCTTCCCGAAAGGCTTTTCACAAGATGGGCCACCTCCGCGCGGATTTCCAGCTTCGTCTCCCGAATTTCTTCCATCGGTTTTCTCCCCTACGGTCATGATATGTCATGGAAGATATAGATCAATTCGGTACAGAAAGTCAACCTACAATAATCATTGACTAAAAGCGTTGTCCATACTACAAAATCCAATGAAAAAAGAAGCCCGAGTTCCATCTGCGGCGATCCGTCGTAGAACCCGACACCATAGGAATGGAAATGCTAGAAATTAAGTTTGTCAGGGAAAATTTGGCGGCAGTGAAAGAGGCTATCGCCAATCGCGGCGACAACGCCGATTTCGACGCTTTCGCCCAGCAGGAGAAAAGCCGCCGCGCCCTGCTGCAGGAAATCGAAGCCCTCCGTCACCGGCGCAACGTCGTGTCGGACCAAATCGCTGAAAAGAAGAAGGCAGGAGAAGAAGCTGAATCCGCGGTGAAGGAAATGCGAACCGTTGCCGCCCGCATCAAGGAACTGGAAAAAGACCTCGCCGGGAGCGAGGAAGCCGTGGGCGCGTTTCTCGTCGGACTGCCGAACATTCCTCACCCCTCCGTTCCCGTGGGTCGAGACGAAACAGACAATCCCGTCGTCAAGCAGGAAGGCGCGATACCGGAATTTTCTTTCCCCGTCCAAGCCCATTGGGACATCGGAGCGCGGCTGGGCATCCTGGATTTCGAGCGGGCCGCCAAGATCGCGGGCGCGCGGTTTCCGCTGATTCTAGGAGCAGGGGCGCGGCTGGAACGGGCGCTGATCAGTTTCATGCTGGACGTACACACCCGGGAGCACGGCTACCGGGAAATCCTGCCGCCACTGATGGTGAACCGTACCGCCATGACCGGCACAGGGCAGCTGCCCAAGTTCGAAGCCGATCTGTTCAAGATCGAAGGGTGGGATTACTTTCTCATCCCCACGGCCGAGGTTCCCGTCACCAACATCCATCAGGGAGAAGTTCTTTCCGAGGATAGACTGCCACTGTACTATACCGCCTACACCCCTTGCTTCCGTTCCGAAGCCGGATCGTACGGAAAGGACACGCGTGGTCTGATTCGCCAGCACCAGTTCAACAAAGTCGAGCTGGTGAAATTTGCGCATCCGGAAACGTCCTACGCGGAGCTCGAATCGCTTCTGGCCAATGCGGAAGCCATTTTACAGCGACTCGAGCTTCCCTACCGGGTGGTCACCCTGTGTACGGGCGATCTCGGGTTTTCTTCCGCCAAAACATACGACATCGAAGTCTGGATGCCCGCCCAGGGCCTCTACCGAGAAATTTCCTCCTGCAGCAATTTTGAGGACTTTCAGGCCAGAAGGGCCAATATCCGCTTCAAACGGAAAGGGCAAAAAGGCACACAGCTGGTGCATACGCTCAACGGCTCTGGACTCGCCGTCGGCAGGACCTTCGCGGCCATCCTGGAAAACAATCAAAGGGAGGACGGGTCGGTGGCCATACCTTCCGTCTTGCGGCCGTATTTGGACGGATTGGAAGCGTTGACGCCATGAAACCGCATCAATTCCCTCCGGAGATGCAGCAGCTTCTCGTCCCCGAGCCGCGCGGACACCTGAACTACCGCTGCCTGGGTTGCGGATCCGAGTACGGCATTGCCCGTCTGCTGTACACCTGCCCCGAGTGTGGTCAGGTGCTGCTGATCTACGATGCCGATTTTTCCCGCCTCAAGGAAGTGCCCGGCGAACAATGGCGAAGGATCTTCGACAGCCGACGCATGCTGAACATCCCCGCATTGAAGGGCATCTACCGGTATCACGAGCTGATCGGACCGATCCTGTCGCAGGAGGACATCCTTTACCTCGGGGAAGGCCATACCCCGTTGGTCGAGGCCAATCCGCTCCTGCAGGAGCGGGTCGGCCTTCGCTTTTTTTTCAAAAACGACGGTCAGAACCCGAGCGCATCCTTCAAGGATCGCGGCATGGCCAGCGCCTTGAGCTACATCCGCCACTTGATCCGCAGCGGCGCCGTTTCGGAGGTGCTGGCCGTGTGCGCATCCACCGGAGACACTTCGGCTGCGGCGGCTTTGTACGCCGCCTATCTGCAGCCGAAGGTCAAATCCGCCGTTCTGCTTCCCCACGGCAAGGTGACGCCGCAGCAACTCGCCCAACCGTTGGGAGCCGGAGCGGTTGTTTTCGAAATACCGGGAGTTTTCGACGACTGCATGAAAGTGGTGGAATCCCTGGCAGAACGATACCATGTGGCCCTGCTCAATTCGAAAAACGCATGGCGCATTCTCGGTCAGGAATCCTACGCCTACGAGATCGCCCAGGATTTCGATTACGACATGAAAAATCGGGCCGTGGTGGTTCCCGTCGGCAATGCGGGAAATATCACGGCCGTGATGAGCGGATTCTTAAAGTTGCTGGAGTTGGGCATCATAGAGGACCTGCCGAAAATCGTCGGCGTGCAGTCCGTTCACGCCAATCCGGTGGTCCGCTACTACACGGAGACGGATCCCCAGAAGCGGCGGTTCGTACCGGTGACCGTGAGGGCGAGCGTCGCACAGGCGGCGATGATCGGCAACCCCGTATCCATGCCGCGTGTCGTTCATTTGGTGGAACAGTATCATCGCGCCGCCGGGGCTGAGAAGGTCTGCTTTGTCGAGGTCTCGGAGCAGGAAATCATGGACTGGCAGCTGTTGGCCAACCGAAACGGCCACATTGCCTGCACGCATGGTGGAGAATCGCTGGCAGCCGTCGCAGCCGCCATGCAGCGGGGATTTTTGGATGCCACGGATATCGCCGTGATCGATTCCACCGCCCATGTACTCAAGTTTCTTGGTTTTCAGGAAATGTACTTTGAAAACCGGTTTCCCGCAGAGTACGAGGTCACCCCGCATCGGCATCTGGTGAACGCCCCCCTGCAGATCCGTCCGCAAGGGCTGAAGCGGTTCCCGGCGCCCGGCCATCCATTGGAGGGGGAAGATTTCCAGGCTTTTGTTCAAGCCGTTTCGGAGGACATCGCCGGACGCCTGCAGTTGAAAAAGGTGGCACTGTCATGAAATCCAGCCTGACTGGACACGCGATGGCCGCCGTCGCCGTTTGGATCCTTCTGCTCGTGGTGCCGGCCACCGGCGACGCTGCGTTTCTGTATAAGAACTATATCGTCAAATACGACAAGGGCTGGGATGTCCTCTGCGATCCCTATGTCGTGCAACCCAATGACTGGGTCATCAAACTCTTCAAGCAAAAGGGAGAGATTTCCCACGAGGACTTTCCCGAATTCCTGCACATTTTCCGGCGTATCAACCCGCACATCACGGACATCAACCGGATCCGACCGGGACAGCAGATCCTCATACCGCTGAGGAAGATGCCGCTGGGCACCCTGCCCGGCCAGGACTCCGGCAAGGTGACCATCCCCTTTGTCACGATCCACTCGATGGAAACCGCCCCGCCCGCCCGCGCCGGCACCTACCGTGTCCGCAGGGGCGATACGGTTTCGGAGCTGATTTCCGCCCGCTTCGGCCGATTCGGTTCCGAAGCCTATCTCAGGGGAATCCGCCTGTTCCAGGAACTGAATCCCCATATCCAAAACCTGGATCTGATTTTCGCCGGAAGTGACATTCGGCTGCCTTCGCCGGAGCAGATCGCGGACGAGAAGACGGTCCGGACCGGTTTTTCGCTGCCGGAGCGGGAGCGGATCGACGGAGATTCGTTTGTATCGATCCTTTTGGAACTGGCCCACGCCCTGGGGGGGCGCTTGATGCACAAAGGCATCTACTACTTCCCCACGCAGCAAGGTTTCGATGTTCCGCTGGATCTCGTCCGAACGCCCGTGATGGAGACGCCCGGTGGGATTCATCTGGTGTTCGCCGATGCTGCGGAGGCCAAAAGCATTTCATGGGACCTGCTTCGGCAGTACTGGGAAAACGCCCGGCATGTGGAGGTGGGCCGTTCGTCTACGCCGCAGGAGGTGGTGTCGCGGGTGATGGCATCGCTCCCACAAGAGTGGCACCTGGAGCGCCTGTCCTTTTCGGACAAGGGGATTTCGGTGGAAGTTCGGGGGCAATGGCTCCTGCAGATGGCCGAATCCGACATCACGCCCGTTCGGCAGGTTTGCGTCACCCTGATTGAATCGCCGGCGAAGCGCACCTCACCGGCGATACAGCGCTATCTGGAGCAAAGGGACATCTTCGTGGCGGATTTCCCGGTCGAGGCCCAAAAACCCGCCGATCCGAATCCGGAAAAAGACTCTCCGGCCCCCAACCGGTCCTCATCGGCGGCCTGGGTGGAAAAAGGCGATATCCAGAAAATGATCTTCGAGGTGTTGTCGGCGATAGGATATCCGGTGAAACAGAAGGTCAAGGTGTCATTTCCTTACGCAGGCGTTCAGATCGAAGCGATATCCAATCTCGTCTCCACCGAAGCAGGCAATCCCGTTTTCATCGATTTCGGCAATTTGTACGGCGAGGCCGAGCAAGCCATCCGAAAATCCGGGTTTGCCATCATTCAGTTGAAGGAGGCGGGATCGGACCTTAGGCGGGCCCTGCCTCTTCTGCTGAAAGGGTTGGGGTACGAATCGGGTCCGACCCCCATTTTTGAAGCCGCCGAACGCCCCGCGCACCGCTGCACCACACTGACCATCCCGGGGATTCTGGCCAGGAAAACGGATGAGACGGATGAGGGGAGTCGGAATCGGGTGTTTTTCTCCTTCGTTCCCCTCAACGGGAATATCGTATACTTTCTGCAGGAAAAGGATATCCGCGTGGTGTTTGTCGCCGACGCCGTAAAGAAAGGGTAGAATCCCTTTTCGGATCCTGCAAAAATCCGCCGACCACGTGCCGCACAGGGGGCAACGATGGACGCGTCACCCAATCCACGAGCCAAACGACGACCTCTCTGCCAAACGGCATGCCGGACGATGCGCAGGGCGGGACGAACTGAAGAGCGCTGTGTTTTCAGGTATGGGATCCGAAACGGGTCAAGATGGTGGGTCTTGCTGCTGTTGATCTGCCTGCTGGCGGCGCCGGTGGCGGCGGCGGCAGGGGGAAGCGATCTGGAGGAGGAAAACCGCGTCCACGCCTATCTCTACAAAGACGATGCTTTCAATAAACCGCTGGTCGTGTTCTCGCCCTACGACAAGATCGTTCTTTCCGTGAAGTTTTTACGGCTTCCCGCCGGAAATTACCGTTTCGAGGCCGATTGGTACAATGCTTTCGGTGAACTGCAGGAAGAATCCCGCTTTTCATTTTCGCTGCAAGCCCTTGGGGATTACGCTCTGGAGTCCTGGCTTCGCATGCGGCAGGCCGGGATAATGCGGCGATTGACGTCTGTATCCGAAACCTCCGGTTTTCACGTCAAGTTTTACGGCACATGGCGTGTCGCCATCTTTCTCAACGGCGAAAAGGTCACCGAACGAACATTCCAGGTGCAGTAGCCCCTGCAGTATGGCAGTTGCCATCCAGGAATGTTCATCACTTCAGCCCCTGCAGCGCCTTTCTCGCCTCTGCTGCCGTATCGCTGTAAGGATCTATCCGCACCAGGGCGCGGTAGGTTTCCTCGGCCCCGGGGATATCCCCCGCCAGCCGGTAGGCGCGGGCCAGATCCATGTACAGCAGCTGGGCCTTCGGGGCCAGTTCCACCGCCTTCCGGAGGATTCCCACGGCCTCGACCCCCTTTCCCATGGCCATGTAGGTCAGCCCGAGGCCCCGCATCGCTTTGAGAAACCGCGGTCTCTCCTTGAGGGCCGCCAGGTAATAGCGCACCGATTCGTCGTATTGGCCCTTGCGGTAGTATGCCAGGCCCAAGTTGGTGAGGGGGAAATGCGGCGTGGGATACAGCAGGTCCTCGGTCAGGGGAAGAAGGGCGGCAATCGCGGCATCCGGGTTTCCCAGCTCCAGGTAGGTCACCCCGAGGCTGTTGCGCGCCTCCCCGAAGTCTGGCTTCAAGCGCAGCGCCTTCTGGAAATGCTCCACGGCCAGCTCCGGCTTTTCCTTGGCCAGATAGGCGTAGCCGAGGTCGTTCTGCAGCTCCGGGTCGTCTGCGTAGACCTTTTCGGCTTCCAGCAGCTCCTTGAGCGCCTCGGTGGTCTCGCCCTGGCTCATCAGCTGCATGCCCAGCTTCCGCTTTCCCTCCGCGCGCTCCTTGACGGCGGTCGACGTGGTGGAACAGGCGCAAAGCAACAGGAGAAGAGCCAGAAGGATGGTCGATAGCCGGAAGCGGGTCATTTGCGTTTCTCCTCCGGAGAATGGGTTGCCCGAGAACAGAATATCTTTGGCAATTGCTATAGCATACAGGACCGGATAAGGTACCCTCGGTACTGCAGGGGAAAACGGCTTACAGCATCGATTCCTCCGACAAGGCCATTGGATCCGTAGGGGAGGGGTTTATCCCCTCCCGCATCGAAGCATAGGAAATCCGGCCACTTGCCGTTGTACCGAAAATCCACGCAAAAAGGCAAGGCCTTTCGGCCTTGCCTTTTTTTAAGGTTGTCTGCTGTTGGGTTAGTTTGTCACTTGAAAGGTTCTTCGTTCGTTGACCCTTTCACCGGTTCCGGTATCCACCACCGTTATGCGC
>JAJDOA010000129.1 GCA_022340405.1 Desulfobacteraceae bacterium | reverse complement strand
ACCGAGGCCTCGACCGGAACCTGATGGCGGCCGAGAAAGACGATCCCGAAGGCTATAGCTTCAGTGCGGACCCCAACGAAGGAATCTTCTATGTCTGTCATGCCAAAGGGACGTTTCCGGAGGGCTCCCTGCCCAGCCTGTCGCCCAGCAGCCTTCTACGGTTCCGGGAGGTGTTCTTTATTGTTGATATCGACTGGGACGCCTACCGCATCGAACTGGTGCGCCAGCAGGACCAACAGCGATTCCACATCGGCATAACGGACTTCGAAAAGGGATTTCTCTGGTACAACGCCCTCTTGGACGATCAAAAGGCCTACATACCGGTGTATGGTTTTTTGAGCCTTCCGGGGGAGGCCGAAGCCTTCCCCACCATATGGGACAGCTGGCTGCCGTCCCGAAAGGACACCGCCACACCTCCGGAAAGCCTCGTGGACTATGATTTTTACAAGGTTCTCGACTACCGCGACGGAATGGTTTTGCTGGGACAGGATTTCAACGAGCTGGACTACCGGGGCAGCGTCGACGAATACGGCATCATCGGTTGGGTGGAGAAAAAATACATCACGCTATGGCGGTCCCGCCTCTACTACCACCCTCTGCAGGAGGCCACGTTCTACGACGACCGCGCCCTGTCCCGCATCGCCCCGGAGACCGAGGAGATCAACCGGTTCTACGTCCGCCACGCTTACCTGAAGGAACGTCTGTTTCAGGACATCGTGGAAAAGTTGGATCAGGAAAGTCTGCACCGGTTCTACTCTCATTTCGGATTCCCCCGCATGTCCGAGGCTCCGATGGAGCAGGAGCCGGATGTCACGAAGGTGTTCGTGCCCGGAGCCTTCACGCCGCGGCTGATGCGAATGCTGGCAAAATCCCTCAAAAGCAACATCAATGTCTTTTTCCTTCTGGACACCTCAGAGAGCATGCGCCCCTTTGCGGATTACGTGCGATCCTTCAACAGGGCGGTGCGGGATATGGAGCAGGAAGGCATCGCCCTTCGGCTCAACCGCACATTCGCTTTCTCGGACTCGGCGGAAAGCGACCGCAACCTGAACGCTCCGGCCCAATTTCGTCGAGTGCGGGAAAACGAGGAAATCCGATTCGTTCAAACCTCCGAGGATCGCAATTATGCAGAGCCCTTGATGCGGGCACTGACGCAGGTCATCTACGAGATCGAACGCCTGCAGAGCTCCGGTGCCGTATTGCCTCTGCAGCCCAAACTGCTGTTCGTGCTCACCGACGCCGGCCCCAACGACCTTACGGAGGAGGCACTGGCCTACACGCTGGACAAGGCGAGAGAACTCCACTTGAGCTTGTATTTCATCCATCCCGAGGAGGCCGGGGTGAAGGTGGGAAAGACCTATATGGAGGACAGCCCGGACAAGGCCTATCAGGGTCTTCTGGATCTGGTGGCACTGGTGGCGGCGGATTCCGGCGGCACCAGCGTGCATCAGTTTTCCTTTCAGCACATCGATCTCCAAAACCCGGAGCAGCGGCAGCGGCATTTCATGGCGCAGCAGAAAAAGCTGCTGCAGGGAATTCAGGCGTTCATCGATCAAGTCGTTGGACAGGGCAGCGTGGGAAAGCTCCCGAAGGACGTGGTTCTATACTTCTCCGATGCGCAGCTGCTTGCGGAAATGAGGAGATGGAGCGACCGGAAGATCCAGATTCTCAACCATGTCGTCAAATACATCGACGGCGTGCGGGATAAATCCCGTTGGGAAGAACGCATCGCAATCCCTGCCAAGCCGGTGGAAACCTACCTTCGTGCGGCCCGCACCCAGGACGATATTTCGCTGGCGGATTTGAAAAAGCTGGTGATCATCAACTCTCTGGTCAGCGTGGACGATATCGAAAGTTGCCGGAGACTGTACGACCAGATCAAGCCGCTGATCGAAAGAAAAATCTTTCGGTCCGCCGATGCGGTGTTCTACCAAGCACTCACCAACCGGGAGCCCGGTGCCGGAATCCGCTGGAACCAGGCACTCGGGGATTCCGATGGAGATCTGCCGGGTTTCCTCGCCGATCGAAGTTTCCATCTGAATTCTTTCAATCAAGCGGTCCAGCGAAAATTCATGTTTCTGAAGGTCGATGAACTCTATGCCTCCCAACCGTGACGCCGCCCCCCGCCTTTTTGACGGATTCATGCTGCGACGGCTCTGGATCGTGTGCATTCTGTCGGGGTTGATCGTAGGGGTACCGGCTGCGGCGGAGGAGGGCCGGCTCTTCCATGGGCGGGAGATCCATCTCACCAACCAGGACAATCGCACCTTCCGCATCGGCGTGACCGGCACGACCGCCGGCTACAACTTCCATGCCCTTTCCCAAGGCGCCCGGACGGAATCTCTGCCGCTAGGACCGATGGGATACTGGGAGAAAGTGCCGGATCCGCCTTCCTATCTCCGGAATTTCGATCTTCAGTTGCATATCGAAAACCGCTACCATGGCCGCTTCCTGATCGAGTTTCGATACGACGGCAGCCTGCAGGATCTTCGATACCGCATTGTCGACGGCTCCGTGCGCGTGCGGGTGACGCGTCAATCCTACTACCCCACCCTCGTGGTGGAAAAAGCCGAGACCGCGGCCGCGCAGCCCGTCGGGAAAACCGCCGACGCCGGCTCCCACCGGCTGTTGTTTTTCGACTTCAACAGTTTCGACTCCGATCTGAGAGAGTACTACGGAACGGTCAAGCGCATGCTGAACAATCCGGACTACACGGCCTATTTTTACTACTACGAATCCACCGGGTATGAGAGTTATTTCTTTCGAACCTACCGGGACACAGCAAAGCTGGACCGAGAGAAGATGGGGCTTTCGCTAGAAGACGGGACCCTGGAGTACTATCAGCGCATTCTCGACCACCTCAAATCCCGCCACGGGGCGGATTTCACCGATCAGATCATCCTGGTTACCCGATTCGGGAAGCCGTACGCGCGCCAATTGAAAGCGTACGCCCGGGACATCGGCATCAGCGACGAGATGGTGGTCACCGTATGGTCTTATGAGGACGTGCCGTAGAGGGCCGCTCACCGCACCGCCAGTCGGCGGTAATACAATCGAAACGGGACAATCCCCCGAGGAGGGGCGAATCGAATGACCCACCCCACACATCGGGATTTCTGGAACCTGCTGCTGGTCTGCCTGAAGATGTTCTTCAGAAAAACCACGCGGAAGCGATTTGCCTTCCTGCTGGCGGGTTCCATGCTCTTGATGGGGTACAATACTTTCCAGTATGTGCGTCAATTCCGCGAGACGGAGCAGCGGATGAATGCGCTGCTGTCGGACAAGGCGATGCAGGTGTATTTTTTTCGCTGCCGAACCCCCGGTGATCTCGCCCGCCTCCTGCACGAGTACCGCAAACCGCTGGAAGCTGTCGGTGCCCGTATCGTAAACGAGGCCTTCCTTTACCAGAACAATCTCTTCGTGCACTGGCCGGATTCTCGCAAAGACGAAGGGGATCGATTTTCAGACCTCTTTCTTCTCTGCGATCTTTTCGGCGTTCGCGAAGCCGCCGATGCGTTTCGATCGGATGGAAAAGATTCCGGGCACCGGACGACGATACATCCAAACTATGTCGACCACAACGGATGGGGACTTTCCCCATCCATACGCCTGGAACGGCAGCAGAGACTGAAAAGGGATCTGCAGGATCTTTCGGACATGATCCGCGGAGGGCTGTCCGGCAGGCGGTTCGAGTCGTTTCAGGCCGTTTCCCGAAATCTCATCGATAGCGTAGAGGCCCGGAAAACGTCCCGAAGAAATCCACCCGATCCCTTTTTGAGCCGGGTAAACCTGGTGGTGCCCCTGAACCTTCTCCACATCCTCAAAAACGTGGCGGATGACACCACCACCGATGTTTTCGACCTTGCCGACGCCGTCCGGATCGACGGTTCCGGGGGGTTGACGGTATCAACAGCACTTCTGCGCATTCCAAGCCCGCCTTCGGGTCTGCCGCTGTATGCAGACATTCTGGCATACCCCCGCTACATACCGGTCGTGATGGAACGACTGTTGGCTCCCCGATGGCACTGGATGTTGTTTCGCCAAGTTTCTTTGCAGCAAGCGTTCATGTCCATCCTGCAGAAGCTGCATTTCAGCGGAAATTTCCTTTTCTCATACGAGAAGTCGCATGTACTCCGGGAGAAGGTGCGGCAGGTCGACCGGGAGATTCGCGGCAACCACTTTCGATTCTACTGGACCGATCTTTGTCTGGGAATCCTTTTTCCCTTCATGATATCGCTGTTTGCCGTCATCCATCTGAAAAGCGAGTTCGCCTTTTTGCTGATGTTCCAAAACCGCATTCGCCAACTGCTGCTCATTTTCTGGCTCCTGCCGCTGGCGTTGGTGCTGGTGCTCAAAGCGTTGACGGTAGCGGTGGCCTTGTGCACGGATGCCTCCCTTGGGACCGCCGCATCGGCAGTGCCGATTCTGCTTCCCATGAGCATCAGTTACCTGGCCTCTGCAGCGGTATTTTACCCGGTGAACCGCTGGTGCTTCAACCCGTTCACCGGCAAGCGGCTGAACCTGTACGCTCTGCACAAAGGAAGGTAGACCGTGAGCCCACTGCTGGAGGCAACCTTTCCGTTGGTGCTGTCCTGGGACGAAGACTATCGGCTTACCTTCGTCCTTCGAAACGGCCGGCATATCCGATTCGAGGCCGGGTGCTACTTCCTGGTCGGCGACAACGGATCCGGCAAAACCTCTTTTCTCAGCATGCTTTCCCTGACCGCGGGGACCCTTGGGCCCCGGGGACCGGACAACCCGGGGAGTGTGCGCTTCATGGGCACCGCCTACAACGAACGCGGGTTCGACGCCATTCGTGCCGCCGAAATCCGGGAACGATACTACGCCATTTTCCCGCAGAAGGTTTTTTTTCTTCCGGTTTCCACCCGGGACAACTACCGGATCCTGAACGGGAGGGATCCGGCCAAAGCCGAATCCTTTTCAGAAAACGAATATCCCCATTGGCTCTCCGGCGGGGAGCAGCAGGAGCGTTTGATGGAAATCGTTCTGGATGAGGACAAACCCATATGGTTTCTGGACGAACCGCTTACCCATCTGGACACCGAACGAAGGCTCGTGTTTTGGCGGAAGCTGGAGAAGGCGCTGCAAGGCGGGCTTCGGACCGTTTTTTTGGTGGATCACTGGATGGCAGGGGCGGTTCGGGAGAACTCCGGGTTCGAAAAGGTCAACACCCTGCGGGCATATGCGGAAAACCGTCAGCGAGATCAGCGCTCCCGTTTGGATTTTCAGACCGTCGACATCTATTGGATGCCGGATTTCATCCCCTATGTCCGCCGGCAGATCCGCGCGGTGGAATCGGAGGAAAAAAGGACGCAAGAGGCCGAACCCACTGGCATCGAACGGGAGCTGGATGCAGGATGACCGACCGTAAAACAGATTCGATCGATTCGATGGTTCGCCACAAGGCTGCCGTACGAAATTCCACTCAGTGCAGGGGGGTGCGCTGGGGGTGGACTCTTGTGTTTTTGGCGGCGGCGGCGTGGTTCACGCTGCGCCCGGCAGGTGTCGAAGCCGTCGAATTTGTCACTCGACAGAGCTATCTGTCTGAATCGACGCCCTACAGGGAGTACCCCTACCGGCTGCTGTTCCAGAAATTCAACGAAAGCGAGGGGGAGGAAAAACGGGCCCTCCGCAACACGATCCTACTCCGCCAGGTTTTCGAAGCAACGCCCCC
>JAJDOA010000104.1 GCA_022340405.1 Desulfobacteraceae bacterium | reverse complement strand
AATCCATCGTGACCGTGAACGACGAGGGCCCGGGGCGTTCCCAGCAGCTCCAGCGCCTGGGCAAACATCTCCGTCAGCTCCGGCGCATACACCCCGATCAACTGACAGTTGGCTCCGGCCGGATTCGTGAGCGGGCCCAGCATGTTGAAAATGGAGCGCAGTCCCACCTCCTTGCGTGCGCGCGCGGCGTGCCGCATCGCCCCGTGATAGAGGGGGGCGAACAGAAAGCCCACTCCGATTTCACGAATGGCTTCCTCCATGATCTCGGGCACCGTATCCAGTCTCACGCCGAGGTTTTCCAGCAGGTCCGCGCTGCCGCAGCGGCTCGAAATGGATCGGTTCCCGTGCTTGGCCACCACCACACCGCATCCGGCCACCACGAATGCCGTGGTAGTGGAAATGTTGAAAGTGCCGGTGCCGTCGCCACCCGTGCCGCAGGTGTCCACAACGGTGGAAGCCTGAGTCTGGATCCGTTGGGCCCTTCGTCGCATGGCCAGCGCGGCACCGGCCAACTCCTCGAAGGTTTCGCCCTTGGTGGCCAGCGAGGCCATCATCGCTCCGATCTGTGCGTCGGTGATCTCTCCGGAAAAGATGTCCGAAATCATCTCCGCCATCTGATCCTGGGTCAGGTTGTTGCCGCCGATGATCTGCTTCAAGTGGTCTCGAAACATGTCGTCTCCTCTTTTCGTGCGGGTTGCGGGTCAGGAAAGAACTCCGCTCATGTTCAAAAAATTGCGAAGCAGGCGTTTGCCCACAGGTGTCATGATGGACTCGGGATGGAACTGGATCCCTTCGGTGGGGTGGCTCCGGTGCCGCAGTCCCATGATCTCCTCGTCTTCGGAGCGACAGGTTACCTCCAGGCATTCGGGCAGGGCCTCTTGGGAAACGACCAGTGAATGGTACCGCATGGCCTGAAACGGTTTGCGGATTCCCTCGAAAAGACTCCGTCCGTCGGCGGTGATCGTTGAGGTCTTTCCATGCATCAGCCGCCGGGCGGAAACCACCCGGCCGCCGAAGGCGGCTGCAATGGCCTGGTGCCCCAGGCATACGCCCAGGATGGGTACCTTTCCGGAAAGCCGCTGGATGAGCTCCATGATGATGCCGGCCGATTCCGGACGGCCAGGGCCCGGGGACAGGACAACGGCGGCGGGCCCCATGGCCTCGATTTCGCCGACGGACACCGCGTCGTTGCGAAACACGGTCACGCGGCTGCCGATCTGTTCGAGGTACTGTACGAGGTTGTAGGTGAACGAGTCGTAGTTGTCGATCATCACGAGCATGACGGCATCTCCCCTTGTTCTTGAACCAGCTCCAGGGCGCGTTGAATGGCCCGGGCCTTGTTGACCGTTTCCATTCGTTCCCGCTCCGGGTCGCTGTCGGCGACGATCCCGGCGCCGGCCTTCACGGTGAGCCTTCCGTCTTCCACACAGGCCGTGCGGATGGTGATGGCCAGATCCAGATTGCCACTGAAGGAAACGTAGCCCACGGCCCCCCCGTAGGCTCCGCGGGGTTCGTCCTCCAGTTCGGCGATGATCTCCATGGCCCTGATTTTGGGGGCACCGCTGAGGGTTCCCGCCGGGAAGGTGGCACGGATCAGGTCCCAGGCGTCGCAGCCGTCTTTCAGGTCGCAGCGCACGTTGGACACCAGGTGCATAACGTGGGAATAGCGTTCCACGACCATGAGATCGGTGACCTGCACCGAACCGGTCTGGGCCACGCGGCCCAGATCGTTGCGCCCCAGGTCCACCAGCATGAGGTGTTCGGCCCGTTCCTTCTCGTCGGCCAGCAGTTCGTCGGCCAACGCCCGGTCGGTTTGCTCGTCGCCGCCGCGGGGGCGGGTCCCCGCAATGGGGCGGACCGTGGCCGTACCGCTTTCCAGCCGCACCATGGTCTCCGGCGAGGACCCCACGAGGGCCATGTCCCCCAGCTTCATGAAGAACAGATAGGGGGAGGGGTTTACGTACCGCTGGGCACGATACAAATTCCACAGATCCGGCGGCGTTTCGCAGACGAAGGGCTGTGCGATCACGGTCTGGATGACGTCTCCGGCATGGATGTAATCTTTTACGATTTGCACGTTTTCCCGAAACCTTTCCTCGGAGAGAACGGCGTGAAGGGCGGAAGGGGCGGCGCTGGCGCCGGCATCCGCTTCCGGAGCGGGTCGCTCGATCGCGTCCACCAAATCTCGCAGACGGTCGCATCCCGCAACGTAAACGGTGTCGGGATCCCCGTCGATTCCTGGAAAAACGGAGGCCACGGCCATGAGCGTGTGGCGAACGTTGTCGAAAATCACCAACTCATCGGGAACGATAAAATGGGCCAGGGGGCGGTTTTCCGGCCAGCGGTTGGGAATCTCTTCGATGAAGGATACGGCTTCGTAGGTCATGTACCCCACCAGGCCGCCCCAGAACCGCGGAAGGCCCTCCACAACGGCCGGTCGGTAGGCGCCCATCTCCTCGCGGAGAACCGAAAACGGATCGCCGCCGTGCTCCACGGTCTCCGGCGGACCCGTCTGGGTTTCAATCGTCACCCGGTCGCGAAAGACCCGCAAATGGCTTCGGGCCGACGTGACCAGAAAACTGTACCGGCCCCACCGTTCGCCCCCCTCCACGCTTTCCAGCAGCACCAGAGGTTCGCCGCGGTGCATGAATTTGCGCAGCAGGGATACGGGCGTTTCGGTATCGGCCAGAATTTCCGCGCAGAGCGGGACCACGGTGGCATCCGTGCTCATCTGCCGGAAAGCTTCTCGTTCGGGGAAGGTTCGGATCCGCATTTTCCCTCTCTCGTCTTGGCTGGTAATCCAACAGCAAAAGGCCGTGGAAATCGTCTTCCACGGCCCCTCGGATGCAAAAAATGAAGGACCGTGGCTTCGGCTTGCTCACGGTCCTTTCCGCTTCTTACTGTGGTTGGTTCATCACTCCGGCGGAGACCCTTGCGCAAGCCCGGGGGCGCAGTTCCACCACCACCACCACTGGTGTGCCGCAATTCCGCCTTTCTCAGGTCGCGCCAACTGCATCGTTCTGGGTCTCCTGTTTTCCGTCGGCAAACCTTAACGGCAGGTGTCGCGGACTGTCAAGAGAAAAAACCGCTTGACAATTTCGAAATACGGGAGCTACCTATTCCCCAATCGATGGAAAGGAAACACCCATTGCCGTACTCATGGATCCAGACCGACGGTTTCTGGTGGTGGCGCACCCCTGAGGAGAGGTACGCCCACCGGTACTAGATACAGAAAAACAATCAACAGGGATTTCAGACCGCGGGCGCCTTAAGCCTGCGGTCTTTTTTTTCGAAAGGCCGCGGGCGACATCCGCGGCCTTTTCCAATCCCGCAACCGAAATTCTACGGACATCCGTTCGTCACCTATCGTAACCTACTGAAGGAGAAACGTCATGCTGGTGGTCATGGAACAAAATGCGACGCAGGAACAGATCGATGCGGTCACTTCGTTGATTCGCGAACGCGGCTACACCCCCCGTCCCATACCGGGGGGGGAACGGGTTTCCATCGGCATCCTCAACAACGAGGGCGCCGTAGACCCAAATCCGTTTCTGGCGCTTCCCGGCGTCAAGCAGGCCATCCCCGTCACGCGACCCTACAAGCAGGTCAGCCGGGAGTTCCGAAAGGAGAGCTCGGTGATCCGGGTGGGGGATGTCTCCATCGGCCCGGGATCGCTGACCATGATGGCCGGCCCCTGCGCCATCGAAAGCAAAGAACAGGCGCTGACCATTGCAGGGCATGTCCGGGCTGCGGGAGCCCACATTTTCCGAGGCGGCGCCTACAAGCCGCGAACATCACCTTACAGCTTCCAGGGGTTGGGAAAAGAGGGGTTGGTCATTCTCGCCGAGGTCCGCCGACAGACTGGAATGCCGGTGGTTACCGAAGTCATGGAGACCGAAACTTTCGATCTGGTGGAAGAATACGCCGACATCATTCAGATCGGAACCCGAAACATGCAGAACTTCAGTTTGCTGCGCCGGGCCGGAAGGGCCAAAAAGCCCATCCTTCTCAAACGGGGCATGGCGGCCACCATCGACGAATGGCTGATGGCCGCCGAATACATTTTCAGCGAAGGCAACGACCAAGTGATCCTTTGCGAGCGCGGGGTGCGAACCTTCGTAAACCACAGCCGCAACACATTGGACCTTTCGGCTGTTCCGGTCGTGCGAAAGGAGAGCCATTTGCCCATCATCATCGACCCCAGCCATGCAGCCGGGCTCCGGGACCAGGTGATCCCGCTGGCACGGGCGGCCGTGGCTGTCGGCGCCCATGGGTTGATGGTGGAAGTTCACCATGAGCCCGAGCGCGCGCTGAGCGACGGTGCCCAGTCCCTCTATCCGGAGCAGTTCGATCGGCTTCAGCGTCAGATCTCGGCGTTTTACGAGATCCTTTGCCGGAACGGTACGATGGGGCATTCGATGTGAGACGGCAGGAGCGTGGGTAGTGGAGGGGGCGTGAAAGACGAGTCTTGGGGCTGTTTCGAATTTCGATATTCGAATTTCGTGCTTTGTGGATCGACGCCTTTGGCTTGGCGCAACACGAGACCCTATCCTTATACCCGTAACTTGTGGGACAGAACACTAGTGTCCATCTCAAAATAAAGACACTTTTGAGATGGGTTCTAGGAAGGTATTCGGTCCAGCACGCTGCGGACCTTCCGGGAGAGCCGCTCCATGGTGAAAGGCTTCTGGATGAAGCCGTT
>JAJDOA010000103.1 GCA_022340405.1 Desulfobacteraceae bacterium | reverse complement strand
AGCAAAGCCTCTAGGCCACGGCTGAGGCGGGCCAAATCCGAATATCGAAATCCGAAACCCGAAACAAATCCAAAGCTCGAATGATCCAATGACCCAAACCGCTGGCAGCAAATTACAGAATAAAAATCAAATCGGTGAATTCCATGGTTTGGAATATTCGAATTTCGTGCTTTGTGGATCGACGCCTTTGGCTCGACGCAACACGAAACCCTATCCTTATGCCCGCAACTTGTGGGACACGACACTATAAGCGATCTCAAAATCAGGATTTTCGTTATACCATGCCAGCCGATCGCATCATGAAGAATGCATAAAACATACCGGCATGCAATCGCTTCCGTCAACCCCGTTTCTTGGATGCCAGGACGGGTGTGGCCGGTCTTGGCCCGCTCCGGGGCGGCTCCTGCAATCAAACGACGAAAGCCTTCAAAGGCGTACGGTGTCCGTTTCGTCCAACAGTCCGCCGACCTGCACCTCGATCACCTCCAGGGGTTCCTTTCCCGGGTTGCGGATGCGGTGGACCGCGCCGGCCGGAATGAAGACGGACTCGCCGGCGCCGAGAACGCTTTCTTGCCTGTCACGCGTCACCCTGGCCTCGCCGCTCACGACGATCCAATGTTCGGATCGGTGAAAATGCTTCTGCTGCGCGATGCCGGCTCCGGGTCTCAGGGTGAGACGGTTGACGTGAAAACGATCGTCTTCCAAGACCTTCTCCAAAACGCCCCAAGGGCGGTAGCGCCTGCGGTGAACCCTCGCCTCCGGCCGATTCCGCTCCTTGAGTCGCTCCACCAGGCGCTTCACCTCCTGGGTGCGGTCCCTTGGGGCGATCATTACGGCATCGGCCGTTTCCACCACCACGTGGCGTTCCAGACCCACGGCGGCCAGCAGCCGGCTGGTGGCATGCAGGTAGGAATCCCGGACGTCGAGAACCAGCACATCCCCCTGGAGAATATTCCGGTCTCCGTTCTTTTCCCCTACCTGCCAAAGGGCGTCCCAGGAACCCACGTCGTCCCAGCCGACGTCCAGCATGAGCATGGCGGCCCGGTCGGTTTTTTCCATGACGGCGTAATCGATGGAATCCGAGGGGCAGGCCCCGAATGCCTCCGCATCCAGACGAAAGAAATCCAGATCGGACCGGCCGGCGGAGACGGCATCGCCGGCGGCGAGCGCAATCGCCGGTGCGTGGCGCTGCATCTCCTCCAACAGCCGGGATGCCCGGAACAGGAACATGCCGCTGTTCCAACAGTACCGCCCGGAGGATACATACCGCTTTGCGGTTTCGAGATCCGGTTTTTCGACGAACCGGTCGACGACGACGGCCTCGACCCCGCTCGAACCGGCAATGGGTTCCCCTTTTCGTATATAGCCGTACCCGGTTTCGGGGCTGTGGGGTACGATGCCGAAGGAAATCAAATATCCGTCTTGCGCCGGGCCGCATGCCGCTTGAACCGCAGCGTGAAAACCCGGAACGTCTCGAATGAAATGATCCGAAGGCAGCACCAGCAGCAGGCAATCCGTACCCTCGGCCGCACACCAATGCGCCGCTGCGGCAATCGCCGGGGCCGTGTTGCGCCCAACCGGCTCCAGGACAATCGCGGATGCCTCCACGTCCATGGCGCGCAATTGCTCGGCCACCATGAAACGGTGGGTTTCGTTGCACAGTACCATCGGAGCGCCGACGTCGGCGAGGCCGGCGACGCGCCCCACCGTATTCTGCAGCAGCGACCGTCGATCCCACAAACTGAAAAACTGCTTCGGATGCAGGTCCCGGGACAACGGCCAAAGCCGCGTTCCCGATCCACCCGCCAGAATCACCGGTACGATCATCGATTCCCTTTCCATTGTCGATTTTCGCCTGTTGTTTTCATCTGGTGTGTTTCCCGTCAAGACATTTCTCCGTCGCCTTGTCCCAACGGATCCGATTCCCCGATCCGGCCAACGGATTCTTCCCTTTCGGGATTCGACCGGCAACGCTGGAGAAACGGGTGAGGGATATGCTACAGTAGGGCATCATTGCCCGTATCATCCATTTACGACACCAACAGGTTCCCGCAAGACGGAGAATCGGGACATGGAAATCCGGCAAATCGACGATTACCGCTGGGAAATCCCGCGCCAAGACCGAATGCGGGTGCGGGGGATCGTATTCGCGGGCCCGGGCCTGGACACCGACCCGCAGCAGCGAGAGCCGCTCAGACAGGTGGCCAACGTGGCCACACTCCCCGGTATTGTCGGAGCGTCCCTGGCCATGCCGGACATGCACTGGGGCTACGGCTTTCCCATCGGGGGCGTGGCGGCCTTCGACTGGAAGGACGGCATCGTCTCGCCGGGCGGGGTGGGATACGATATCAACTGTGGGGTCCGCCTGGCAGCTACCGGTTTGTCCGAGGCGGATCTACGCCCACGGCTGCGGGAGCTGGTCGACACGCTGTATCGAGAAATTCCCTGCGGCGTCGGCTCCACCGGTTCGGTCCGCCTGGACCGAACCGAAGAAAAGCGGGTGCTTCGCGAAGGCAGCCGCTGGGCGGCCCGACAGGGCTTTGCCGAAGACAGTGACGTGGAGCACACCGAGGAGGAGGGATGCCTGACGGGGGCCGATCCGCAGGCCGTAAGCGAGCGGGCGATGGAAAGAGGAAAAAAGCAGCTGGGAACACTGGGCTCTGGAAACCACTTTCTGGAAGTGGGCATTGTGGAGGAAATATTCGATCCGCAGGCCGCGGACGTCTTCGGCTTGTTTCCCGGGCAGGCGACCCTGATGATTCACTCCGGATCGAGGGGTTTCGGCCATCAGGTGTGCGACGACTTCTTGGCGGAGATGGCCCGCAGCTCCCGCAAGTGGGGCATCGAACTGCCCGATCGGCAGCTGGCCTGTGCCCCCCTCGCCTCCGAACTCGGCCAGCGCTACCTGGCAGCCATGGCCTGCGCAGCCAATTTCGCCTGGGCCAACCGCCAGCTCATGCTGCACCGCACGCGCCGGGTGTTCGAGTCCGTCTTCGGGATCGGACCGAGGGAATTGGCCATGCACCTGGTCTACGATGTCTGCCACAACATCGCCAAGAAGGAGGCGCATCAGGTGGGCGGGGAGGTGAGGACTCTCTGCGTGCACCGCAAGGGTGCGACCCGCTCCTACGCGCCGGGGCATGAGGCCGTGAACGAAAGCTACCGGGCGGTGGGCCAGCCGGTGATCATCCCCGGCGATATGGGCACGGCATCCTACGTTCTCGCCGGAACCCGACAGGCAATGGAGGAGACCTTCGGATCCACCTGCCACGGTGCCGGCCGGGTGATGAGTCGAAAGCAGGCAAAGAAGCGGAGCAAGGGCCGCGCCATCCAGCGGGAACTGGAGGACCGCGGAATTCTGGTGCGTTGGACCGGGCGATCCACCCTGGCCGAGGAGATTCCCGAAGCTTACAAGAACATCACAGAGGTCGTAGACGTTGTGGAGGGCGCCGGCATTTCCCGAAAGGTGGCCCGGCTGCGACCGCTGGCCGTGGTGAAGGGCTGATCGCCGATGGATATGCTGCAGGCGATCCTGTTGGGACTGGTCCAGGGACTCACCGAATTCCTGCCGGTGAGCAGCTCGGGTCATCTGGTGTTGCTGCAGCGTCTGTTCGGGTGGACGGAGCCGGAGCTTTTTTTCGACGTCAGCGTTCATTTTGGAACCCTGCTTGCGGTGTGCGCGGTGTTCGCCGGCGACCTGCGGCAGATGGCCTCCGCTGCGGTGGCGCTTCCAAGTCGGGTCCGGCGGTCCGGAGGGCTCCGGCCGGCGCTGCGCTCCGATGCGGATCTGCGCATGATGGGCCTGATTGTCGCCGGCAGCGTTCCCACGGCCTTCATCGGGCTGATGTTCCACCGGGTCGCAGATCGAATTTTTGGTTCGGTCGCCATCGTGGGCGTCACCTTGATCCTGACCGGAATCTTGTTGTGGCTGACACGGTATGCCGGGAGACCGGAGCGGACGATCCGGCAGTTTCGCTTCGTGGACGCGCTCGTCATCGGCGTCGTCCAGGGAATGGCCATCCTTCCGGGCATATCCCGATCCGGCTCCACCATCGCGGCGGCGCTGTTCCTCGGAATCGACCGGGAACTGGCCGGACGTTTTTCGTTTCTGCTGTCGCTGCCGGCCATTTGCGGCGCGATGCTGCTGTCGCTGCGGGACGCCGCCACTGCCAGCGCGGTGCCGGCTTCACAGGTGCTGACGGGAACCGCGGTGGCCGGAGCGGTCGGGTACCTGGCGCTGCGGGCATTGATGCGCATCGTGAAAAGGGGAACCCTTCACCGTTTTGCCCCCTATTGCTGGGCACTCGGAGCGACTGCCCTGTACTGGAGTTTCGGGTAGAAGTGGTTTCAAAACCTCCCCTCACGCCCAATCTCGGCGTTGGGGCAAGGCGCTAAATCCTCGAAATACGCTATGTATTCCTCCGGTTAAGCGCCGCACCCCGCCTTGACCTTGAACGAAAATCCTAATTTTGAGATGGGTTCTAGTACGGTAGGGCTGACACCGCCATAAACCGTTCCGTTTTCCTTTCCGAAGTGATACAAACCGCAGGTCATGACGCAGCTGGACCGGAAAATCTTCGCCACTCTATTCTTCGCCCTGTTCTCCACGTTGACGGGCGTGGGCATCGTGGTCCCTCTGCTGCCGGTATACGCCCACCAGCTCGGCGCCGGCGGCTTTGCCATCGGGCTTATCTTCGGCGCCTTTTCCCTGTCTCGGACCCTCTTCCTTCCCATTTTCGGAAAATGGTCCGACCAACGGGGCCGCAAACCCTTCATCGTGACCGGATTGCTGGCCTATGCCCTCATCTCGGGATTGTTCATGCTGGCTGACAGCATCGAGAGCCTCATCGCTGTTCGCTTTATCCAGGGCATCGCGTCGGCGATGATCATGCCCGTGGTGCAGGCCTATGTCGGAGACATCACGCCGGAGGGCAGCGAAGGTCTTTCCATGGGCGCTTTCAACATGTCCGTGTTCTTCGGCCTCAGCGCCGGTCCGGTTCTCGGCGGATTGATTCGAGACGGGTTCGGGTTGGACACCGCGTTTGCGGCCATGGGGATGATGACGCTGGCGGGCTGCGCGCTCTGTGCGTTCATTCTGCCTCCGACACGAGAGGAGCAGACGGTTCTCAACCAGCGTGCCATTCTGCCGTGGCGCGTATTGCTTCGGGATCCGGAGATCGGTGCGCTGTTCAGCTTTCGGTTCGCCTATACATCGAGCATCGGCGTGGTCTGGTCCTTCATGCCGGTGCTGGCGAGCGTCACCTTTTCACTGAGCAGCTCCGCCACCGGCGTTCTCGTGATGCTGGGGGTGTTCGTCAGCGGTTCGCTCCAAGCCCCCATGGGCTGGCTGGCCGATCGCGTGCATCGCGGGGCCATGGTGATCTGCGGCGGCCTGATCGTGGCGCTGTCCCTGCTGCTGTTTCAGTGGGCCGGTCACTTCTGGCACCTGCTCGGCGTGATTGTGCTCTTCGGCATCGGCGGGGGCCTGTCCATGCCCCCCTTGATGGCCATGGCCGTCTCCAAGGGGAGCCGCGCCGACGCCATGGGGTCGGTGATGGCCCTGCTGACCATGGCCCACAGCCTGGGGATGCTCGCCGGTTCGCTGCTCGGGGGATGGATGATGGACGCTGTAGACCTACGCCACGCCTTCAGCCTGGGCGCCTTCGTCATGCTCGCAGGCATTGCGGGTTTTGCCTTTCTGGGCAAAACCTACCTTTTCAAAGCGCCTCCGGAACAAACGATACCACCTCGTCGATGGTAGCGGCGTCGGCAAAAAGCATGACCAGGCGGTCCAGGCCCAGTGCATTCCCGGCGGCATCGGGCATGTCCGGCAGGGCGGCCAGAAAGGTTTCGGGCATGGGACAGTCGGCTTTCCCAGAGTCTTTCCGGGCCTGCCTTTCCGCAGCGAAGCGTTCCCGCTGCTCCGTTGCATCGGTCAGTTCGGTGAACCCGTTGCAGAGTTCCAATCCGCAGGCAACCATCTCAAAGCGCTCGGCCAGCAGCGGGTTGCCCGGATGCAGCCGTGACAGCGCAGCGGTGGAGGCCGGATAGTCGAAGAGAAACACGGGACGACCGAAGCCCAAACGGGGTTCGATCTCCAAACCCATGCACTCGTCGAAGCGACCTGCGCGCAGGGCCTCCTCCATGGTAAGGGCGGCATGCCTGTGAAAAGCCTCCGTTACGGGCAGACGATGAAAGGGGGCGGAAAGGTCCAGTTCGTGGCCCTGGTAGACGATGCGATCCCCGCCGCTGCTCACCTTGCGGGCCACTTCCCGCATCAGGGCTTCGCACTCGTCCATGAGGTGAAGATAGGTGCTGCCGGCGGCATACCATTCTAGAAGGGTCATCTCGGGAAGGTGCCGTGCGCCCCGCTCCCCCTTTCGAAAACATCGGCATATCTGGAAAATACGCTCGTGGCCTGCGGCGAGAAGCCGCTTCATGCACAGCTCCGGCGAGGTCTGCAGATACCACCCTTCCGAGGACACCGCATCGATGTTCGCCTCGGGCGCGAGCGAGGGGATCCTTACGGGCGTTTCCACCTCAAGATATCCCCTGTTCTTGAAAAAGCCCCGGACCGCGTCGACAACGAGTGCTCTCAGACGGAGATTGCGGAGATGTTGAAATTGGGGTCCGTGTCCATGCATCGGCGTCTGTCCTGCATCCGGTTTTCTTCGTGCAGGGGAAAGCTCAGCGGCGAGGTTTGACCGTATACCGATCCGCTGATCGGTCCTGCAGGGCTACCTGCCGGAAGGGGTCCGGCTTTCCCTCCTCGAACCAGCGGTATCCTGTTTCCCGGCAATCCCGGCAGGCGCCGCGCGGAATGTGAACGGCCAAAATACGGGCGTTCCGGTCGGTAACGGAGTCGATGCGCCACACGCCGCCGCAGTCCGGACACAAGCGCACCCGCTCCCGCTGCTCTTCGCGGATACCGTCCGTGTCGTAGAAAATGGGCCGGGTACGATCGGAAAATTCCTGGCCGGTACCGAGGATCCGATCCCGAAAGGCGCTTCTTTGCTCCCAGTTTTCCATCTGGGCGTCGCAGATTTTATCCACCCATCGGTTCACCTCAGGAGGCTGGCGGATGCGCTCCGGGTGATAGTCCGGTTCCCGAATCCGGTGTGTGTCCAGACCGGCCAGTGCCAGGATGATGCCGGCATTGACGTAGGGCAGTGCCCCCTCGATGGCATAACCCCCTTCCAGAACACAGATGTCCGGCGCCAGCAGTCGCGTCAGTTCCGCGTAACCCTGGGCCGAGAAATTCATGTTGGTGATGGGATCGGAGTAGTGATTGTCCTGACCGGCGGAGTTGACGATCAGATCCGGTTCGAAATCCGCCAGGATGGGAAGGATCAGCTGCCTTGCCACGGCCAGAATTCCCTCCTCGGATGTGTAGGGCGGAAGAGGAACGTTGACCGTGGTTCCCACGGCGTTCGGTCCACCCATCTCCTGGGGAAAACCGGAGCCGGGATACAGGGTCCGGCCGTCCTGATGGATCGATATGAACAGCGTGTCCGGGTCGTGCCAGTAAATGTCCTGGGTTCCGTCCCCGTGATGGCAGTCCGTGTCGACAACCGCCACTTTTTGCACGCCGAAGCGGCTCCGGAGCGATTCGATCATGACGGCTTCGATGTTGATATTGCAAAACCCGCGAGCTCCGTGCACGACGCGCATGGCGTGATGGCCCGGTGGCCGCACCAGCGCAAAGCCGCACGCAACCCTTCCCTCCAAGACCGCGTTGCCGATGGCCTGGGCCCCTCCGGCGCTGATGAAATGGGATTCGGTGGTCACCTCGTCCACGCCCGGGACACAGAAATGCACGCGCTCGATATCCCGATGTTCCGCCAGCAGGGGCTTGAGCTCATGGATGCCGTCGATGTCCAGGATCCCCTCTTCGAACACCTGGTCCTGGGTATACAGCAGCCGTTCCTCGCGTTCGGGGTGGGTCGGGCTGATTGCCCAGTCAAAGGCTGGGAAAAAAACCAGCCCGGTGGGGCGGCGGGCTTTCAACATCGGTTTCTCCTGCTCAGCGGATTCGCTGTTCGTAGCCGCGGATGAGCCCGGGCGTTACCTGAACCGTCACCCGAATGTTTTTGCCAGCGGTCCGAAAGCCACGAACCATGTTGAACTCGAGGGCCTCCACGGTGTCCATTTCCAGGGTATCGGCATTGGCTCCCCACGACACGGCCCTTTTGCACAGCAACTGGCGGGCAAGGGAAAGGGCGTCGGCAAGGGAAAAACCTCGGTCGATGCCGGTGTGGAATTGTTCCTCGGGTGCACTGGCCATGCCCAGTTCAGTGTCGGCAAAAAGGGTTACCTGGGAAGTCGTTCGCGCCAAGGCGGCACCGATGGCATTGGCCACCGGGCTGCGGGGCACCACCTCGACATCCCAGCCGGAAAGAGAAGACAAGCCGCCGGCAAAATGCTCGGCCGGTCCGCCCAGGATCAGAATGCGCCGTGGAGACAACGTGGCCCCGTCGAGCATTTCGTGAACGGTGTAGACAGGCTTTTGCCGAATTCGTTCGATAAACGCCGCTGACTCGTCGAGGATACTGCGGCAGGTCTCGACGAACACCGCCTTGGCCGCCTCCTCCACCGTGACACCCAGCATGGCGGCCAAGGGCTGCGCCCCCTCCCGGGCCCGGGAGGGACTGCCGTCCTCGATGCGGCCCAGGATCATCAAAGCGTCGGTGGGGGTAAAATGCGCACCGCCGTAGCCCATGGCCGGACCGGACCGTTCGGGCCCTACGACAATGCGCCCGTCCCGAATCCGGACGGTGCTGTCACCGCCGATTCCGATGGAATGGACTTCCATGCTTCGCACCAATGTCTTGATGCCGGCGATCTCGATTCCCAGCGGATTCAGCAGGGGAATGCGTTTCACCAGCAGGGCCATGTCCGTGGTGGTGCCGCCGATGTCCAACACGAGACAGTCGGCATCCGGTGGCGCAAATACCGTGGCCCCCATGACGCTGGCAGCCGGACCGGAAAGGATCGTCTGTACCGGTGCATCCAGGGAGGCGTCGAACTGGATGTTTCCACCGTCGGCCTTGAGGATCCGGATGGGGACGGTAAAGCCCATCCGCTCCAGCGACTGCTTCACGGCAAGGAAAAAATCGCGGTAGAGCGGATAGACGGCGGCATTGAGGTAGGTGGTGGCAATTCGGCGCGGAAAATTCAGCAGACCGGCGCAGCGGTGTCCCAGAAACACCTGTTCGAAATCATCGGCCAAAATCCGCCCGATACGGTTTTCATGGGAGGGATTCCGCACCGAGAATTTCCCCACCACTCCGACATGGCGGACTCCATTCTTGCGGAATCGTTGACCGGCGGCGTGGATTTGCGCTTCATCGACAGGCTCCGTCTCCCGGCCGCGGTGGTCGACGGCACCGGAAACGCACACATAGTGGTCTCCCAAGCGGAAAAGCTCCGGGTCGATGCCCGGCCCCCCGGAGACGATCATTCCCACCGGTCCGATTCGGCTCTGCACGATGGCATTGGTGGTCAGCGTGGTGCTCAGCACGATGCGGCGAATGCGTGCAGGGTCCTGGCCGCGAACGGCCTGTTCGAGTCCGGAAAGCACCGAGTGAAACAGATCGTTTGCATCGGTGGGAACTTTCACTGCAGCACGAAGGCCGTCGTCGGCCAACAGCACGGCATCGGTGTGGGTTCCGCCCACGTCCAATCCGATGATCATGAGGGGGGATCTGCTTTGAGAGAGTTTCTAGTCATCGTCTGGGGTGAAAAGTGG
>JAJDOA010000067.1 GCA_022340405.1 Desulfobacteraceae bacterium | reverse complement strand
ATTCCGAAGAACATCATCGCCGACCTCGGATTCAAGCAGGGAGATGCTTTTACCGTTCGAAAAACGAAGGCGGGAATTTCTCTGAAGAAAGCATAAATTGACGAATCGTGCGGAAGTCAAAAAAACAAAGCGCGAACCCAGAAACGGTTTGCGCTTTGCCCTTTGATCCCGGAGGAATCCGGTTCACATCCCATCCAAAAGAAACGATCCGTCCGGGATCAGTTGGTCACCCAACGGTTCAAATACAATGTTTCGTTATGGATTTCGAACACCATACGGGTGGACTGGGCCAGGGATTTGCTGTTGTACCACCAGGTGATGCAGGTCCAGGGACTCGATGTCGTTTCACCGCAGACATCGGCTTCGGTTTTCAATGGAAGACCGAATATCTCCACCACCTCTTCGGAAGTCATTCCGACACGGAGCTTTACGATATTTTCCCGGGAAAAGGATGTGGGTTCGTCGGTCTTCGCGCTCCTGGATGAACCGGCCGCACAGGAAAAAAGAAAACATACGGCGGACAGCAAAGCAAGCGTTCGGAAAAAGGTCATTTCATTCCCCCTGGGTGTTGGTTGTCGGTGGCTTGGAAGCCTGGCGATTCCGGATGCCGGAATCGCCCTCTCGCATCATCCCCTCGACCGGGCCGTACAATAAAATTTCGGAACTCTTAGTATATCGAAGCGATCGAATCAAGGTTTTGTTTCGGGATTTCTGAAGACGAAACCTCCAAGTTTTGCTACAATCCCCTTGTTCGGAGCCAACGACCACCCGCAAAGCGGGTGGCTTGGATTTTCGGCCAAAGGCCGAAAAGACAATAGCACCTCAGTGCTCAAGTCGTTGCGGTTGGTACCGGGTGCAAAGCACCCGGTTTGAAATCAACCAATCATAGAGACCAATGGGTCGTTGGATCGGGGATTGGGAAAATGCTGCACAGCAAGCTCAAAAACAAGCGGCTAGGAAATCGCCATGCATGCCTGTGGATCGGGTTGTTGCTGCTTTTGTTCCCCCTTGCGGCGCAATCGAGCGACACTCCTGCCGATAACCCCTGCGGGCCATGGGCGGAACGTGTCGGACACGGCGGCGTCGTATGGACCCAAAACGCCGTGATCGTCCAAGGTACGGCCTCACCGGGCGTTAGCCGCAACAGGAAACGATCGGTTGCGGCCATCAAGCAAATGGCCCAGAGGGCCGCCACACTGGACGCCTATCGGAAGGCGGCGGCGGTCCTTTCCGGGGTTCGCATCACCAGCGAAACCGTGGCCGGCGACAACGTGCAAACCCTCTCCGCCATTCAAGCGCACGTGCAAGGCGCCACAATCTGCAGGGCCAAGTACTATGCCGACGGGGGAGTCGACATGGTCGTCAAGGTTCCCCTGGCCGGAATCGTAACGCCGGCCCAACTGCAAACCGTGGGCACCGAGGTGGCAACCCGCCCCTCCCCTTATACCGGACTGGTACTGGATGCAACCGAACTGGCATTCGCCCCCTCCATGGCTCCGAAGCTTTTGAGCCCCGACGGCCGTCTTCTGTTCAGCGAAAAAACAGTGGAACGCCAGGTATTCGCCGAAGGGGCGGCGGTCCGGTACATCGCCGGTGCGGAGACGGTTCCAGAGGATGTCGTCGGCCGCAATCCGTTGAAGGCCCATGCCGTCGCACTCGGGCCCGGCTCGCCAGGCGAGCTGGTGGTGGATCCGACGGCAGCGCTGGTACTGCTGCAGTCCCCGGCTTTTTTGGGGCTCGGAAAAGTCGTGATTCGCATCACGGATCCGGAAATACCGCACTGCCGGGATCTGGCCGAACAGGTCGAGGACTTCCTTGTGGACTGGGAAAAAAGACTTGTTCTGGCCAGGGGGAAAGGAAAAGTGAATTTTTCCCGCGAATTCGACACTCCGACGCGGCTTCGCATGATGGAGCGGGCCGCCGAGGTCAACGCACAGCAGAATCTGCTTCGGGCTTTTTCCAGCGTCGCCGTCGAGGGGGGCAAGACCGCGGCAGAGATCCCCGAAAGCACCCGCAACCTTTCCGGTCTTGTACTCAATGCCCGCCGCTGCGATGCCAAATACTATCGAGACGGCTCCGCCGAGGTGGTTCTGGCGGCACCTTTGGACGGCCTCCGCATGAGCGGCATGGGCGCTTCTCCATCCCGCACCGTATCGTCATCTCCGCCGCCGATGCCGACCGCGGAGATCACCGGCCTGATCGTGGACGCCGCCGGTCTTTCCTTCACCCCTGCGGTGGCGCCCCGCCTTCTCGACCCTGACGGAGATACGGTGTTCAGCCACTTCGCCGTTTCCAGAGCCTATCTCGACCACTACGGCGCTGCTGCCTACCGGAAGTCCATGAAGGCAGCCCAAGCGGATTCCCGGGCGGGTGCAAAGCCGTTGACCGTACGCGCACTGCGCGCAACCGACCGGCCCGGCGAGCTCGTGCTTTCCGAATCCGAAGCGTCGCAGGTACGGCAGCTGCAAAAGGCGGCAGGCGTTCTGTCGCGGGGTCGGGTGATCATCGTGACGGATTAGAGCAATTGTCAGAATTCGGTTCCGTTTCCGTTATGCGGTACCATAGAAATGTAGGGGAGGGGTTTATCCCCTCCCGTTGCAGCATGACGGACCCCGCAATGCGGGCGGGGATAAACCCCGCCCCTAAGAAAGACAATAAAGCCTTTTCAATCGGAACATATTTTTGTCAATTGGTATCAACGGACGGCGTAGAGACGAAGAAAGCGAGTAGCGTGCACCGTTATCGACACATTCTGGTTGGGATGGGGGGACTTCCGGCCCTGCTGGCGGTGGGGTGGCTGTTGACCATTACCATTGCGGTATCCCCTGCAGGCGCCCAGGCGACGACGGCCACCTGGGTGCAGGGCAGAGTGGAATCCGGGCCCGCACCGGACGGGCCGTGGACACTTCTCCGGGAGGGGATGGCCATTCAGGAGAAGTTCTTCGTTCAGACCGGAGAAGACGGTCGGATCGAGATCACGCTGGCTGGAGGCTCGGTCATCCGACTGGGGAAGCGGACAACCCTTCAAATCCGCCAAAGCTACACCGGCGAGGAGAAATCTCCGTCTTTCGTGTCCGAACTCCGAAAGGGCCGCTTCTGGGCCCGTGTCGGCAAAGTTTTCATGGAAAAAGACGGAAGGTTCTTCAGCAATCTCCCGAGTGCGACCATCGGCGTGCGAGGCACAGTCTACCGCATCGACGCAGCTGTGGACAAAAGCGCGGACATCTACGTGTACCAGGGGGTGGTGGGGGTAGGCCCACCCATCATTGCCGAAGGCGCTGCCAAGGAAGCCTTTTCATGGCCGGCGGAGGTTTCGGAACAGCAATGGGAGGAAATCATCCTCCGCCAGCTCCAGCGCCTGCGCATCGACCGTTCCGGACGGCCGGGCAGGCCGGAGGCCTTCGATCCTGCAAAAGAGGTGGACGAGTGGGTGCTGTGGAACCGCGAACGCGACGCCCTGCTGCCTTGATGGAGGACTCCCCGCAGCCCCACTTCCCGGGATCTCATCAGTTGCTATAGCAATTGCCAAAAACGTGTTCCGACGGATATGGGTTTTTCATGTCCTTCGTAGCGGGGTTGATCCCCGCCTGCCCGCGGTAGGTGATCCCAGCAGCGGGAGGGGATAAACCCCTCCCCTACCGATCGATTTAAAGGCTGTTTCTAAATTTGGATTTTGTATTCGTTTCGTTTGGGTGACGGCCGTACCGGGGGATTTCGTGGTTTGCCGAGCTAGGGTACCGTTACCGGCTCGCTTTCCGCCGCGTCGCTTTGCAGGCCGTCGGCATCGGTCACCACGATCCGGTATCGATAGCTGGCGCCGGACTTGACATCCGCGTCCTCGAAGGTGGTTCGACCGGCGGGCATCTTCTCCAACTCGCTCCAAAAACCTTGATTCTGACTGCGGGAGAGGACCTGAGTCTGAATGTCGTCTTCCGGACCGGGCTCCCATTGCACCACCACGCGGTCTTCCTTCAGCGCTGCGGTCAAGGCGGCCACCGGGGTCGGCCGGGGCTTGGTTCGGGCCGTCACGGGTCCGGCGCGCTCCCCTTCCGCGTCGTAGCGGTTGTAGGCGGCCACCTGATAGGTGTAGGCGACGCCGTCCTTCAAGGGCGTGAATCCCGAACCCTTGTCTCGGTAGGCGGTTTCCTTGGTGACACGGGCGATGCGTTCGAAGGATCCGCTCTCGCCTTCGCTGCGATAAACAGCGTATCCCTTGACGTCCGGATCCTCCACGGGCTCCCAACGCACCTGCACCGACTTGACGCCGCCGGATTCTGCCGCCAACCCCTCCGGGGCCGGGGGGGTCGGCTTGGTTTCCGCGACGACGGCGGGAGACGGTCCGGTTTCCCCGCGGTCGTCGTATGCCGTCAGCTGGTAATCGTACGTCAGGCCGTCCTTAAGCCCGGACTCGTCTGTGGCGGAGGACTTCTCCGCTCCGCGCACGGTCTTCACCTTTTTCCAGGCTTCGTCC
>JAJDOA010000057.1 GCA_022340405.1 Desulfobacteraceae bacterium | reverse complement strand
CATCACAGATGGAATCGGTTTCTTTCAGCGTGAATTCGAGCCCCTTCAGGGAAAATTCATCACAACAGACCGGTATCACGATGGTATCGGCAGCACAGATGGCCGAGATCACTGCTGTGCCCAAAGACGGGGGGCAGTCGATCAGGACGAGTTCGAAACCGTTCTCCCGCAGTACGTCGCACACACCCCGGACGGCCTTTTTCTGAAATCCGGGGTTGACGAGACTCACGTCCAGCAGGCTGTTTTCAAGGGATGAGGGCAGGATATAGAGGAATTCGGAGACAGGCCGGATCGTTCCCATGACCATGTCTTTCGGATGCTGCCAGATGTCGCAGAACACGGGGTCGTCCTCATCCGGAACCCGGTCGAATGCCAAGGTGGCGTTGGCTTGGGCGTCCAAGTCGACTACGCAGGCCCTGTAGCCGTACTGGGTGGCGCGGGTGGCGGCGGAGATGGTGGTGGTGGTTTTTCCGGTGCCCCCTTTCAGATTGATATTGGCAATGACCTGAAACGGGTATCGAGCGCCGATTCCCGCCAGATAGTCTCGAACCCTCCCGGGCGAAAGCCCCCACTTTCCGCTGGGCAGCCGCACAAGGCTTTCTGCGTCAAGATCGGTCAACACGGAATCGTGATCCCGGTTGAGCGCTTGGGCAAGTTCGTCCACGGTCAAGGTGTAGGACTGTTCTGAAGGCATTTCAATGCGTTTGCTTGGGTTAACGACGGGTCGAACGACACAGCCAAACACACGAATACGGTAACGATACGGCTTGAAAAAATCCGATACGATGAGGCCGGGTGAAAGGGTTACAGGTTCCGGAACCCGTTTGCAGCGAGTTCCAGGGGCGACGCATGTTTCGAAAAAATATGTGTTTTCGGAAGTAAAGTCAACAAGTTATTTTATGAGCGAGAACCGGTGGATACTTGTGTTTTCGTTTAACCCCCTATCCTTTCATCAATGCCGCAAACAGGGTTCAATCCTTGAATGAATGTTTTTCGTTGAACCGGCAGGCGAAAACGATGCGCAATTATTTGGGTAGCTGTTTGTAGAATGGATTTTGCTCTTTTACCCAGTCCATCGCTTTGGAGCAGGCTTCTTGTCCATCCGGCGCCATGCTCTGGGAAAAGAGCCACTGGAAAGGAACCGTTATCGCGCTGGTCGCGGCACGGAAAAAGGTGGTCAGTACACCGCCGGCGGAGACCTTGATGTGAGCGTCCCCAATGGAGCCGGTAATGCTGATCGGTGTTGCCAGGCTGAAAAACTGGGCTGACTTTGGCATGGGTTTCATGTGGAAGTCGATGACATCCGTTTTTAGATTGATCCCTCCTTTCCCCTGAACCCTCATCTTCGTCGTGTCCAATAAAAAGACGTCCGGATGCACGATGCCGTCATCAACCGTAAATTTTGCAGCTATGCAGTTCACTTGCGATGGGCTGCCCTTCAAAAGGGCGGGTAAAACTCTTGTCAAAATGTTCACCACCCACAAATCGATGGCATCGGCTGAAAGGCCCTCGGGTACCACGCCGATCCCCAGATGGCCGCTCAGATGTTCTTTCAGTTGGCTAGGATTCCCAGCGGTCGATCGCAAATCCAGATTGAAGTTCAGTTTCCCCTTCGCGTTGCTGTCCGGTGATGCGCGCCGTAGCAATATGCCGTAATCCAGTTGTTCCACCTGCATGGCCAATTGGGCTTCGAGATGATCCGCAGCAGGCCGCAGGGCGCCCTGAATCCGAATAGACCCCCCCGGGATATCGAGGTGGAGGTCTTCAAGAGAGTAACGGTCGTTCTCCAGACGAACACTGAGCTTTCCGCCCCCGAGTTTGTCCTTGCCGGAAAGTACTTTTCCGACCTCTACATGTAGTGATCCCTCGATCAGGGCCGCCAGTTCGGGACTGAGCAAATCTTTCAGTCGGCTTACGGCCCTTGCCGCCGGTTCCGACCCTGTTGATGTCTCTCCAGGGACGGAGGCGGTACCAGCTTTTTCCTGCTGTTTCAAAGGCGACCAGTCAACCAGCTGGAAATCATCAAGCTGTATGGAATCCGCCTTCAGGCGGGTTTCGAGATGGAGTGGAAAAGCGAGGGAACCGTTCTCTTTTCGGGTGCCGCTGAGAGCGATCTCCCCATTCAAAGAGGTTTCCCCGATTTTCACCGTCAAATCAGGCAAATGTATCGCATCCCCTCGGTTTTCCAGTGTGCCTTCGATACGGTATGGGCCAAAGGGCGGCAGGTTGAAACCGAGCAGTCGATTCAGGCTGTCCATGCGATGACCCGACAAAACGGTGTGCAATAGGAATTCCTTGTTGTTTTGCGATCGGCGTATCCTTTTGCCGTCAATGGAGAGGCGGGCGTCCGCCAACCCGGCTTTGAACTGGACCTGAAAGGGCTCACCGGTGCTCCGTGCCAGCAATCCATCTTCAAAAAGCTCGAGGGAAAGCGGCTCGGAATTGACAGCCCCGGAAAGTGCGATTCGGGCAGGTTCTTCTGGAGTGCTGCTATAGGAGACCCGCTCAATATCGATCTGCAGCGGCTCTAAGACCTTCCGCCCAATAATCCACCTTCCTCCCTGAATGAGAATCTTCTGTGAGCTCTGGAGAGCCCATTCCTGTACGTTTTTTCCTTTCAAATCGAATTGAAGGCGTACGTGGTCCGCTGTAATGTTAGGAGACCGACCGAGTTGGAACGCATGAAACAGCTCCGGAAGATTGAGTCTTTCCGACACCAGGTCGAGTTGGACGGCGGGGATCTCTCCTGTCAGGTCCATTTTGGCATCGCCCTTGAACAGCTTGTCGGCGATTTCTGCCTGAAAGGGTGAGCGTGTGAGCTTTCCATCTTTTATGTGCGCTGTAAACTGGACATTCTCTATACGGCCCCGGCCCGTTTCCAGTTGATCCAAAACGAATCGCAGATCGGCATCCGTAGCCAGCAAGCGTTTCTGCGGCAGCAGGTCCATGGTCAGGAGTCGCTTGAAAAGTTGTCTTTGCTGCTCCACGATACGGATCGCTCCATCGCCGTCCTGTTCGTTTCCATTCACGGGGGTTTCTACAGAGCCCGTCCCTTTTGCTCCCCCGTCTTCCGCTCTCCTTTTCCTTTCTGCAAGAAAGGATCCGAGGTCGAATTTGTCCATGTGGGTAGTGGCCAGTATGAGGGGTTCTCCCTGGCTGTCCGCTTTCAGCTCTGCGGTGCCATCGGCAACGATATTGCCCAAGCGGATTTTCCCCAACTCCAGAAAACAACTTTCCGGCCCCAGGCTTCCCTCTCCGGAAACTGAAAAATCGGCGGCTTGGTTCATGAACTTCGCTACGGGATCAAGCAATCCGCAACCTCCCGTACCTTCCACTGAAAATTGAAAAGCAGCATTGCGGCCTGGTTGATTGGGGGTTGGGGCCGCATCCAACTGCAATTTCGCATCACAAGCATCAAGCCGTATTCTGAGCGGTCCCGCAGGGTCGTTTGGGTCTTTGTCCGCATTCCCTTTGCTGACTTCCAGTTTGAAGGGCCGACTCATGAAATCGCCACCTGCGGAAAGGGTGAAATACCGCCCGGCCCTGCGTTCGAGAGTCAATCCGTCTGCAGCGAAAATGGGGCCGGATTCCGTGGACAGTTGGGTGGGGCCGACCTTCAGGCTGAGATTGAAACCCTCCGCCAATTCCCCCAGACTTTTGCCGCGGGTGTTTCCCTCCAAGGATATGGATCCAATCCGGCCGCTGTACTGCAGCTTGGGTGCAACGGCTTTGAGGAGGGGCTCCATTTGGGTGCCGGCGCTGTAAATCCTCATGTGGAGTTCTGGAGTCTCTGGATCCGTCAAGACGTCCATTCGACCATCAACCGAGGCCTCCACTGCCGTGACGGAAAAGGGCAACATCAGATCACCGTCCACAAGGGATGCCGTAGCTTTCAAATTTTTCAATTGAAACGGATCGGCGGATATCTTTTTCACTATCAGGTGGAGGTCGGTGTCCACCGATTGAAGTACTTCCCAAGGGAGTCGGTCTTCAGCGCTACCGTATGAGTTGCCGGTATGGTTCGGGTCTGAATGGTCGCCCTTCAGTTTGGAAAAAAACGCGGAATCAAGAACCGGAACCGTTATATTTCCGGACAAAGACGGTCGATCACGATGCAACGCAAGAACGAGATCGCCCGTCAGTGAAGCATTGCCTGCATCCATCTCGATCCGGGTCGCAGTAAACATACCCGAGCGAATACCGATTCGGGCTGCCAGTGAGAATTCGCCGAATTCCGGCATGGTAAACCCCGCAATGTTCCCAATTGCTTTCAGGCTCTTGCCGGAAAGGGCGATGTCGATCGTTGTCGATCCTCCATCCGAACTGCGTATGACCGTACCGGATACGTCCACGACAACGTCACTGAAAACCAATTTGCCGTTTTTGAGAAGCCAGGGGTTCTCTCCCTTTATCAGCTCTGATAGAGATCCGCCCTCGACCTCCAGTGAATAGGGATGCCCTCCAAAAGTACCTTCGGCGGAGAAATAAAGCGGAAGTCCAGCCGCACCCTGACCACGGGCGTTGGACACGGTAATTTCATATTCCTTGTTGGTGAGCTCATCCCGATAACGGACTCGGAGGTCCCGCAGATGTACATTGTCCAATTTCGCAAATTCATGGCTTCCGGTGCCTGTATCCGTTTTCCTGCGGGCGATTGCAAACCGGTAGTTGACCGTCTGATCGGAACGGGTGACCAGTAGCAGGTCGACGCCTTTCAACTCCAAATTTTCAATACGGAGATCCCCTTGCAGCAGAGAAAGCAAGTCGATCTGCCCCTGTCCTTGGTCAGCGGTGAGGAAACGGTCCTCTGTCTCCCAACCGGCGGGGTTGCCGATGGAAATCCCGCCGAACCGGATCATGGGGTGAAATGAAATCTTCAACCGTACCGGCTCTTCAATGACCACTTCTCGGTCGAGCAAACGACCGGCAAGCAATTCCAGGCGACCCTCCAAAAAGCCGAGGGGGATGGTGATGCCGAAGTAGAGAACTGCAAATAGGATCGCCGGAAGCGACACCACTACGACAGAGATCATTTTTGTTCGGAAAGTCATTTACGATGGAACCGTTTCAAGCTTTTCGTCTGGTGGCAATGCCGGAAACCTTCCAGTCCTGTATTCTTTTGATGGCATAGACCTCGAATCATCCGAAAACATCGAAAAGGATACTGTTGTGAATGAGCGAACCGGCAGCAGGGCCATCATCGCCGATAGTCTTTTCCGGCTCTCCAGCAGCGTGGGGTATTGGGACCTGAAACGCCTTTCAATGGGACGAATACAATCCGGCGATCGTATCGAATGCCCAGTGTGTCGGGCTATCTTTCGGATATAGAGCGTCCGGGGAAAAGGGGTCGATGCCTTTCAGCTTTCCGATTCCCCGGCGTCTGAGACCGGCGTACAGTCTCCGAGATCGAAGTAGCCATTGTGGCCTTCCAGGTAGATGACCGCCTTCTGGTCGAAAAGAATCCGGGCTTCGGTCTTTGTCACCTTCTCCTCGTCGTATCCTTCCACTTTAACTTTGGTGCCGAGTGGGTATTTGGCGTTCCAGTCGTTGATCTGTTTCTGGAGTTCTTCCATATCCGGTCGTTCCATGTTGTCCTCCGAAATTGATAGAAATCATCTCAAGAAAGATTTTTCATTCGATGTATAGTTGCTCAGTAGAACCAGATTGTCTACACCATTTTATACGATGCAGCCGCGACCCAAAGATAGAGGAAAAGATGGGCAAATCTACCACGTCCGCGACCAAAAGCAAAGCTATCCTCGAGGTACCGAGCCCACCATCGACACCTTGACCAGCCCATGTGGTCTTTGCCTTCTGGTCCGGCATTTTCGCAGCCTTGACATTTTTCCACAGGCTTAAAGTCAACCGATTGGCCGTGGAGTACTTCTTCATGACAACCTTGCCGGTGTTGATGGAACGAGAACACTCCCAATATTCCTCCC
>JAJDOA010000033.1 GCA_022340405.1 Desulfobacteraceae bacterium | reverse complement strand
CACGGAACTTGCCGAACTGCACGCGGAGGACGAGGCGGTACGCGACATGCTGGTGCGGATCGCCAACGAGGAGCTGAAGCACAAGGAGAAAATGGAATATCTCTACGCGAATACCGCTTTCCCCCAGACCGACGGCGGCTGATTCGTTTCCAAGGAAGCGATGCCAGCGAATCCATCAAATATCGACGGGACGGAGATCGCCAAATTCGAAGCCGTTGCGGCCCACTGGTGGGAGCGGAAAGGGGCGCTGCGGGCGCTGCACGATATCAACGAAACGCGTGTGGACTACGTGGAACGGGCCGTGGGGCTGGTCGGGCGCCGCGTATTGGACGTGGGCTGCGGGGGAGGTATTCTGGCCGAGTCCATGGCCGCCCGCGGTGCCGTCGTTTCCGGCATCGACATGGGGGAGGCGCCGCTGGCCGTGGCGCGCAGCCACATGCGTCGATCCGGTCTTTCCATTGACTACCGAAAATCCACGGTAGAGGCGCTGGCCCTGCAGGAGCCCGACCGGTACGATGCACTCACCTGCATGGAACTTCTCGAGCACGTACCCGATCCGGCTTCCGTGGTCTGCGCCTGCGCCCGGCTCGTACGGTCCGGCGGCCATGTGTTTTTTGCGACGCTGAACCGCACCCTCCTGGCCGGTGTCCTGGCCATCGCCGCAGCGGAATACGTGCTTGGACTGGTGCCCCGGGGCACCCACACGTATCGCAGATTCATCCGGCCCGACGAGCTGCTGCAATGGGCCGAGGAGGGCGGGCTCGTCCTGCGGGATCTGTCCGGCATGCAGTACAATCCGATCCTTCGCAATGCCCGCATCGGAGGGCACACCCGCATCAACTATCTGGCGCATTTTCAGCGAATTGCCCCCAGCCCCGGATGAAGTGGGTGACACCGTCCGTCGGCAGGTGCTCGAGCTCCCGATTCCTCGGCGCATGAAGTACCGATACCGCCTTTCCGAAGCGCGCAGCGCATGACTTTCTTGCTGCCATTCCGCTTGGGGCCTTTGCAGACCCTGCAGCTTCTTGACGGTTTTCCTCCCTCCGGTGTATGGTCTCCTTCCCATGCAAGCATCGACAACCCACCATCGGGCCGCCTCGGCCTCCCGCCCGGTCCGGATTTCGCTGGAAAACGTCACGTTGCGCGTTCGGGACCGGTTTCTGCTCACGGGCACTTGGTGGAAGATCCGTCCTGGGGAAAACTGGGTCATCGTCGGCCCCAACGGCTCCGGGAAAACATCCCTGATGAGATGCCTTGTCGGAGAGGTGCCGGTGGTGGCCGGTCGGATCGTTCGAAGCTGGGCGCCGGGAGAAGATTGCCCCGTCGCCTATGTGGGATTTGACCAGCAATGGCGCTGGTTGCGGCGCGAGGAGCGGCTGGCGGAAGCCCGCTGCTTCTCCGGCCAGGCCGGTGCGGGCACAACGGTCGGCGAAGTCCTGGGACCCTACCGCCTGGAAGCATCGGCCGGCTGCATGGACCTGGGGAACCTGCTGGAGCGCAGCATCCGCCACCTTTCCACGGGGGAGGCCCGAAGGGTGCTTATCGCCCGCGCCCTCTCCAACCGGCCGCAACTGCTGGTGCTGGACGAACCGTTCTCCGGACTGGATGGGGCCGGAAGGCGAATGCTTGGAGACGATATCCGCCGTTTCATTCACCAGGGAATGCAAATTCTGCTGGTCACCCACCGCCCCGAGGAGGTCCCGGAAGGCTTTTTCCATCTTCTTCGCGTAGAAAACGACCGGGTTGACGCCCTTGCCTGGAACGGAGACCCTTGCGCACGTGCGCTCTTAAAACCCGAGCGTTCCACACCGGGACAGCCGGAGTCGAAACGGCAGGCCGAGCCTTCCGAAGATCCGCCCCTGGTGGAATTCCGGAACGTCACCGTCCGGTACGGAGACACGGTTGTCCTGGGCTCCTTGACTTGGACATTCCGCCGGGGCCGTCACTGGGCGGTGACCGGGCCCAACGGGTCCGGAAAATCGACGATCCTGCGGCTCATCTACGCGGAGCTCTTACAAGCCTACGCAAACGATATCACCGTGTTTGGAAAAAAACGGGGCACCGGCGAGACGATCTGGGAGATCAAACGACACATCGGGATGGTGGGAACGGAGGGGCAGTTGAACTACCGAAAGTCCATTCCTGCCGAACAGGTTGTTTTGTCCGGGTTCACCGATTCCATCGGATTTTACCGGTATGCCCGGCCATCGGAACTGCAGGCGGCGCGGCAATGGATGCGTGCGTTGGGCATTGAGGAACTGTCGGCGGCACGATACGATCGGTTGAGCTACGGGCAGCAACGCCTGGTCCTTTTGGCCCGCGCCTTGGTCAAATCGCCGCAGCTGTTGCTGCTGGATGAGCCCTGCCAGGGGCTGGATCCCGAAAACCGGCACCGGGTTCTTTCCACCATTGAAAGCATCGGTACCCAGACCGCAACGCACCTGCTGTTCGTCACGCACCACGAGAAGGAGTTGCCCGCCTGCATCCACCGGGTGATGCGCATCGGTAAACCGGTCTGCGGACGCACGCCCGTGGTTTTTCACCGCCGCCAGGACGCTTGAATGGACCCCAAAACCGCCATCACCCAACTGACACAGAGCGAGAAGATCAAGGCGGGGCTGATCTGGATCTCCCATGCGACCGGGGTGTTCTCCGGCCTGCCGGAGCATCACAAGAAGGGGGCTTCGGCGGCCTTTCACGCATTCGTCGGCATGCTGCTGCAAGAAGTGTATCTGGTGCGCCGGGCCACCGACGACGGCGACTGGAACGCCGTGGAAAAACACATCAACATGGCCCTGGTCATGATCGACTCCGGAGTGGCGGCCGAAGCCTCCTTCCATCTGACCCGGGCCCTCCGCCGCACCACGGCCAAGGCCGAAGAAGCCATGAAGGCGCTCTCCGGTTGGGGCCTGTACTAGGGGCTGTTTCTAAATTGTCTTTTGGCCCCATCTCGGTGTCGGGTCCTCGTTTCCAGTCCTCGAAATACGGCGGTATTCCTGCGGCTGAAAACTCGGATCCTCCTTGACCTTGAACCAAAATCCTAATTTAGAAACAGCCCCTAGACGACGTTCAGCCCCTGCACCGGTTCAACCTTCATCAGGAATGGTCCAGGCCGAATTCCTTGACGCCGAACCAATAGCCGGTGTGGCTCAAATGGTCCAGCTGTGCCTGAACGATGCGGATATGATCGTTTTCGATTTCCAGAAAGCGGGAAAACATGTCTCGGGCTTCATCGGACATCTCCTCCACCATCCGGCGGTAAAAATCGCTGGTTTGCACTTCCAACTCCAGCGCCTTGCTGAGCATCTGTTTTTCGTTTTTCCGGTCGTCACGCGACGCGCGGTCCTGCAGTTTGCCCATCTCCCGCTGCAGCGTATCTTCGTCCGGCACGACGGAGGCCAGATGCTCAACGGTAATCTCCCCTGTCTCCCGCCATTGCCGCAGGCGGTTTTCCAGGTAGTCCAGATGGCCCTGTTCTTCGTCCCCTAGAGCCGAGAAGACACGTTTTCCGTTGGGATCCTCGGAGCGATCCGCCGCGTCGCGGTACAGGTCGCGAATGCGGGTTTCGTACTCCATGGCGTTGACGATGGCCTCTTCGGGTGTCATGGACAGCCTCCCCTCTTCGATAGTGCATTTGACATACGGCATCCAATGTAGCGTATAACCGCAAACCTGACAACGACACCCGGTCGTTCCGGCCGGCGGAGCCGGGTGCGCGCCATGACCGCCGGTAGTGAAGACCGGTCCGAACCGGCGTCAGCGAGCGCATTCCCTGCCGCTTGCGGTGGGTTTATAGCCGTTGCCAAAAATAGCTTCCGATGGATATGCGTTCCTGCTGTTTTTCGTAGGGGCGGGGTTTATCCCCTCCCACCCGGAGCTAGGTGACATCGCCAGCAGGAGAGGATCAACCCCTTCCTGGGAAAAAACCGGTGAGAGGGATCGGCATTCGACTTTGATTTTTCGCAGGCCGCCTATCGGAGCCGTTTCAACCACGCCAGGGCATACAGAAGTACCAGCAGGATGCTGTTCAGCATCAGCACGCAGGTCATCATGGCCAGAACAAAGGTGAACCGGTGCGCCGCCGTAACGGCGTGCAGGAGGGTGAAGAGCCGGGGGAGCGGATAAAGGTGGCAGAGAAGGAGGTTGAACAGCAGCACCAGTCCGGCGACGATCAAAAATCCGAAGCCCATGCCCCGCAGATCCGCTGCGCTCAAGGAAAGGCTTCCTCCAACGGTGCCAAGGATATAGACAAAGAGATAAAACTCCCAGCGGACGAATTCGGACGGGGACAGGAGGCGGTCCAGCAGCTGGCCGAAATAGTCCCCCACGGCGGTGAGCCCGTTGGAGGAGACCACCGGAAAGGGGAGATGGTGGGGCGTGATCGCCGGAACCAGCCAGAGGGCGGCGGCGTAGATCACCATGCCTCCGGCCAGCAGGGGGGCCGCACCGATGAAAAAGCGCCCGACCCGCTGATAGGTGCTGCGGGAATTGTACGTGTGGAGGACATACCCCATCCGACCGCCCGCGCTGCTGGGAGCAGCGAACCGAATGCTGCGGATCCGATGAAAAAAGACAAGGCACAGGGCGGCATGGCTCAGCTCATGGATCACCACCCCCGGCAGGACCCACAGCCACGTCCACCGCCCCAGAAGGCGGAATCCCCAGCTTTGCGTTGTTGTCGAAACCACTTGAAGGCACCACCCCAACGCCAGCGTCGGGACGGCCAGCACGAACAGCTCCAGCGCGGTCAGCTCCAGAGCCGAGACGGCGGTATGCCACAGCCCATTCACTCCAGCAAACCTCCTATCTTCACCGACGGTATTATACAACAACGGGGCGGTGGAAGGACAGTCCCCGTAAAAGAGCGTTTGATCCGAAAGCCGCATCAGTGATATGTGGGCATTTTGGTGTCCTGTGAGTCCGAAACCGAGGTGAGCCGTTGCAACCCCTGTTTTCCCAGTGGTTACCGAGGGCATGTCTGCTGCTGGCCATGCTGTTGTGGGCCAGTTCCTTTGTCGCACTGAAGATTGCCTTCCGCAGTTACGACCCCATGGTGGTCATGTTCGGTCGCATGGCCGTCGCCTCGGTCTGCCTGTTCGTTGCCGTCCCCCGACTTCGCGGACTGCCGTATCGCCGAAGCGATGTGCCGTATTTTGCGTTCATGGTGCTCTGCGAACCGTGCCTGTATTTTCTTTTCGAGGCCAAGGCGCTCGAAAACACCAGCGCCTCCCAGGCCGGGATGATCACCGCCATCCTTCCGTTGATGGTGGCCGTAGGAGCCCGTATCTTTCTCAAAGAGCGCATCACACAGAGGACCGTCATGGGGTTTCTACTGGCCATTGCAGGGGTCTGCTGGCTCACGGCTGGCGCCAGGGTCAGCAGCGAAGCGCCCCATCCCATACTGGGGAACATCTATGAATTTCTGGCCATGGTCTGTGCTACCGGGGCCATGGTAACCCTGAAGCACGTCACCTACCGGTACCCACCGCTATTGGTAACGGCGCTCCAGGCCTGGGTGGGATGCCTGTTTTTCTTCCCGTTTCTCGCCCTGCCGTCCACCGAACTTCCCACGGCGCTGGATCCGACGGCCACCGCTGCCGTGCTTTACCTGGGAGCCTTCATCACACTGGGGGCCTACGGACTCTTTAATTTCGGCGCCAGCCGGATTCCTGTGAGTCAGGCTTCCGCTTTTGTCAACCTCATTCCGGTCTTCTCGGTCCTTCTGGGCTGGCTGATTCTGGGCGAACGGTTCACTTCCGTTCAGTACATGGCCGCCGCGCTGGTGTTCACCGGAATTGCCGTAAGCCAAGACACTGGCCCGCAGGGCGAAAGGCCCGGTCCCCGACCGCAGCGGATGCTGCGGCTGGGAAGCCGGTGACGCGCCGCATGAAATCCGCGCGAAACGACGATTCGACAGCACCCCTTCTGATCACCGGTGCCGGAGGCTTTCTGGGTTGGAATCTCTGCCGGGCAGCGGGACCGGTATGCCCGGTGGCTGCTGTATACCGAACGCATCCGCCGCCGGCATTTCCCCAGATGATACCGATACGGTCGGATCTGATCCGCAAAGGAGAGGTGGAGGCGATGATTCGCCGTTTTCGCCCCCGCGGCGTCATCCACGCCGCAGCCGATGCATCCCCGGAGCGATGCCAAACGGACCCGGAATCCTCCCGAAAGGTCAACGTCACGGCCTCGCTGGAGATCGCGGCATGCTGCGCCCGGCTGGACATTCCCCTGGTCTTCGTATCCACGGATCTGGTCTTTGACGGCGACAGGGCGCCCTATGCCGAATCGGATACACCTCGGCCGATCAGCGTGTACGGAGTCCAGAAGGCCGAAGCCGAAGAGCGTGTCCGCACCGTATGGCCTCAGACGGTGATATGCCGACTTCCGCTGCTGTTCGGGTTCAGCCGGTCGGCGCCCGGAGGGGTGCTGGCCTGGATGCTGCCCGCCCTCCGGACCGGAGAGCGGCTGCAACTGTTTACGGACGAAATCCGCACGCCCGTAGACGCCGCCAGTGCCGCCAATGGACTTCTGGCCGCCCTGCACTGGGCTTCCGGCATCTATCATCTGGGGGGTGCGACACCCATATCCAGATGGGATTTCGGCCATCTTCTGGCGCAGATATTGGCCGTACCGTCTCCATCCATCGATGCCGCGCGGATTGCCGATGTTTCCGAGGCGGCTCCCCGTCCCGCCAACGTCTCCCTGTCCAGCGAAAAGGCCCGTGCGTTGGGATGGCGGCCGGCGGTGCTCGAGTCGGCCCTGGCCGATACCGTACGGCGCTGGGAGGGGCAACCGCTATGAAACGCCTGTTGTGCCTGCGCGCCTATCGCACCGGGTATACCGGCCTTATCGAGTCTCCGGAAGCCTATGCGCTGTTCCGATATTCCCGCAGCAGGGGCTTTTTTCGGCTTCAAACCTTTCCCGCGCAGGAATTCCGGAACCGGAAACACTTTCTTTCCGTGGTGACCAAGACCATCGGGACCGGAGGCTTTCTGGAAAGGCCGGTGCCGGTGCAAGGGCCGAGTCTTGTTGAATTGGACCGAATCATGGGGTATAGTCTCGGTCCTCGATGATGTGCAATCCGGGGGTTGACGCCCCTTTTCCGCCTTTCCCGGACCGGCAACGGCAAGATCCATGCGGCAACGGCAATGCCGGAAAGGCGGACCACCCCCGAAGGAAGGGACAACCCTTCGAGGCGCCGAACATCCCCCATGGGAGACACCCCGATGCCGAAAACCTATCGATTTCTGGACACCAAACTCATTCATGCCGGTGAACCCGATCCGCTGGTGGGCGGTGCGGTGAGCATGCCCATCTTCCAGTCCTCGACTTTCGCTTACGCCGGCCAGGGAAACTACCACGACCTGAAATACATCCGACTCAACAACACACCCAACCACCAGGCGCTTCATACGAAGTTGGCCGCGCTGGAAAATGCGGAGGCTGCCCTGGTCACGGCCAGCGGCATGGCGGCGATATCCGCTGTTTTGCTGACGCTGCTGAAGCCGGGGGACCATCTGCTGGCGCAGGGGTGCCTGTACGGAGGTACGCACGACCTGCTCACCGGTGACCTGTCGGAGTTGGGCATCGCATTTGACTTCATCGAGGGAGACCGTCCGGATACATGGGAGGCCAAACGCCGACCGAACACCCGCCTTCTGTATTGCGAAACCATGACGAACCCGCTGCTGGAGGTGGCGGATTTGAAAGCGCTTGCCGCCTTTGCAAAGGAAAAGGGAATGGTCAGCGTCATCGACAACACCTTTGCCAGTCCGGTGAATTTTCGTCCGGCGGAATGGC
>JAJDOA010000025.1 GCA_022340405.1 Desulfobacteraceae bacterium | reverse complement strand
GCCCTTTCCGCTGCGGCTTTTTTCTCGGCTTCAGCCTTTTCGGCTGCAGCCTTTTCCGCCGCGGCTTTTTTCTCGGCTTCGGCCTTTTCGGCTGCAGCCTTTTCCGCCGCGGCTTTTTTCTCGGCTTCGGCCTTTTCGGCTGCAGCCCTTTCCGCCGCTGCCTTTTTCTCGGCTTCGACCTTTTCCGCCGCGGCTTTTTCCGCAGCAGCACGGATTTCCTTCATGCTGAACTGCCGGGACAGGACGCTTCGGATGCGTTGCACCTCGTTTGCATCGGTTGCCGCAATGTAAGGCGGCGACGAATAGGAGCGGTCCTTGTCAGCTGCTTTCTTGGGGAGTGGAGAAATCGCAGGCGCCGGCCAAGCAAATTGCTTTCGAAGCAGCTCTTTTCTGGAGGGCTTTTTTTTCGGAGCCGTTTTTTTCTTCGCCGCCGGCTTTTTCTTTGCACCACCGCCCTTTGCAGTTACGGTCTTTTTGGCAGTGATCGATTGTTTCGCCGCAGCTTTTTTGGCGGTGGGGGAGGCCTTTTTCTTGGCCGCGGAAGCTTTGGGAGCCGCAGTTTTCCTTGCTGTTTTCTTTTTCTTCTTTTCCTCTGATTTTTTCGCTGCGGCTTTCTTCTTCGTGGTCGATTTGGTCAAGCTGTTCTTTCCCATACGATCCCCTTTGAGATGGTCGGCGGTTGATGCGGCTGGGCCCTGGCCAAATGTCCTCCGGGACGACGCGCTGTCGATCCTGAAAAGGTCCAGCGCGGGAGGCGGCCCTGGAAGGCGGTTTTCTCGCTTTCCGGGCAACATGGATTAACTGAAAAATCTAACGGAAACCTTCAATTTTGTAAATGATTTTTTGCTCTGCATCCCGACTTGACAACGCTCCGTGCCGGCCCTAGCTTGCCCTTTTGTAAACCTTACAGGAGAGGACCATGGCACAGATCTTCGACAGTGTGAAGGACGCGAAAAAGAAAAAAAGTCCAACCGACGAACAGGATGCATTGGTTGCTGAATCCCTCGGGAAAATCCGCAACAAGCTGATCGTGATGAGCGGCAAAGGCGGCGTCGGCAAAACCAGCACCTCCGTGAATCTTGCTGTTGCCCTATCACAAAAGGGGTTGAAAGTGGGTTTGATGGACGTCGATCTGCACGGGCCGGACGTTCCTCGGATGCTGGGCCTCGACGGGCTGTTGGATCTCACGGAGGAGCAGAAACTGCGGCCCATTGCATATTCGGAAACACTGTCGGTGGTCTCCATCGAATCCCTGACACCCAACAAAGACGATGCCATCATCTGGCGGGGCCCGTTGAAATTTTCCGCCATACGACAGTTCATCGGGCAGGTGGACTGGGGGAGCCTGGACTTTCTGATCATTGACTCTCCACCCGGCACCGGCGACGAACCGCTCACCGTGGCCCAGACCATCAAGGATGCGAAAGCCGTAATCGTCACTACCCCCCAGGAAGTATCCTTGGCCGACGTTCGTAAATCCATCAGTTTCTGCCGTACCGTTCAAATGGAAATACTCGGCTTGATTGAAAACATGAGCGGGTTCGTATGCCCCCATTGCGGGGAGGCGGTGGAACTGTTTGGCACCGGAGGAGGCGAACGAACGGCGGCCGCATCCGGTATCCCGTTTCTGGGAAGAGTTCCCTTCGAGCAGCAACTCGTCCGGTGCGGCGATGCCGGAGAATGCATTTTCACCTTCCATGCCGATTCTCCGGTGGCCGCTGCCTTTCAATCCATTGCCGATCGGGTTCAGGAACGATCCGTCTAAGGAGTGCGACGTGAGCCGTAAGCCGTAAGCCGTGAGCGGGAACGGCCGGATGTCAGATTTCGGATATCCGATGTCAGAGACTTGTTGGAGGCCATATTAACGGTATGCTCCAATCGAAAAAGCCGTTTTTTTTGTCTTTCGTAGGGGAGGGGTTTATCCCCTCCTGCTGCAGCGTAGCGGATTGCCGAAAAAGGTCGGTTCGCTGCAGATCGGATGTCTTGGGGCTGCCAGGTATCCGACCTCCGACATCCGTCGATTCCTGCTTACAGCTCACTGCTTTTTTCGATACAACAATACATCCGTTAAATCCGCTGAAATCCGCGGCAAAAAAACAAACCAACCCAGCAACCGCCTATCCCAATTCAGCAACCTTCAGCCCTGCGGCGACCTGAGCCGCCTCATCCATGGTTGGGATTCCCTCCCGTCCACCATAGCGCGTGCAGGACAGAGATGCCACCGCCACCGCGAGCTTTGCCGCTTCCAGCAGCGTTCCACCGCGGTGGACCGCCAGGGCGAACGCGGCGTGAAAATTGTCTCCGGCACCGATGGTGTCCCGTACCGCTACGGATGGCGCCTCTATCTCCAGCAGGCGATCCCCCCCGGCCACAACGGCTCCGCGAGCGCCGCATGTGACGATGAGCCGGCCGCGAACCCGACGCCCCAGCGAACGGATACGCTGGGCAAGCGGCGCGTTGTCGGCAAATCCGTTTTCGGGCGATAAAAATTCTTCACTGGGGATGAAGTAGTCCGCCCGCTCCATCATGTCCCGGAGCCCGGGCCGTTGCCGTTCGCAGTCGTAGACCAAACGGTAAAGGGAGCCCGCGGCGGATCGAGCGTCACCGGCCAGATAGGTGACCTCGGGATCCAGCAGCACAATGGGCTTCGCGGCCGCTTTCGATGAAAAGACCTTCGTCGCGTCGATGCGGGGCAGATCGCTCGGCTCGTAGAAGATCGTGCGCGTGCCGCTCTCTGCGTTGACCACGATGGACGCCACCGGGGTGTGGCCCCCCCGGACACGCTCCACCCCACGCGTGTCCACTCCGAAGTTTTGCAGGCGCTCCAGGCAAAACGATCCGGCCTCGTCGTCGCCCACCTTCCCGATGTAAGCGACGGATCCACCCAGCCGCCGGACGCAGCAGGCCGCCGTGCCGCCCTGCCCGCCTCCCTCGATGGTTCTTAGCCGGACGGCGGTTTTGTGATCCTCTGGCGGATATCCGTCCACCACCAGAACGATGTCCATGCAGCTTCTGCCGACGACCAACACTTCCGGTTCTACCATTGTGGTTCCCATAAGATTTGTATGCGTTGTCCGCGGTTTGGGGTGGGTTGTGGGTTGTGTCGTGAGAAAGCAGTGAAAAGCAAAAGTAAGCAGTGAGCAGTAAGCAGTAAGCAGGAATCGATGGATGTCCGACCTCTGATATCGGACCTCGGTCAGTCTCTGTCCAACCGGAACTCCGGCCGTTCTCTGACATCTGACATCGGATATCGGACATCGGGTCCTCACCGTCCGACCCCTCCAACCGCCCAAACGGCCTTTCCGGCTCACGGCTTACGGCTCACGTCTTCCTGCTCGCTGCTTACCGTCTTTCCAACCCTCCCAACCTCTAATCCTTTCATCTTCCTACACCAACAGGCTTCCGACCTCCGACATCGGGTCTCCACCGTCCTACTGTCCGACCGTCTGACCGTCCAACTGTCCAACCGTCCAGGCGGCTGTTCCCGCTCACGGCTCACGGCTTACGGCTCACTCCTCCCTACCACCAACCTACACCCATTTCGGGGCGGAAGGCAAAAGTCGGCGGGGATGAATTATTAAACTTGACATTACTAAAAATGTAAATAGATTTTAAGTAATTCAACTATCGCGTGCCGGAAAATTGCGTTCGGTTCGCCACAGAAAGGAAAGCACAATGGCAAAAATCATTGGAATCGATCTGGGCACCACCAACTCCTGCGTGTCCGTGATGGAAGGAAATGAGGCAAAGGTGATTCCCAATGCGGAGGGGGGTCGAACCACTCCGTCCATGATGGCAGTGTCGCAAACCGGGGAGCGCCTGGTAGGGCAGACGGCCAAACGCCAGGCCGTAACGAATCCGGAGCATACCGTTTTCGGTGTCAAACGTCTCATCGGGCGGCGGTACGACTCGCCAGAGGTGCAGCGGGATATTCGAAATCTCCCGTACGCATTGGAAAAGGCAGACAACGGAGACGTTCGCATTCGCTTACGGGATCGGGCCTACAGCCCGGCGGAAATTTCCGCCCAAATCCTCGCTCACCTGAAAAAGGCCGCCGAAGACTATCTCGGCGAACCGGTGAAGGAGGCCGTCATCACCGTTCCGGCATACTTCAGCGACAGCCAGCGTCAGGCCACAAAGGACGCCGGGGAGATTGCGGGGCTGAAGGTTCAGCGCATTCTCAACGAGCCCACAGCCGCCTCCCTCGCCTATGGGTTGGAGAAGAGGAAAGAAGGTCGCATTGCGGTTTTTGACCTGGGCGGTGGGACTTTCGACATTTCCATTCTGGAAATCGGAGACGGCGTTTTCGAGGTGAAATCCACCAATGGGGACACCCACCTGGGCGGAGACGACTTCGACCTTCGGCTGATCGACCACCTTGCAGACACCTTCAAGAAGGATCAGGGCATTGACCTGCGAAACGACAAGATGGCGCTGCAGCGATTGAAAGAAGCCGCTGAAAAGGCGAAGATGGAGCTTTCCAGCGCCCTGGAAACCGAGGTGAACCTGCCGTTCATCACGGCCGACGCCTCCGGGCCGAAGCACCTGAGTATTCGGGTGACCCGGGCGGCTTTGGAATCGCTGGTTTCGGACCTGCTGGATCAACTCGAGGGACCCTGCCAAACGGCCATGAGCGATGCAGGAGTGAAGGCTTCCGAAGTCGACGAGGTGATCCTGGTCGGCGGCATGACCCGCATGCCGGCCGTGCGCGAGCGCGTGTCGAAAATCTTCGGCCGGGAACCCGGAAAGGGGGTGAACCCCGACGAGGTGGTCTCCATCGGCGCCGCCGTTCAGGCCGGGGTTCTCAGCGGAGACGTCGAGGACGTTCTGCTGCTGGATGTAACGCCCCTGTCGCTGGGTATCGAAACGATGGGCGGTGTTATGACTCGACTGATCGAAAAAAATACCACCATTCCCGCCCAGAAAAGCGAGGTGTTCACCACTGCCGAGGACAATCAGCCGGCTGTAACCATTCACGTTCTCCAGGGAGAAAGGGAAATGGCTGCTGGCAACAAGACCCTCGGCCGTTTTGAGTTGAGCGGCATTGCACCCGCACCCCGAGGGATGCCGCAGATCGAAGTCACCTTTGACATCGACGCGGACGGCATCGTCAACGTTTCCGCCAAAGACAAGGCTACCGGAAGGGAGCAGTCCATTCGGATCACCGCATCCGGTGGGTTGAGCCGCGAGGAGATCGATCGCCTGGTCCGGGAAGCCGAGCAGCATGCCGGCGAGGATCGGGCGAATAAGGAACGCGTTGAGGTGCGAAACGCCGCAGACAGCCTGATCTACCGGACGGAGAAAACACTGGCGGAACTGGGCGGCAAGGGAGATGCTGCGGCCCGAAGCGAGGTGGAGCAGGCGCTGCAGCAGTTGAAGGAAGCCGTCAAAAGCGACGACACCGAAGCCATCCGGCGTCGAAGCGATCGCCTCACCAGCGCATCTCACAAGCTTGCCGAGGGGCTGTACCAGACCCCGCCGGGGGCCGGCAGCGGCGCAACCGGCGCCCGAGGACACACCGAGCCTCAAGGGCACGGATCCGCTGCCACCACCGACGACGTCATCGACGCCGAATACGAGGAGGAGACGGCGTAACACCTTCCCACCCCCCGGGATGCGGGCATGCGCCCGCACCCGGGGTGGGTATCTGGTTTGTTTGAACAGAGTATTTTTGCCGCGAATTTTACGGATGCTTTGTTGTATCGAAAGTAAGCAGCGACCCGAACGCTTCCGGCAATCTGTCTCGCCGCAGCGGGAGGGGATAAACCCCTCCCCTACAGGCCATGCCCGATACGCTCAGGTTCGTTTACCCTCCGACCTCTGACATCCGACCTCGGATCTCTGACATCTGGCCGTTCCCGCCCACGGCTCACGCCTTTCTGTTTACTGCTTTCTGCTCACTATTTTTTCCGACCTCCGAAACCCGTCCTCTTTCCTTTGACAACCGGGCGCGCACCGCTGTAGTGTGGGTCGGTCTTGTTGATTTGTCCTTTTGGTTTTGTTAGGTAGAAGCGATCTTAAAATTGCCTTTTCGCCCAATCTCGGCGTCGGGTCCTCGTTTCCAGTCCTCGAAATACAGCAATATTCCTCCGGCTGAAAACTCGGATCCTCCTTGACCTTGAACGAAAATCCTAATTTTGAGATAGCTTCAGTTCGTTTCGAGGGATCCGCACTCGATACGGTATCGGATCCCGACCATACAGGAAACGCCAGAATGCCCTTTCGGGCAAAATGGGTGGCGTCATGGCGGACAAGCGAATTCTTGTTATCGGTGGCGGCATTGCCGGATTGACGGCGGCACGATGCCTTGCCGAGAGCGGATTGCAGGTGGACGTCGTCGAACGGCGGCCGACGGTGGGCGGACATGCTGCGGAATACGCCTGCAAGGCCACCGACAGCTGCGTCAAGTGCGGGGCCTGCAGGGTCGAGGAGGCCGTTGCAGCGGTGCAGGCCCAGCCGGCCGTCACTCTGTGGACCGGCGCGCGTGTCGAGGCCATTTCCACATCCCCCCCATTTGAAGCCAGTATCCGGAGAGACGGCACGCCGAAAGCCCATACCGGCCGATTCGAAGCCGTCCTGATGGCCACAGGCTTTTCCCCCTTCGATCCCAGCGATAAGCCTTACGGATACGGCGTACACGCCAACGTGATCACCAACCTGGAGCTGGAGAGAATCCTGCGCCGTCAAGGGCGGCCCGCCAGACCCTCCGACGGAAAAACAGCTGCCCGGATCGCGTTCTTCCAGTGTGTGGGCAGCCGGGACCGCCGGCTCGGTCATCTGTGGTGTTCTCAGGTCTGTTGCGGTTCCGCCCTTCGGATGGGCGACTGGATCCGGCACCAGGATCCGGAGGCGGAGGTTACGGTGTTCTACATCGATATTCAGACCTTCGGGAAGGACTTCCAGTGCCGTTGGGACCGATTCCGTGGGGATTTCCGTATGATTCGAACCCTTCCCGGCGATGTCCTCGAGGAAGAGGGCCGGAATCTCCGGGTGATCTATGCCGATCCGGAAACCGGTGCCTCCGCCGAGGAAACCTTCGATATGGTGGTGCTGTCCATCGGGCTTCTGCCGGGTGTCGGAAAAGACGAACCGGAGGCCTCGCTGCCCTTGCTCCGGGACGCCTTCGGGTTTCTGCGCCCGCCGGACGATGCAGCGGTTTCGTCTTCCGGGGGGGTCTTCGTTGCCGGCGCCGCTTCCGGCCCCATGGCCATCGCCGATGCGGTCTCCTCGGCCGGGAAGGCGGCCTGGCAGGTGCTGCAATACCTGAAACAACAGGAATCGGAGCCATGACCCAAACTGCACTGATATTCGGAGATGGCTCCACCGCCGCTCTGGCGGCGGAAGAGCTTACCTCGGCGGGACTTCAGGTGCAGATCTCCACGCCGGAAGAGACGCTGGACGGCAATCTTCCGATGGAGGGCGCAAAACTGCTGCCGCAGACCACACCTCGATTTTGCCGCTGCACCGAACGGGGCTATCTCATCGGGCTGAACGGATCCGATACCACCCGGGAGGTCCGAGCCGAACACGTGGCGGTGGCCATGGAAAGCGTTCGGGTTCCCCTTTTCAAAGGGTACGGTCTGGAGCCCTCCCCCCGCGTCCTTTCCCTGTCGCAGGCGGCCGCCGGGACGCCGGACATCACGACCTCCGGTAAGGGTGCTCCGCCGACGGTGCTGTTTCTTATAGGCCTCTTCCAGGAGACGCATCCGGTGATCACGGAGCAGGCGTTGCGATGCGCCTTGGCTTTTCAGGACGAGGCCGGCTTTCGATGCGTGGTCATCACGGGAAACCTGAAGGTCGCTGCAGACGGCTTGGAAGCGCTGTACAGGGATTGCCGCAGCCATGGCATTTGGTTCGTCAAGCGGACATCGCCGCTCGGCGACATCCAGCAGGACGAGAGCGGCGTTGTGCACGTCACCTACCGGGACGAGGTCACCCGGGAAGCGTTCGCCCTGCGGGCGGATCTGACCGTGGTCGACGAGGATATCGTCCCTTCCCCTGCGCTTTCACGGTTGGCGGAAGTCCTGGAGCTCGAAAAGGATTCCGACGGCTTCGTGCAGGCGGACAACGTCCATCGTCTGCCTGTCTATACCAACCGCAAGAACATTTGGATCATCGGCCCCTCCCGGGCGATTTTAGGCCCGGAGGCGGTGCGAATGGACGTCGCCTGGCTTGCCCGTGAAGCCGGGTGGAAAGCAGAAAAGCAGCAGCCGCCGCCGGAGGACCGTGCGCAGATCGATACCGGCCTGTGTGTGCGCTGCCTCACCTGCCACCGGCTGTGCCCTTACCGGGCGGTGACGATCGGCAGCCGAATGACCGTCGACCCGCATCGTTGCGAACGATGTGGCATCTGCGCGGCCGAGTGTCCCGCTTTGGCCATCCGGATCCCGGGAGTGGAACCCGCGTTGCTGCCAAGCCGTCCGAAAGACCGACCCGGAGCCGGCGAGGGGATGCCATCACCGGAAATTCTTGCCTTCGGTTGTGCGCGAT
>JAJDOA010000373.1 GCA_022340405.1 Desulfobacteraceae bacterium | reverse complement strand
ATGGGGCGAAAAGACAATTTTGAGACGGCTTCTACTGACAATATATCAGAAAATCCCCTGCAAATCATCAATGGCTGCAACCGACGTATTCCCCCCCTGCAGGCGCTTTCAACGATTCCCCTTGACCCGGCTTGAAATTTTTTCTAGAAGCGATCTCAAAATTCGGATTTTGGTTCAAGGTCAAGGAGGACCCGACGCCGAGATGGGGCGAAAAGACAATTTTGAGATGGCTTCTACAAAATCCAACTTTTATCCGTAGAGCTTTACTCCATTTCTGAAGCGCGGATCGTTGCAAAAGGGGGAAACAAACGGCATGGGAATTCCAGAAAGGAAACAAAAAGAGAAGGAGCGGAGGCGGCAGCAGATCCTGGTCGCCGCCAAACGGGTGTTTTCCGAAAAGGGGTTCACCAAGGCCACCATCGAGGAGATCGCCAAAAGTGCCGAGCTGAGCTCGGGCACGCTGTATCTGTATTTTCGCAACAAGGAGGAGCTCTGGGTATCCCTGTCGTTGCGGGTGCTGCAGTATCTGCTCATGCGTCTGGAGCACATCGACGACGGCCTCGAGCCGCCGGAAAAGCTTCGGGCGCTCAAGGAGGTCCTTTATGATGTGTACGAGTTCGATCCGTCCGTTGCCATCAACATGTTCCACCTGCAATCCAGTGACATTCTGAAAAACCTTTCCCCGGAGATGCTGTCGGAAATCACGGGGCTGACCCGCCAGGCCCTGGACAAGATTTCCGGTATCTTCCAGGAAGGAATCCGCGAGGGGAGCTTTGTCGACCGTCACCCGGTCGCCCTCACGGACATCGTCTGGGGGATGTTTTCCGGAGTCGTGCTGTGGGAAAACAGCAAGAATCTGCTCAACCGGGAGCGCGACTACCTCCGGCCGACCCTGGAGCTGGCCTTTGAACTGCTGGAGCGGGGGGTGCGGAAGGGGTCGTGAGACGGTCGGAATCCCGATGTCAGACTGTCAAAGAACCACCAAAGCTATCGCAGCCCGACCGCAGTATCGCACTCAGGGCACCCGCCCGTAGTGAATGGCCAACCGGATCCCGCCGTGAACGGTTTGCACGGTCCGGAAGCCGGGGAGGGAGCAGGCCTGCAGCAGTGGGAGCGGTGCCAGCAGTGCCGCCCGCCAGCCCCCCCATGTCGAGCGTAGGCGCTCGGCCACGGCGCGAAAAAACGCCGGCGTTTGCGTGCCGGTCTGCACCCGTTTCCCGTACGGCGGATTGAGAACCACCAGCCCTGGTAGGTCCCCAAAAACGGAAGGCTCCACCGAGAAGAAGTCCGCCTTGCGAACGATCGCCGAGTCGCTCCATCCAAATCCGGCCACCGTCTTTTGCAGGCGGCGGCATGCTTCTGGATCGATGTCCGAGGCATAAATCCGGTGCGGACAAGAGGAGCGAATTTCCCTTTCCGCCTCTGCGCGCAGGTACTGCCAGCGTTTCGGCGCAAAGGAGGGCCAGTGCTCGAACGCAAATTCCCGGTACCATCCGGCGGGGATGTTTCGGGCTGCCATGACGGCTTCCAGGGAAAAGGTTCCCGACCCGCACATGGGATCCACAAGGGGGCTTTCGCCCGCATAGCCCATCAGCTTCAGAATCCCCGCGGCAAGGGTTTCACGAACCGGTGCCCTTCCGGCGTGGGGCTTGCGCCCCCGGATGTACAAGGGGGCGCCGCTGCTGTCGATGGAGAAGCCGAAACGGTCCCGGTAGCCGCGAATATGAACCGTCTGGGGCGGGAGCGCCGCCTCTGGGTGCTCGTCCCGCGCGGCCCCTGTTGCCGTTTGCATCCGCCGGGCAATGGCCGCCAAGGTCCGCTCCTTGAGCGCCTCGCTGTGCAGGAGGCGGCAGCGGTGCATCGTCGCTTTCACCACCACGGGGGCTGCGGGAGGAAGAAAGAGCTCCCACGCCATAGCGGTGGCTCGCTTTTCGAAAGTCCCGAAGCCGGAGGCCCGAATCGATCCGATGCGAAGCAGAACCCGGGATGCGGTGCGCAGGTGGAGATTTGCCCGCTGGCAGTCCTCCAGCCGTCCCGTGAAGGCGACGCCGCCATCACCGGGAGGTTGGGTTTGCAGGCGCATCGGAGGGGCCTCCAGTTCTTCCCGGCACAAGGACTCCAGACCCGGCGCCGTTACGGCGAAGTACGCCCTGTCGCGGCCCACGACGTGGCGCCGCAGACGCTTGGAGAATGCCTTCGTTCCGATGTCGTAACTGTCCTTCATGGCGTTTCGGTGTCGACTGTTATGATGAGCTGTGCAGCCGGGCTCCGGTGTCGAAAAGCTCGATTCCCTGCAGAATACCACGGGTGGATTTAGAACCCAGCAAAAAATATCGTGCCTTGACCCCTAAACCCAACCAACCCAATGAACCCAATAAACCCAGCCACCCCAGCCCGCCATCGACACCATCGTTGACAGCCCGGGAGCTTTTTTGTATTTTGCGGATCGATCGAGAGACACCGATTTTCTGATGCACCCCGTCCACAGACCCAGCGGTGCCCGCCCGGCTTGAAGCGGCAACAGCAAGCGCATTCCCCGCAGCTTGTTGGAGCGAAGCGGAAATCCCGGGAACCGGGGCTGCGGGGAGTCTTCAAAACTGCACCCTGACCGCTGTTATCGTCCCACAATGTCCTTTTCATCCGAAGCGAAGGGAGCACCACAATGATCAACAAAGTCATTCTGATCGGCAACCTGGGCAGAGACCCCGAGATCCGATATGCGCCCAGCGGCACCGCAGTGGCCAATTTCACGATCGCCACCAGCGAGCGATGGAAAGATCGGGATTCCGGTGAGTGGCGGGATCGTACCGAGTGGCATCGCATCGTCGCCTTCGGCAGACTCGCTGAAATCTGCGGCGAGTACCTCTCCAAAGGCCGTCAGGTCTATATCGAGGGCAAGCTCCAAACCCGTGAGTGGGAGGACAAGGAGGGAAATCGTCGCTTTACGACGGAGGTGCTGGCCAACGAAATGAAGATGCTCGGTCCGCGGGACGCGGGCGGGGCTCAATCCTCTTCTGGCGGGTCCAAGGTCCCCGAGTACGAGGGTCCGCCCCTGCCGGAAGATCAGGACGACGATATTCCGTTTTAAACCGACCGGCGCGAGGCCGTATTGCGGAAGCTTCACCCGATGGCGGCCTTGCAGGCGCGCTGGGCACGGGAGGGGATCGGGTCGTGGACGGACAGTTGTTCACGGCAGGGAGGCGATCCCGGACAAAACAGGCGGACCCCGCAACGGGGATCCGCCCTGTCAAATCAGGGAGCCGAAGCGGTAGCGGCCGCTATTCTTTCTTGTCTGACTCGTCCTCGATCTTTTTCGGCTCTTTTTCTTCCTCGGCCGTCGCGGATTTGAAGCTCTTGATGGCCTTTCCCATGCCCGCTCCGATTTCAGGCAGCTTGCCTGCTCCGAAAATGATCAGGATGATGACGAGAATGATAATCAGTTCCGGCATTCCGATTCCAAACATCCAACCCTCCTGTTTACCGTTCGGGGCCTGTTGCAGGTGTTCCTCCGCCGACCGGTGAAATGGCACCGTCTGTCCATGCCGGATGGCGGCCCTCCGGCGCTCCGCTCACCACCGTCGGAATGCTGCATCCCGCTTCGCACCGGCGGCGGCGATGTCGCCCACAGGTAAGCCCGTTCTGAACGTTGGAGTGCCAGCCACGACGTATACCACCGGCCCCGAACCCTGTCAATCCAACAGCGAACGGCAAGAGGGTGAATCCCCTGTGCAGGGGGGTTTTCTCCGTATTCTCCGGAACACGGCCTTGGTTGAAATGGCTGGAAAGGCATGATAACCTTTCTCTTTTACGGTATTATCAAAGAAGGTTCAAAATATGACAACTCACCTTCAGGGAAACTGCCTGGCGCTGCTCATCGGCAGCATGCCAGTGGAAGGCCACCGGGAGGCCAGCGAACTCGTTTTTCGGTTTACCGGAGACATCCCCCTCTGGGTCCAGCTTCCCCGCCATCCCGCGGAAGCCATGATCCCTCAGTTTCTGCCCGGCTACCCCGGGAGGGTGCGGGATGGGGGCAAGGACTACATCGACCTTGCCGGCGACGCTTTCGCCGAGGAGAGCGTCTCTTTCTTCGAGGATTTTCTCTCGGTGACCGAAGATGGGAAGCCGCTGGATGGAACGCGTTTTTCCATGTCCGAGGAGGAAGCACGGGGTTTTTTCGTTTTCGAAGACCGTCTGCACCGGCAGACGGCACCCCCCATCGCCGTAAAGGGACAGATCACCGGACCCATCACCTTCACCACAGGCGTGAAGGACCAGGACGGCAGGGCGCTGTTTTACGACGAACAGGCGCGGGATATGGCCGTGAAGCACCTGGCGCTGAAGGCTGCCTGGCAGGTTCGCAGGCTCTCCCGAGTGGCAGTGGCTCCGGTCATCGTTTTTCTGGACGAGCCGGCCCTTGCCGGCTTCGGTTCGTCCGAAATGATCAGCATCGGCCGCGACGCCGTCGTCGGCTGCTTGTCGGAAATCGTCGCAACCCTGCGCAGAGAAGGGGCCTTTTCCGGGATTCACGTATGCGCCAACACCGATTGGGGCATGGTGATGGAATCCTCTGTGGACATCGTCAACTTCGATGCCTATAGCCATTTCGACCGGTTCGTCCTGTTTCCGGAATCCATCGGCGCCCACCTGAAAAAGGGTGGTTGGATCGCTTGGGGCATCGTACCGACCGCGGATCCGGATGCCGTCAACGCGGAAACGGTGGACTCACTGTTCCAACGGTGGCAGCGACAGCTCGGATCGATGGAGGCCGTGGGCGTGGAACGGGAAACACTGCTTCGCCAATCGTTGATCACCCCAAGCTGCGGCATGGGATCCCTGGATGAGGCGCATGCCTTGAGAGTGTTGGAACTCACGCGGGACCTTTCACAGCGGATCCGCGATGCCTACGGATTGGTTTGACCCGGCAACAGCGAGCGCATTCCCCGTCGCTTGCGGCGGGGAGTCTTCAAGTCGGTTCTGAGGCGGGAATATCATTGCAAGGAGAATTCATGGAAAACGAAGCCGCGGCGCGATTTACCGGCGCCAGTCATTACGTTCTGGACGACGAGTTGGCCAAGATCGTCAATATCTCCATGGCGCTGGAAATGCCGCTCCTGCTCAAGGGCGAACCCGGTACGGGCAAGACCATGCTGGCCCATGCCATTGCCGAAAACCTGCGTATGCCGCTGATCGTACTCAATGTGAAATCGAGCATGAAGCTGGTGGAGGCGCTGTACCAGTACGACACGCTCACACGCCTCAATGACAGCCGCTTCGGAGACTCCAGCAGGGACGTCAGTCAAATCGAAGAGTACATCAAGATGGGCAAGATCGGCCAGGCCTTCACCTCCGAGGTCCGTTCCGTTCTGCTCATCGATGAAATCGACAAGGCGGACACCGATTTTCAAGACGACATGCTCGACGTTCTAGACCAGATGGAGTTTGACATCATCGAGATCGACAAAACCGTAAGGACCGTTCGCCGGCCGGTGATCGTCATTACCTCCAACGCTAAAAAAGATCTCTCGGACCCATTTTTGGGACGGTGCAACTTTCACCACATCGCCTTCCCCGATCCAAAGATGATGCGAAAAATCGTGCGGGTTCATTTTCCGGACATCGACGCAGCGCTGCTGGAAAACGCCATCGGCACCTTTTACCGGCTCCGGGAGCTGGATGCCATCGAGAAGAAGCCGGCAACCCGTGAGCTCATCAACTGGATTCGGGCCCTGAAAGCCGACCCCGACTTTCGGCCCAAGACCCTGTCGAAGGGCGATGTCCCGTACATGGGGGTTCTGTTCAAAAAGAGCGGCGATTACGAGCGCGCCGCCTCCACCCTGCAACGGAGGAGGGTGTTTTAGTACGGATGTTCGTCGACTTTTTCTACATGCTTCGTGACAAGGGCGTCCCGGTGACGCCGACCTCCTTTCTGACCCTGCACAAGGCGCTGCAGACCGGGCTTGTCGTTTCTCTGGACGATTTTTACACCGCCTCCCGCAGCATTCTCGTCAAGAGCGAGCGCTATTTCGACCTTTTCGACCAGATCTTCGCCCACACCTTCCAGGGAGCCGAACTGCCGGAAGTGGAGGCTTTCGAGATCGACGAAGTCGCCAGGGCCCTTCTGGAGCAGTGGCTTCAGAATCCGAAGGAAATGGCCGAGGCACTGGGAGTGGACGAGTCGGAGCTCAGCCGACTTTCCCCCGAGGAGCTGTTGGCGTATTTCCGGGAGCGGCTCAAGGAGCAGACGGAGGAACACCACGGGGGCAGCAAGTGGATCGGTACCGGCGGCACCTCGCCGGTGGGCCATTCCGGGCATCATCCCGGCGGGATGCGCGTGGGGGGCATGTCCCGCAACAAATCCGCCGTCAAGGTGGCCATGGAGCGACGCTACAAGGACTATTCGCGCAGCGGACCGCTCACGCAGGCGATGGTCGGGGAGGCGCTCAAACGGCTGCGGAACATGGTCCCGGCGGGGCCCAAAGATCAGGTGGACGTGGACGAAAGCATCTACCAGACCATGAAGAACGCCGGGGAAATCGAGATCGTCTTCCAACGCAGCTTGAAAGACCGCCTCAAGGTGATCCTGGCCATCGACAACGGCGGCTGGTCCATGGATCCCTACATCCCGGTGGTCCAGACCCTGTTTGACTACGCCCGCTCCCAGTTCAAGGAGTTGAAGATCTTTTTTTACCACAACACCATCTACGACGCGCTTTGGGAAGACCCGCAGCGCTACCGCCAACCGGTGCTGGTGCGGGAGCTTTCCCGCTACGATCCGGAAACCCGCTTGATCCTCGTGGGAGATGCCAGCATGGCTCCCTACGAGCTGATGGCCACCGACGGATCCATCTATATCAGCGAGAGAAGCGGCAAGCCCAGCATCGAACAGCTGCGCCACCTTGCCGAGAGCTTCCCGCACAACGCCTGGTTGAACCCCGTGCCCGAACACCAGTGGCACTACACCTATACCATCAAGGCCATTCGAGGCATCTTTCCCATGTTCGAGCTTTCCCTGGACGGCCTCGAATCGGCCGTGGCGCACCTGATGTCCCGGAACTGAGCCGCTTTTGGGATTGGAGAAGCGCCGATCTTTCGGTCGCGGCCATACCGTGATATAGGGGTTGTCGACCTTGCCGGGACCACATGCCGCGGTGTTGTGGAGCCCGCAGGAACCAGCCATCTGGAAACAAAACCCGAATCGCACAAGCCCTGTAACCAGAGACCAGCAGAGGGAGGAAGAAAATGGCGACAAAGGAAGAACTGGAGGAAAAAGAAGAATCGTGTGACTCGACCCAGAGCTACGTGGACCTGGCCAAGGAAGTGGCGGAGTCCATCGGCGACCAGGAATGGGTGTCGCGGCTCATCGACGAAGGCGCGGATTGGGCCGAGTTTGCCGACGACTTCGCCGCCTTGGCCGACGGAGCGGCCACGGCCCTGAAGGACAAGGAAAAGGCGAAGACCTTCCTGACCCAGGGCAAGGATTACTGCACGAACATGCAGGAGTTTCTGGGCCTGGCCAAGTCCGCCCAGGAAATGGGCGAGGCGGAGGCCGCCAAGGAGCTCTGCGCCTCGGCCAGGGAAAAATGCCTCAAGGTGAAGGACTTCTTCGATCTGGCAAAGAGCGTTGTCGATGTCCTCTCCGACGACCAGCTGGCCCGCGAGACGGCGGAACAGGCCCAGGAAAAGTGTCAGTCCGTCGCCGATTTCCAGGATTTCGCCGCAGGCGTCATGAATGCTTTCGATGACGCCGACTGGGCCCGGAAGGTCTACGACCAGGCCCTGCAAAGCTGCCAGAAGGTGGACGACTACGTTTCCCTGGCCAAGGCGGTGATGGAGACGCTCTCCGACAGAGAGCTGGCCCGCTCCATCTGCAAAAAGGCCGAGGAAGGCCTCGAGGCGGGAACCGACCTGATGAAACTGGCCGAGGTGCTGGTCCAGGAGCTGGACGACCGGGATCAGGCGAAGGCCGTCTACGACAAAGCCCGAGGCAGCATCGAGAGCGGCAAGGATTTCATGGCGCTGGCCGGCTCGGTGGCCAACGTCCTCGAAGACAAGGAGTTGGCGCTGACCATCTACAAGGAAGCCGAATCGCGCTTCGACAAATACGCCGAAACCCTGGAGTTGGCCAAGGCGGTCGTCAAGGACACGGGGGATCTCGCATTTGCCGGTCAGGTCTACCGCAAGGCCGCGGACTCCGCACCCGATGCGGCCAAGCGGGTGGATATCGCCGTTTCGGTGGCCGAGGAGATTCAGGACAAGCCGACCGCGCTGGAGATCCTGCGCCAGGCCGAACTGCAGGCGGAAAAGCCCGATGAGTTCAAGAAGGCCGCCGAAGCGATCGTGAAATACGCCGATGACGAGAAATGGGTGGCGGACATCCAGCTGCAGCTGACAAAGCGCGAGGAAAACCCTTCCCTTTACGAGGATTTCATCAGACGGGAGAGAGAGGCCGAAACCGGAGCGGTGCTGAGCAATCTGGGCCACGACGTCATGCGCGGGACCGAGGATGCGCCCTACGCCCGGAAGCTCTACACCAAAGCGGAACAGCTGTGCCGCTTCTTTCCCGAGACCCTGGATCTGGCGGCCAACGTGTATGCCGATCTCGGTGACGAGGAGTGGACCCGGAAAATTTATGAGAAGCTCCTTGAGGGATGCACCAGCTACAGTGAATACACCATGGTGGTGGAGGGGATTCTGGAAACCCTGCGCGACAAGGACTGGGTGCGAAGGATCTACAAAGATCTGGAAGGCGGGTGTCAAAGCGCCACCGACTTCATCAAGCTGGCCCGGATCGTGGACGCCAAGCTCGGCGACGAGGAGTGGACCCGGCAACTGTTGTCTGCGGCGGAGGAAAAAACGGGAGACCTCGGAGGATTCACGGTCCTCGCCCGCGCTGTCCAGCTTACCCTTGGAGATGCCGCTTGGGCGGAGTCCCTTTTTACCAAGGCGGAGGAGCGCTGCAGCGATCGGTACGCCTACCGGCAGCTGATTACCGCTGCCCTGGAGCAGACCCAAAACGTTGATTTCGTTCGGGGCCTACACCAGGAGGCGGAGAAGAAGTTCGGCAATGCTCTGGATTGGATCTACCTGGCCGAAAGCATTTTACGCCATTTTTCCGACAGGGAATGGGCGCGACGCGTCTACCAGAAGGCCGAAAAGGCCGATGACGCGCGTAAGTTCGGCTATCCGCTGGCGGTGAGCATCGCCAACCGACTGGACGACCGTCCCTGGGCCGGAAAGATCTTTGCCCGGTAGGGATCGGCATCAACAGCATTTGCCCAGATTTTGTTTCGTTTCAGCGCTTCAGCTACGGTCCGCAGGGGCGGGGCGGCTCCCCGCCCCCTTTGCGGTTGTATCCGCCCCTACACCATTTTCGGCTCGCAAAGCTTTTTCAAATCCCAGGCTTTGACCTTGAACGATTTGTCGTGCACGCCGGGATTGAAATAGACGTATTCCTTCCGGGTCAGCTCCGGATCCATGTAGACGGGCAGTGCAGTCATGTGTCCGAAAGGCGGGACACACCCCACCTCGCACCCAACGGCATCACTGACGGCCTCGGGCTTGGCAAAGGTGACTTTTTTGGTTCCAACGCCTTTGGCCGTCTGCTTCCAGTCGACTTTTTTGTTTCCCGGCATCACCAGCACGATCATCGATTTTTCCTTGGTCATCAGGACCAGGGATTTCACCGTTTCCGCTTCAGACACGTTCAGGGCCTCGGCCATCGCAGGATTGGTGTACACCGGCTCGTGTTCGAACGTCTCGTAGGGGATGTTTTTTTCTTCCATCATACCGATGATTTTTTCTTCCAGGGTCATGTCGTCCTCTCTGTCGTGATGGTGAGCAGTTGCCGCCGGGGCCCCGCGCCGTTGCTCCGGAAAACGCATCGGGGAAACGGAGCCGGGAAAAAACCAGCATTGCCCATCGGATACCCCGCCGGTCGAAGGGCTGTCAATAGAAGCCGTCCCGAAATCGTCTCTTACCGACCCGGCTGAGCACATCTCCATTCCGTCGGTTTTCACAGCGGCCCCGTTGCCGCGACTTCCGCCTCGCTGCGGCCCCGTGATTGAATAGATCTGTAGGGGAGGGGTTTATCCCCTCCCGCTGGTGGGATCACCTACCCCGAACGGGCGGGGATAAACCCCGCCCCTACGAAAGACAAAAAAAGCCATTCCAATCGGAACATACTTTTAGCAATTGCTATAAATTAGCAGAATTCCTTACCGGGCTGCGCAGCACTGCCGACAGGCAGAACATTCCCCGCTGCTTGCGGCGGGGAGTCTTCAAATGTCCGCTTGGCAGCCACGGGAAGGGGTGGTCGCTGCCTTGCGCAAAGTTGGAGAGAATGATGATATGATTCAAATTTACCCCTATTTTTGATGAAAAAAGAAAAATTATAAAAAAATATTGACATAAAGATCAAAAATTGATAGCCAGAGCCCAGCCAGTACATCGGCCGGCACCCGTTTCCTTTCGTATCCCCTTCCATCCGACGGGGTGTCATGAAGCTCGACGAGACGACCATCTCCATCATCCGCCACCTGCGGGAAGGCCGCAAGTCCTTCCGGGCCATCGCAGACAGCCTTTCCCTTTCCGAAAACACGGTGCGGCAGCGGGTGCGGAAGCTAGTAGACGAAGATGTGCTCGAAATCACCGGACTCGTCGATCCCGAGGCGATGCCGGATCACACTGTCTGCATGATCGGCGTCCAGCTCGATACGCTCAATCTGGTCGAGAAGGCCAAAGAGTTCGCAGAACTCAAGGGGGTGGTTTCGGCCAGCGTGGTGACGGGCCGGTACGATCTGATGCTGGTGGTGCTGCTCAAGGAAGATTTCAACCTTCTCGATTTCTACACCAAGGAAGTCTACCGGCTCAAGGGCATCCGTTCCGTCGAAACCTTCGTGGTCTACAAGGGCTACAATTTGAAAGTGCCTTACGTGCACTGAGTACGGAAGGTTAGCCGGATACAAGCCGATGCTTTCAGGAGGTACCCCATGGCCCATCAGACGCCGCTTCATGCATGGCACACCACACAGGGTGCAAAAATGGCCGAATTCGGCGGCTATGACATGCCGTTGTGGTATGCCTCGGCCAAACAGGAGCACCTGAGCGTGTTGACCGCCGCCGGGCTCTTCGACACCAGCCACATGGCCGTTGTCGGCGTGCAAGGACCCGATGCCTTGGCCTTGCTGCAGGCGTGCTTTACCAAAGACCTGGACGCCTGCATCGGACGGCACAACGGACCCATCGCCTCCGGCCGCTGTGTCTACGGCGCTTTTCTCAGCGATGGGGGGGAGGTCATCGACGACGCCATCGTTTTCAAAACGGCGGACCGGCGCTTTCTGGTCGTGGTCAATGCCGGGATGGGCGGCACCGTCTCCCGCCATTTGGAGATGCACGCCGAGGGGCTGGACGTTCGTGTGGAGGATCGGACCGACGGAGTGGGCAAAATCGATCTCCAGGGGCCGCTGGCGGGGAAGATTCTCGGCCGCCTTGTCGATGGCGGGCCGAGCGCGATGGCCGGCATGGTGTACTTCTCCTTCAAGGGACATTTCGATCCGGACGCTCCCGGATATGCGGACCTGATGTTGAAGGACGGCACGCCGGTTTTGCTCTCGCGGACCGGTTACACAGGAGAGTTCGGCTTCGAAATCTTTATGCAGCCCGATCGGGTCCTGCCGGTGTGGGAGTCCGTCCTCTCCGAAGGCGCACCCCTCGGTGTGCTTCCCTGCGGCCTGGCGGCACGGGACTCCCTGCGGGCCGGGGCCGGGCTGCCGTTGTCCCACCAGGACATCGGCGCCTGGCCGTTCATCCACCACCCCTGGGAGTTCGCCCTTCCGTTTACCCCGGACCGATCCGGCTTTTCCAAGTCCTTTCTCGGGGATAAGGCCCTCCTTGAGGCGGCGGATGCACCCTGGACCGCAGCGTATGTGGGCGAGGACCTGCGCAAGGTGAACGCCGCCGACGGCGCCCAAGTGCTGCTGCCGGACGGACGGATCATCGGAAGCGTTTTGACCTGCGCCACCGACATGGGCATCGGTCGCGTCGGAAGCCGGATCTACAGCATTGCCAGCGGCGATGCACCGGAGGGCTTTTCTCCCAGAGGGTTATGCTGCGGCTTCGTGAAGACGGACCGACCCCTGGAGAGCGGACAAACCCTGACGCTCCGCAACGGACGGCGCACGATCCAGGCTGGCGTCGTAGGGGATATCCGGCCGGATAGAACGGCGCGGCGTCCCATCCAAACCATGCTCTGAAGCCCAAAAGGAGGAATGTATGAAGGAGATCAGCGAACTGCAGTTGCCCGAGGATGTCCGGTACGCCGAAGATCATGAGTGGGCCAAATCCCAGGGGGATGTCCTGCGGGTCGGTATTTCGGATTATGCCCAGGACCAGCTCGGCGACATCGTCTTCGTCGAACTTCCCCAGGCGGGCGATCGTCTGAAAAAGGGAGATGAATTCGGGACGGTGGAATCGGTCAAGGCCGTCTCCGAGCTCTTCATGCCCGTGTCGGGGGAAATCACGGCTGTCAACGGCGCCCTGGAGGATGCGCCGGAGCTGGTGAACACAGCCCCCTACAGTGACGGTTGGATGATCGATGTCAAACCCGACGATCCTTCCGAACTGGATGCCTTGATGGACCGCGACGCTTATCTCGACATGCTGAAAGGATCCGAACAATGAGATACCTACCCCATACCGAGCAAGAGATCGCGGAGATGCTCCAGGCGGTGGGGGCCGAGCATCTCAACGACCTGTTTTCCACCATTCCAGACAGCTGCTGCACGCTGCAGCAACTGGATCTCCCCGACCCCCTCACGGAGTGGGAGCTGAACGAACATATGAGCGGACTTGCCGCTTCAATGGCCGTCGCGCCGGAAGCCAAGGTTTTTTTGGGGGCGGGCAGCTACGACCACTACACGCCCGCCGCTGCCGTCCAGCTGCTGTCCAGGGGCGAGTTCGTCACGGCCTACACGCCCTACCAGCCCGAAGTCAGCCAGGGGACGCTGCAGGCCATCTACGAATACCAAACCCTGGTCACGCGGCTGCTGGGAATGGACGTCGCCAACGCCTCCATGTACGACGGCGCCTCGGCGCTGGCGGAGGCGCTGCTGATGGCGGTGCGGGTCACCCGGAGGAAGAAGGTGGCCGTTTCCGAGGCCGTCCATCCCCTGTACCGCCGGGTGGTGAATACCTACTTCCATCCGACCGAATTCGAAGTGGTGGAAGTGCCCTATGGAAAAGACGGCCGCACGGATCTGTCCCGCATCGGAAGCCTGGAAGAGATGGCCGCCGTGGCGGTCCAGTCGCCCAATTTCTTCGGGTGCATCGAGGATCTTCAGGCCGTGTCCGAGCGGGTGCACACCGACGCCAAGACGCTTTTCATCGTCGGATTCACGGAGCCTCTTGCCTACGGTCTGTTGAAAAGCCCCGGCGGCCACGGTGCGGACATCGCCTGCGGGGAAGGTCAGAGTCTCGGCATTCCGCGTTCCTTCGGAGGCCCGGGTCTCGGCATGTTCGCCGCCAAGATGACCTACGTGCGGCAGATGCCGGGGCGGCTCATCGGCCAGACCATGGACAAGGATGGCCGGCGTGCGTTTGTGCTCACCCTTGCCACCCGGGAACAGCACATCCGCAGGGAAAAGGCGACCTCCAACATCTGCTCCAACCAGGGGCTGTGCGCCACGGCTTCGGCCATCTACATGGCCTCGCTGGGCGGGACCGGCATCCGGGGGTTGGCGCGTCTCAACTACGACAAGGCCGAGTACCTCAAAACGGCCTTTCACGATGCCGGGCTTGCCGTTGCTTTCGGCAGCCCGACCTTCAACGAGTTCGTGATCCGGTTTCCCGAAGGGTCCGAGCAAACCTACCGCCGGCTGCTGGAGAAGAACATCGTCGCCGGACTCCCGCTGGTCCGCTACTACCCGAATTTGAAGGACCACTATCTGCTGTGCGTTACCGAAACCGCTTCCAAGGAAGACATGGACACCCTGGTCCGGGAGGTTGCATCATGAATGATACGGTCGGCACCAACGGTCTGATTTTCAACGAACCGCTGCTCTGGGAAAAGGGGGCTCCGGGCAGAACGGGATTTTCCATGCCCCGACGGGATGTGGAACCCGCGGCGCTGGACGAGACACTGGCCGGAGACGGTCCGGACTTTCCGGATTTAAGTGAAGTGGACGTTGTCCGGCACTACGTGCGACTGTCCCAATGGAACTTCAGCGTGGACAGCGGGATGTACCCCCTGGGCTCCTGCACCATGAAATACAATCCCAAGACCAACGAACGGCAGGCCTCGCTTCCGGGTTTTGCCGGGGCCCACCCGCTGCTTCCGGAAGAATTGGCGCAGGGCGCGCTGCAGCTGATGTTCGAGCTGCAGGAGTACCTGGCCCGGATCACCGGAATGGACGCGGTGAGCCTCCAGCCGGCTGCCGGCGCTCACGGCGAACTCACCGGCATGCTGATCCTCCATGCCCATCACGCCAAGCAGGGACGGCCGCGGTCGAAAATTCTCATCCCGGACACGGCTCACGGGACCAATCCGGCAAGCGCATCGCTGTGCGGGTTTCATTCCGTGGCGATCCGCTCCAACGAAAAGGGAGTGCTGGATCCCGCCGTGGTGGCCGAAGCGATGGACGAGGACACCGCCGGCATCATGGTCACCAACCCCAACACGCTGGGTCTATTCGAGGAAAACATCCGGGAGGTCGCCGAAATCGTCCATGGAAAGGGCGGTCTGGTCTATGCCGACGGGGCGAACATGAACGCGGTGATGGGGGTGGTCAATATGGCCGACTCCGGAGTCGACGTGCTGCACCTAAACCTGCACAAGACCTTTTCCACACCCCACGGTGGCGGCGGTCCGGGTGCGGGGCCGGTGTGCGTCACCCGGGAGCTGGAGCCGTACCTGCCCATACCCCGGGTGGCGCTGGGCGAGGACGGCCGCTATCGCTTTTCCGAGGACCACCCGGACTCGGTGGGCAAGATGCACGCCTTCCACGGCAACTTCGGCATCCTCGTTCGTGCCTACAGCTACATCCGCAGCATGGGGGGGCATCTCAAAAAGGCTTCCCAACTGGCTGTTCTCAATGCCAACTACATCAAGGAGAAGCTGAAGGGCACCTATCACCTGCCCTACGACCGTCCCTGCATGCACGAATGCGTCTTTACCGACAAGAACCAACAGGCCCACAAGATCAGCACCCTGGATATCGCCAAACGGCTCATGGAATACGGATTCCATCCGCCCACGATCTATTTTCCCCTGGTGGTTCACGGCGCTATTATGATCGAACCCACGGAAACCGAATGCAAGGCGGACGTGGACCGCTTTGTCGAGGCCATGAAGGCCATTGCCGAGGAGGCGCGGACCCAACCGGATCTTCTGACCGAGGCGCCCCGCATCCCGAAGGTGAGACGGCTGGACGAGGTCACGGCCGCCCGCAAACCCTGCCTGAGCGGATAGGATGGCGGATTCCGGAGCGGACCCGGACGATCATGGTCCAATAACAAAGAGGGAGGGGTTTTTCCCCTCCCTTTCTCGCATGGGTCTTAGGATTTGTTTCTAAATCCCAATTTAAAAACAGCCCCCAGCCTCTGAGCCGGTGGCATCCATGCTTTTTGTGAATGGAAGGCACGTGCCGATGGAATTTTTCGAAGACATTCCCTTCTCTCTCGACCGGGAAGTCCTGTTGCAGCGGATGCGCCTCGTTGCCGGGACGAAGGAGGCCGACGAATTCGAGGCGCTGGTAGACAGGGCGGAGGCGATGGGTAGACCCAAGGCGGGCTACACCGTGCGATACATCGATGAAAAGGGCGAAGACACCGTCACCATCGGAGGCGTCACCTTCACCAGCGCCGCCTTGCGCCGAAACCTGGAGGGGTTGGAGCGTGTTTTTCCGTTTTTGGCGACCTGCGGAAGGGAGGTGGAGGATATCGTCTTCGACCGGCAGGATTTCGTGCGGGCATACTATTGGGATACCATCAAGGGTGCCCTGCTGGAATGCGCACGCCGGCACCTGCAGCAACATCTGGAGGCCCGGTTTCTTCTCAAGACCACCGCGGCGATGAGTCCAGGCTCCGGCGACGTGGACATCTGGCCCATCGAGCAGCAGCGGCTGCTGTTCGGTCTTATCGGTGATCTTCCGCCGGCCGTCGGCGTAACGCTCACCGAATCGTGCCTGATGATACCGGTCAAATCGATCTCCGGAATCCGATTCCCCTCCGAGCACGATTTCCGAAGCTGCACGGTCTGCCGGCGCGAAAATTGCCCTTCCCGGACCGCTCCCTTCGACCCCGATCTTTGGGAATCCCTTCACTGACGGCGGATGCAGCATCTCCACCCCAAGTGAAAAAACTCTGTGAAATCTGCGAAATCCGTGGCAAATAGAATACCGTGAAATTCCTGTGCCACAATCCTGTTCCATCCTTCCCGCCATGAACGGAACCCGTATCCATAGCGGACATGGATTCGTACTGCTGGCCGCCGCGCTGTTTGGAACCACCGGTACCGCGCAGGCCTTTGCGCCGCAAGGCCTGTCGCCGGCATTCATCGGCGCGCTCCGGCTGGCGGTGGGGGGGCCGGCCCTTTTGATACTGGCCGTTGCCTGCGGGCGGATGAAGGGTATGGGCTCGTTGATCCGAAGCCCCGCCGCACTGGCCGCCGTCGCCGGGACCGTCCTGTTTCAGCTTTGCTTTTTTCAGGCCGTGGCCCGAACCGGCGTTGCGGTGGGCACCCTGGTGGCCATTGGAAGCACACCCATCGCAGCCGGGGTGATCGAGATTGCCCTCACCCGAAATGCACCGAGCCGCCGGTGGTTCCTCTCCACTGCGGTGGCAATTGTGGGCTGCGCCTGTCTGCTGGTACCGGACCAGCAACGCTCCGTGGACCCTTCGGGGGTGTTGCTTTCCCTGGCAGCCGGAACCGGATATGCGGTCTGCATGGCGGCCGTCCAGCGGATGGTCTTGCAGCAGGCTGCGGAGACGGTCATGGCCGTGGTGCTGACCGCCGGGGCCGTTGCCTTGTTTCCCGTGCTGGCGACCGGCAACCCTGCGGTCCTTATCGGCCTGCGCGGCGGCTTGGTGGCGCTCTGGCTGGGCCTGTTTGCCACGGCAGCCGCCTATCTGTTTCTGGCCAAAGGTCTGGCCCGTATCCCTGTGGCCCACGCCGGAACATTGGCCCTGGGCGAACCGTTGGTGGCTGCGCTGCTGGGGATCTTTTTGCTGAAGGAGCCCTTGACGGCACTGGCATGGGCGGGTGTTTTGCTGATCTTTTTCGCCCTGGTGATCATCTCCACCGAAGAGCGGGCGCCCTCTTCCCCTGCGCCAACGAGGCGCAGGGGGTTGGACCCCGCCCCTGCCGGCCGTACCGAAAGGAAAGGTTGAGACGGAGCCCGTGTTTGGTCAGCGGAAACGGTCCGGTGCGAACATGGCCGTGTCGAACGACGGCTCTTGTCCGGTCAGCCGATCGGCCAGGATTTCCCCCAGAACGGGAGCGAATTTGAAGCCGTGGCCGGCCAAAGCCGCAAGAAAGACGTTGTCGCGGCCGGCGGCGGCCCCCAGTGCGAAATCTCCGTCGGGCGTGAGGGTGTAGGTACAAAGGTCGGATCGGATGTCGCCGCCATTGAGTTCGGGCAGGAAGGAGCCCAAAAATCTCCGGATTTTCTTCTTTTCCTCTTTCGCAACCTCCTGGGCAGCAGCGGATGGATCGAAGTCTTTCAGCCGGTTGTGAGCGGCGGCCTTTAGGCGGCCGCCGGGCTGGAGGATGGGAAGGGCGTAGAATTCCGCATAAGGGGAGCCGCCGGGGCTGCCGGGGGAGGGGATCTGCCAGAAATTCACCGGCAAGGCTCCCAGTCGGTAGTGGGATGGTTCCGGCGGTGCGATCCAGTGCACCACCACCCGCTTGGGCTGAAGGGCCCCGCCTTCTTCTCCGAGCAGTTGCGGCGTTCGGGACCCTGCGCAAAGCAGGAGCCTTCCGCCCTCGTAGCGCCCGCTTGGGGTCCACACCCGGACTCCGCCGGTCCGCTCCTCCCATGCCAGCGCCGGTTCTGCAAAACGCAGGACGGCACCCGCCCGTTCCGCCTCGGACAGCATGACCGTGACGGCCCGTTCCGGGAACAGAATACCGGCTTTTCGTTCGAGTCCTGCCGAGAAACCGTCGGGAACAGCGAGCTGCGGCCATTGTCTGCGGACTTCGGCGGCTGTCATCTCCCGATGGTCAATGCCGTAAGTTCTTGCGCTGGCAACAAATCCGGATACGGCCGGGGAATCCGGGGGGCCGATGGTCAGATTGCCCGTGGTGACGAGCAGGGGCTGGCCGGACGTGCGCTCCAGCCGCCGCCACAACCGCCAGGCCCGCATCGCCATGGGGACGTAGGCGGTGCCCTCCAGATAGGCTCTTCGAATGCTCCGGGATTCACCGTGATGGCTTCCACGGCGGTGCGGTGGACGAAGGGCGTCGAATCCGGTGACGGAAACCCCTCGCCGGGCCAGTTCCATGCAGGTCGCCGCCCCCGCCGTTCCGAGACCGACCACGATGACGTCTGTGCGGGAAGTGGGCATGATAGCTATGGTCAGAATCCGGTTCCGTTTCCGAGATGGTTTCCAACAGTACCGTAGGGGAGGGGTTTATCCCCTCCCGCTGATGGCACCAGCCACCCCGGCCGGGCGGGGATCAACCCCGCCTACGAAAAGCAAAAAACACGAGATTCAATCGGAACATACTTTTGGCAATCGCTATGGATGTCGAAATCCATCCGACAGATGAGGGTTCGGGTCAGGGGGTTTTCCCCGCAGCCGTTCCAGCAGCCTTTCGTGGATGTTGTCGAAGCCGCCGTTGGACATGATGAGCACGACGTCGCCGGAGCGCAGGCTCTGCACAAGAAACGCGATGATTTCCTCGGTTCCGGGGAAATATCGGGCGTCCTTTCCCCGCCGCTGTAGGTCCGCCGCCAGCCTCTCCGCGGAAAATCGTTCGGCGGCGGGAACCTTGTGCAGCATGGACGGTTCCCGGATGCATACCAGATCCGCCGGATCGAACACCTTCGGGTAGACGTGCTGGAACACCTTACGCATGCTGGCATGGGTGCGCGGCTCGAACACGGCAATCAATCTTCTTCCCGGATAATAGGGACGGATGGCCCGCAGCGTCTCCCTAACGGCTGTCGGGTGGTGGGCGAAGTCGTCGATGACGGTGACACCCGAGGCTTCCCCGCGCACTTCCTGCCGGCGCCGTACACCGGCAAATCTTTTCAACGCATCGTCCACGGCGGAGGCCGGAATGCCCATCCGGTCGGCGACGGCAACCGCGGACAACGCGTTCAGGGCATTGTGCGCTCCCATCATGGGGGTGGAAAAGCGTCCATGGGACCGGCCGTCCCGAAACGCCGTAAACCGCGTCCACGGCGGGTCCACCTTCAGATCCTCCAGCCTCCAGAAGGTCCGGTCTCCGGTGCCGTAGGTTTCCACCCGGCACGGGCAGTCCCGGATCAGTTCGTTGACCACGGGGTCGTCTCCGAAGGCCACAAGTGTCGCCTGCCGGGGCATGGAAGACACGAACCGGTGAAAGGCGGAGGTGACATGGTCCAGGTCTCGGTAGATGTCCGCGTGGTCGAATTCCACGCCGGTGAGCACCGCTACGCTCGGCGCATAGTGGAGAAATTTCGGCCCCTTGTCGAAAAAGGCGGTATCGTATTCATCCCCTTCGAAAACGATGGTAGTCCCGTCACCCAGGCGATAGTTTCCTCCGAAGTTTTTCAGGATGCCGCCAATGACAAAAGATGGATCCATGCCGGCCCACTCCAGCAACCAGGCGGCCACCGCGGATGTGGTGGTCTTTCCGTGAGTGCCGGTGACCACAACGGCCTTTTTCCCGTCTGCGGCAAAGCGGTTGAAGGCCTGGGGCATGGAGCAGAAGGGGAGGCCGAGCTTTGCCAACTCCACCACTTCCAAGTTGTTTGCGGAAACGGCGTTTCCCACCACCACCAGATCGGGGCGATGGTCCAGGTGGTCCGCCGAAAAGCCTTCCCGGATGGGGATGCCCCGCTCGGCGAGGTACGTGCTCATGGGAGGGTATACTTTCTCGTCCGAACCGGTCACGGACCTTCCCGACTCCTTGAGCATGCAGGCCAGCGCTCCCATGGCCGTACCGCAGGCGGCGATGAGGTGGACGGTTTTCACCGAAGCTGGAATCCGGTTGTTTTTGCTGCGCAGGGGGTCGTACGGCAACGTTGTCGTCTCCGATCAAGGGTCCGCTTTCAGACGATGTGAGGCCAGTGGTGTGTACCACGATCCTGCGTTTTTGACAAAGAGCCATGACCGCAGGGAGCGGCGAAAAAATATGGATAAATATATGGAATATCTGATGGATATAAACAGACCCTAATCTTTTAGATCCGCTTTTTCCGGATCCACTCCACATCGGGGATCAGACTTTTCAGCTCCGTGTTGACCAAATTCAAATGTTCGGCCATGACTTCCGCGGCCGCATCTCCATCGCCGTTTGCCAGGCTGGTCAGTATTCGCTCGGCCGTCAAGGCCGCTTGATCTCTTCGAAACAGCGCCTTCGGCATGAATTTTTCGTACTCACGGTGAACGTTCTCGACGATCTGCTTCATCATCTCGTAGATCATTCGGTTGCCGGTGGCTCGGGCCAGCGCGATATGGAACTCGAAGTCGTGTTTGACGAAGCTTTCCAGATCGTCGACGCTCTCTTTCATCTGCAGCACCGTCTTGCGGATGAGATGGATGTCTTCCGCGTCGGCCCGCTCCGCTGCCAGTCGGACCACGTTGCTCTCGAGCATTTCTCTGACCTCGACCAGGTCCAGAATGTTGGCCACCGCCTGGATGTCGCTCAGGGCGAAATCGGATGGATTGGCAAGCTTCAAATCCTTGCGCAGGAAGGTCCCGCGTCCCTGCGCCACTTCCAGATACCCCAGCATCGCCAGGGCCGAAACCGCCTCCCGGATGGTGGACCTCGCCACACCGAACATTTTCGTCAGCTCCCGCTCGGTGGGCAGTTTGTCCCCGGGCTTGAGATGCCCGGTTTCGATGCTGTTGAGAATCTCCCGCGCCACCAACTCGGGAGTCGAACTCCTCTGTATCGATCGAAAGGTCATGAGGCGATGAAGTTTCCTTTCTCCGCTGTCGGGTTGGGTGGATCGATCCCGTTTCATTTTTTTCTTGACACAATCGACATACATCTGTCAACCTGTTGATCAGTTCATCAGACCAATTTGGCCTGGCCTATCGGCCAACCGATCTTTGGCTCCAGTCGAAGGACCGTTCTCGGTGCCTTCGCGCCGGTCCAGGTGCTCGCCGTAGCATAATAGGGAATTCCGTGTGAATCGGAAACGGGCCCGCCGCTGTGATCCCGTCCATGTTGCCGCAGCCACTGGTGCCTCTGCCGGCATTTGTCGCCACTGTCTCATTGCGAGAAGACGGGAAGGCTGCCGGCAGGGTCGGGAAGTCAGAAGACCTGCCTGTGCCGGATTTGTTTGTTGCACCTCGCGGATCAAGGTGAACCAACCATCTTTGTGTACGCCTGGTTTCCGAACCAGTCCTTTCACCTGTAATCCAAACCGATGAGAGGTGCGACATGAGCGAACCCCTGACCACCACCCTTTCCTCCAAGAGCACCACCGTCACCATCCGAAGAGATCAGCCCACCGTCATCATCGGTGAACGCATCAATCCAACGGGACGCAAGCAACTGCAGTCGGCTCTGGAGCGCAAGGATTTCGACATCGTTCGACGGGACGCCGTAGACCAGGTGGCGGCGGGCGCGGCAGTGCTCGACGTCAATGCGGGCATCCCGGACGGAGACGAGCCGGTCCTGCTCGAAGCGGCCGTGCGCAACGTAATGGCGGTCACGGATGTGCCGCTCTGCATCGACACGGCGGATCCGGAGGCGCTTTCCGCCGCCCTTTCCGTTTATGAGGGCAAGGCCCTCGTGAATTCCGTCAATGGCGAGGAGCGGTCGCTTGAAGAGATGCTGCCCCGTGTCAAAGAGTTCGGCGCCGCCGTGATCGGGCTCTGCATGGATGACGCCGGCATTCCGCCCACAGCGGAAGAGCGGTTTGCCGTGGCGGAAAAAATCATCGAGCGCGCAGGCCGTCTGGGCATCCCCGCAGAGGACGTCGTCATCGATCCTCTGGTGCTGACCCTGGGCGCCGACCACAATGCCGCCAAAGTCACCTTGGACACCATCGAAAAAGTCGTCCGTGAATTCGGCGTCAACATCACCATGGGCGCTAGCAACGTTTCCTTCGGGCTTCCGGATCGACCCTACATCAACACCGCTTTCATCGCCATGGCCATCCACGCCGGACTGACGTGTCCCATCACCAATCCACTGGCGGCGGAGTTGGGGATTGCCATTCTGGCCGCCGATCTTGTGATGGGAAAAGACGAATGGACCATGCGCTGGATCGATGCATTTCGCGAACGGGAGCAGTCCGCATAATCGAATAGGAAAGGCAAGGGCCGGTTCACACCGATTGCGGTCGAAAAGGATGTCCTAAGACGGCCGCATTTATCGAAACGAAAGGAGGTGAATGGATGAGCGAGATATTACAGCAGATCACCACAGCGGTAATGCAGGGCAAGAAGGACGAAATCGCTCAGATCGCCCAGCAGGCCATCGACGAGGGTTCCGGTGCCGAGGACATCCTCTACAAAGGGCTGATGCCCGGAATGGATTACGTCAGCGTCGAATTCAAGGCGGGCAGGGTGTTCGTGCCCGAAGTCATGCGCTCTGCGCGTGCCATGCTCAATGTCATGGAAGTCATCAAGCCCCTGATGGTGGAAAAAGGGATTTCCATGGTTGGAAAGGTGCTGTTGGGCACGGTGAAAGGAGACCTTCACGACATCGGGAAAAACCTGGTCGGCATGATGTGCGAGGGAGCGGGCTTTGAGGTTCGGAATCTCGGAATCAACGTGGAGCCGGAGAAATTCGTCGAAGCCGTAAAGGAATTCGAGCCCGATATCGTCGGCATGTCGGCACTGCTGACGACCACCATGCGGTCGATGGGAGACACCGTAAAAGCCCTGGAGGAAGCCGGTGTCCGCGATCGGGTGCAGATCATGATCGGCGGGGCGCCGGTGAGCCAGGCGTTTGCAGACAAGATCGGCGTCGCCTACGCGCCGGATGCCGCCGCCGCCGCCGACAAGGCCAAGGAGTTGATTGCCAACAGCCGCTAACCCGTCTCTCGGCCGTCCGTTCGGACCGGAAAGCCGCCGAAGGTTGGAAACAGCGGTTGCCGGGAAAGGAGCCCATCGATGAGAGCCAATTATCGCGTTAATTCCGGAGTGCGCTTCGAAGTGCTCTCCAAAGACCAACTGCAGGAGATGTTCGACGGTGTGCTGCATGTGATGGACAAGATCGGGCTGGACGTGCATCACGATCGAGCCCGGGAAATCCTGGCGGGTGCCGGGGCTCGGGTGGAGGGCAAACGTGTGCAGATCCCGCCGCACGTCGTGAAGCGATCGCTGGCGACGGCGCCCCGGAGCTTCACGATTTACGCCCGGGACGGCAACCCCGCACACGACATCCACATCGGCCCCGGCAGGTCCCATTTCGGACCCGGTCCCACGCCCCCGAATTTCATCGACATCGAAACGTTGGAACGCAGACCGTACGTGCGGGACGATGCCCGCATTGTAGCCACCGTGTGCGACGCGCTGCCCAACATCGACTTCTGCGAAAGTCTGGGCACGATCAGCGACGTTCACACGGATCTTGCCGCCTCCTACGAGTTTGCGACCATGTTTCCGAAAACCAGCAAACCCATCGTGGCGTGGTCCTACGGGTGGGACGATTCCAACGACATTCACCAGATCGCCGTTGCCGAGGCCGGAGGGCAGGAGGCGTTCGAAAAGCGGCCCAACTACGTTCACTACTGCGAACCCCTGTCTCCTCTGGTGAGCACCTTCGAGGCCGTGGACAAGGTCATTTTCGCCGCCGAGCACGGGGTTCCCGTGATTTTTACCACCTGCGCCCTGGCCGGGGGAACGGCGCCGGTTACGCCCGCGGGCATCATTATCCAGACGACGGCAGAGTCTTTCATGGGACTGGTGCTCTCCCAGACCATTCGGCCCGGTCTGCCGTTTTTCATGGGTGGTGTGCTCTCGGTCATGGACATGAGTGCGATGATCCTCACCTACGGAGCCCCCGAGCTCAGCCTCATGATGGCCGGCGCCACGGAGCTGGCGCACTACTGCGGGATACCGCTGTGGCAGACCGGAGGCTGCACGGACTCCAAGTGCCTCGACGAGCAGGCCTCGCTGGAGGGCTCCCTTTCGGTTTTCTTCTCGGCCCTGAGCGGAGGCGATCTCTGTCACGACGTGGGCTACACCGAAAGCGGCATGACCGGTTCCATTCTCCAGACCGTCATGATGGACGAGGCCATCGGTTATTCGCGACGCATTTGCCGCGGCATCGAAGTCAACGAGGAAACGCTGGCCGTTGACGTGATTCAGGATGTCGGCCCCGACGGCCACTACCTCTACCACGATCACACCATGCGGCATTTCAAGACCGAGTTCTGGTACCCGAATCTATGCGATCGCCGCAATTTCGAGGAGTGGGATGCGGACGGCCAAAAACCCATGCGCGACCGGGTGGTCGAGCGGACGCGGGAAATCGCAGCGACGCACGAACCTTCGCCGGTGCGGCCGGAAACCGAAAAAGCGATTGCCGAAATCATGGAAGCCGCCGAGGAGCGCGTAAAGGACAAGTCCTAGGCTGCCACCACCGTCTGGAAAAGGAGAACGTCGATATGAGCCAAATACTCGAGCAGATTGCCACAGGGATCATTGGGGGAGACATCCAGGGGGTCGAAAAGCTGGTGCAAAAGGCACTGGACGAGGGGCAGGAGGCGGAGACGATCTTGCAAAACGGTCTGATCGTCGGAATGGCCGAAGTCGGCAAGCGCTTCAAAGCCGCCCAGATGTTCATTCCCGAGGTGCTGAGAGCCGCCAAGTCCATGCACGGCGGTCAGGAGTTGCTCCGGCCGCTGCTGGCCGGCGACAAGGCGGGCCGTGCGGGCAAAATCGTCATCGGCACCGTGCAGGGGGACCTGCACGACATCGGAAAAAACCTGGTCGGCATGTTGTGCGAAGGGGCCGGCTTCGAGGTTGTCGACCTGGGATTCGACGCGCCCCCCGACAAGTTTACCGAGGCGATCAAGACCCATCAGCCGGACATCGTGGCCATGTCGGCCCTGTTGACCACCACCATGCGTGCGATGGGGTACACGCTCAAGGCGATCGAAGAGGCCGGCTTACGGGACAAGGTCAAAGTGATGGTCGGTGGGGCCCCCGTGGACGCCGAATTTGCGGAAAGAATCGGGGCCGACGGTTACGGCCACAATGCCGTATCCGGTGCGGAGGTGGCACGGAATCTCATCGAAGCCGGTTGAGTCGACGTATCGCAACGCCTCACCAAAAGGAGAGCGAATCATGATGGTGAACCGACACAATTACGACGTGAACGCCACACCCACCTTCCGGGTGTTGAGTGAAGATCAGATAGAGGCCATTTATTACGCTTCGCTCCGGGTGCTGTATGAAACCGGTGTCCGTGTGTACGACAGCGAGGGCGTCGATGTCGCCCAATCCGGAGGCGCCATTGTCGAAGATACCACCGAGAAAAGCAGTCTGGTCAAAGTGCCCCATTACATGGTCGACAAGGCCCGTGCCACGGTTCCCAGCAAGGTGGTGGTGATCGGTCCGGATCGGAAACACCGAATGGAGCTCTACAAGAACCAGATCTACTACGGCGGCGGATCCGACACACCCTATACCATAGACCCCTACACCGGAGAGCGCCGGCGCAGCACCTACAACGACGTAAAAAACTGTGCACGCATCGCCCAGGCGCTGCCCAACTACGACTTTCACATGTCGCTGGGAATCACCCAGGATACGGCGGTCGGCACCTACGACCGCTGGCAGTATCTGGCCATGCTGGAGGGAACCAGCAAGCCCATCAACATCACCGCCGTCGACATCGAGGGCGTCCGGGATCAGCTGGAGATGGCCTACATCCGCGTCGGTGGAAAGGAGGAATGGCGAAAAGGCCCCATTTTCACCCTGTACATCGAGCCGGTGTCGCCGCTGAGCCATTCCCAGGAAGTCATTCAGAAGCTGCTGTTCTGCTGCGACAACCACATTCCGTTCGTCTACACACCATGCCCGCTGGCAGGTGCCACCGCGCCGACCACATTGGCCGGGCTGCTCGTGCAGGCCCTTGCCGAGAGCCTTTTCGGCATCGTCCTCAGCCAGCTGCGCAACCCCGGGGCCCAGATCATCATCGGCGGCTTGATGTCCAACATGGACATGCTCTCGACGATCTATTCCTATGGTTCTCCGGAAATGGCCCTGTTGAGCGCCGCCTACACGGACATCACCAAATGGCTGCGGGTGCCCGAATACGAAACGGCGGGCTGCTCCGATGCCAAGCTGTTCGACGAGCAGGCCGCCATGGAGGGGGCCATCAACATCGCGACTTCAGGGCTTATCGGCGGCAACATGATCCACGACGTGGGCTACCTCGACTCCGGCCTGACCAGTTGCCCGGAGCTGATGGTCGCCTCCGACGAGATGATCGACATGGTCAAGCGCATCCTTCAGGGAATTCCGGTTACCCCCGAGGCCATGGCCCTGGATGTGATGGAGCAGGTCGGCCCAGGCGGTCACTTCATGGAGCACGACCACACCTACGAACGCTTCAAGACCGAGATCTGGCGCCCGAAGCTTATCGACCGGCAAAACTGGGAAAACTGGAACATGGCCGGCGGCAAGCGTTACGGAGAGCGCGTCCACGATCGCGTGGTCGAAATCCTGGAGGCCGAAACCGAACCGCTGCTGGACGACGCCATGTACCAGGAGCTGCGCCGCGTCTGTGAATTGGCGGACGCCCGCCACAAGGACGAGGAACTGGACGTCAAGATGTTTGTCTGATATCGTGCGGCACGACCATTGACCACAGACAACCGTTCTCATAGCGACGCGCTGGTGCTGGGGATCGACACCGGTGGCACCTACACCGACGGCATCCTCATGGAGTACCATTCGCGCGAGGTTCGGGCCGCACACAAGAGTCTGACCACCAAACGGGACCTGTCCATCGGCATCGAATCGGTGATCCAGGGCATCCGCATCGAAGACCCGTCTGCAGTTCGGATGGTTTCGGTGTCGACGACCCTGGCCACCAATGCCATCGCCGAGGGCAAGGGCAAGCGCGTCGCCCTGCTGCTGATCGGCTACGATCCGGATCTGGTGGCCTCTTTCCGGATGGAAGCCCGTTTTGCCACGCAGCACTATTACTATTTTTCCGGGGGACACGATCTGTACGGGCAGGAGAAGGCGCCGCTGGATCTTCCCGCCGTGCTGGAGAAAGTCGCTTCCATCAAGGACCAGGTGGATGCCATCGCGGTGTCCAGCTACTTCAGCCCGCTGAACCCGGAGCATGAGCACCGTTGCTTCCAGGCCATTTCCGGCATTTGCGATCTGCCCGTGGTTCTCGGGCATCAGTTGTCCACCAAGCTTGGCTCGGTGGAGCGCGCCACGACGGCGGCGCTGAACGCCTCGCTGCTAGCGGTGCTCAGGGACTTCATCGTGGCCGTGCGCCGCGCCATGGAGCGGAAGCATATCGTGGCGCCGCTGATGGTGGTGCGCGGGGACGGCACGTTGATGAGCGACGAGTTCGCCGCGGCGACACCGGTGGAGACGATTCACTCGGGGCCCGCCGCCAGCGCTATCGGCGGGCGCTTTCTGTCCGGGCTCGACAAAGCCCTGGTGGTCGACATCGGGGGCACCACCACCGATTTCGCCCTCATTGAAAGAGGGCAGGTCACCGTCAGCGAAGAAGGAGCCACCGTGTCCGGATACAAGACGGCGGTCAAGGCCGCCGACTTGTTTTCCATCGCCCTGGGCGGGGACAGTCACATCCGCCTGGCACGGGACAATGAGGTGACCATCGGGCCGGAACGGGTGGTGCCCCTCGCCTACCTGGCGGATCAGCACCCGGGCGTCATGTCCCACCTCAAAGGGCTGAACCAGCGGCAAGCATCGAAAATCGATCCGGAGGCTTTGGAGTTCTGGTTTCTTTTGCGGGAGCCCACCGGAGCCGCCTCTCCGGCAAGCGCACAGGAAAAGGCCCTTTTGGCCATGCTGTCGGACGGGCCGAAGCCGCTTCCCGAGATTCTCGATCGGCTGGGCCTGATCAGCAGGGTTCAGATCGGAACCGACCATTTGGATCGCCACGAGCTCATCGGCCGAGCGGGGCTGACCCCCACCGATCTGCTCCATACCGAGGGGGTCTATACTGCCTGGAACACAGAGGCGGCGGCGACGGCCCTGCGGGTGTTTTCCCGCTGCAAACGATGGGATCCGGAGGCGTTTTCCCTTCACGTCCGATCGATGATCACGGAGGCAATCGTTCACGCCATCGTCTGCTTCCTGTCCGAAAAAACCCTCCCCCCGCCGCCCGAGATGGAAAAAGGCGGCGATATCGGTCAGTGGTTCTTTCTCAACAGTTTGCGCAACGTCCATCCCCATCTGCGCACGCGATTCGAGCTGTCTCTTCCGATCATCGGCATCGGTGCGCCGGCGAGAATCTTTCTTGAAAATGTGGCCGATATCCTTTACACGAAATTGATCCTGCCCGACCATCATCCGGTTGCCAATGCCGTGGGCGCGGTGGCCGGCACGATCATGGTGGCCGAGGAGATCATTGTATATCCGCGGGTCGCCGCAGACGGACTGGAAGCCATCGGCTATTATGTCCAGGCCAAGGAGGAGCGGCAGCTTTTCGACGAATTGGAGGACGCGCTGGCAAACGCCCGCAAACTAAGCCGGGAAAGAGCGCTGGGCGCAGCCCTGCGCTCGGGGGCCGACAACCCGCAGGTGGCCATGGAAGAAAAAACGGACGGGCTGGATACCTACCGCATCCGCGCCCGTGCGATGGGCAACCCGCGACTCGCTCCCGTCGATCGGTCCCTATAGCCAAAGGCCGCGGGCGATGTTCGCCTTTCGGGGCCTGCCCCGACGCAGCCTCGGATGCCGATGTCGGCGGGACCCGCGTCAACGCGGCAGGAGGAACTCCGCATGGAGTTGATCGAAGTCGATACCCGACATGCTTACACGGTGATCCGCGAAAAGATCGTCACCCTTGCGCTGAAGCCCGGCGCGCTGATCAACGAACAGGAGCTGGCCGAGGAGATCGAGACCGGCGTCTTCCCCGTACGGGAGGCATTGAAGCTGCTGACCCATGACGGATTGGTTTTCATCACGCCGCGTCACGGGCTTTATGTGGCCGATATCAGCCTTCCCGATCTCGAACAGCTCAGTGAAATGCGGCTGGCCCTGGAACCCGTTTGCGCCCGACTGGCGGCAGAGCGCGCCGATCGTGACGACCTTGCGGTTCTGGAGGCGCTGCGCAAGGAGCAGCTGGCCACCGATCCCCAAGACAGCAAACGTCTTCTGGATATCGACCACAAATTCCATCAGGCACTGATCCGGGCGGCCCGAAACAAGTATCTGGCCCGCAGTCTGGAGCATCTGTTCGGTCTGTCTCAGCGCCTGTGGTTTCTGACGCTGCCGAAGCTGGATTTTCTACATGGTGCCGTAGCCGAGCATCTGGAGATGCTGGAGGCCGTCCGGGATGGAGACGCCGATCGTGCCGAGCGGATCATGCGCGGGCACGTTGGGGCATTCTATGACCGGGTGCGAAGCCTTCTGCGGAGCGAGGACTAACAGGGCTATTCCGTGTTGGGCGCCGAAAATGCCGTCGGCGCCGACCACCGGCGTGGAGGCGGGCATGCCAACGAGTCGATTCAACATCCGAAGGAAGCCGCGTCTCAATGTGCTCCAGTCCGAGCAGGTTGAGGACGTCTACATGGCCACCATGGAGGTTCTGGAACGCACCGGCGTTAGAATCACCCATCAGAGATCGTTGGATCTTCTGTTGGACGCCGGTGCCAGGGTCGACGGTGACCGGGTCCGCATCCCCGATTCCCTGGTCAAGGATGCCCTCAACCGTGCGCCTTCGCGCGTCGTTTTGGGAACACGCAGCGGCGAGCGGACCGTGAAGCTCGAACGCAACCGGAGCTGGTTCGGCCCCAGTCTGGACTGTCTCGACTACCTGGAGCCGGCCACGGGGGAGCGCCGGAAGTTTCGTCTCGAAGACTGCCGCACCACGGCCTCGCTGCTCGAAAACCTCCCCAACTACCAATGGGGCATGACGTTCGGTTTGGCCAGCGACGTGCCTCCGGACCTGTCGGACCGGTTGGTGCTCAAGGAGGCCCTGACCTACAGCGAAAAACCCATGGTTTTTTGCTGCAAGGACATCAACAGCCTCAAAGACATCTATGAAATGGCCCTGGTCATTGCCGGCGACGAAAAACAGTTTTTGAACGCCCCCTCCATCGTCATGCTCGCCGACCCCATCTCCCCCCTGATGCTTACCGACGACACGCTGGAAAAAATGATCTTTTGTGCCGAGAAGCGGATTCCCCAGATCTGCTACGGAGCGCCGCAGGCGGGAAGCACCGGCCCGGCCACATTCGCCGGATCCATCGTGCAGGGAACCGCCGAGTCGTTGATCGGCCTGGTCATCACTCAGCTGGTTCGGCCGGGAGCCCCATTCATCTATGGTGCGTTCGCAACCGTCATGGACATGCGCACAACGATCTTCTCCTACGGCGCTCCGGAAATGATCCTGATGGGGGCCGCCCTGGCGCAGATGTCCCAACACTTCAAGCTGCCCTATTTCGGAACCGCCGGATGCTCCGACGCCAAGCTGCCGGATTCCCAAGCCGCCGCCGAAGCGACCATGTCGTGCATGTCGGCCGCGCTCAGCGGCGCAAACCTGATTCACGACTGCGGCCTTCTCGATCACGGCTGCCTGGCCTCCCCGGCCTTTATGGTGCTGGTGCACGAGGTGCTCGACATGCTTGCCCCCATCACCCGCGGCATACAAGTCGATGACGAACACCTGGCAGTGGATGTGATCCACGACGTGGGGCCCGGGGGGCACTTCATGCAGGAAGACCACACCGCCGAGCATTTTCGGGAAGTCTGGTACTCGAACATGTTCGATCGATCCAACTACGTTTCCTGGCTCGAACACGGCGGCCTGCGTTTCGAGGAGCGACTGCGAGAGCAGACGTTGGAGCAGATGGAGCATCACGAGCGGATGTTGCCGGAGGAAAAGCGAAAAGAGCTGGATCGAATGGCCGAACACTGGGAGTAACCGGCCGGCGGATGCCCTTCGCGAGGTAGCCATCCATGGAAAACGACGAACCTGAGGTGATCTTTCAGCCCTCGGGGCGCAGGGGGAGGGTGGCGCGGGGCGCCACGGTCATGGAGGCGTCCAGAAGCCTCGGTGTGGGGATCGAGGCGCTGTGTGGCGGGCACCAGATCTGCGGCAAGTGCCGGGTTTTGGTGGAATCCGGACGGTTCGACAAGTACGGCATCGAATCGGCAAGAGAAAACGCCGGCCCGTGGCACGAGGCGGAGGGAGAACACATCTCCCCGGAAGAAAAAGCCGCCGGGTACCGGCTGGCCTGCGCCGCGCGTGTCACCGGGGATCTGGTCATCTACGTTCCGGAAGAATCCCGGCCGGGCAGGCAGGTGGTGAGCAAGGAGGCCCGGCCGATCGACATCGATTGCGATCCGGCGGTGCAAATCTACCCCGTCACCGTTGGAGAGGCCTCTCTGTCCGAGCCCACCGCCGACCTGGAGCGGGTGTTGCTGGCGCTGGAGGGCACCCATGGCGTAACGGGGCTGACCATCGATATCCACGCGCTACGGGGCCTGCAGCAATGCCTGCGTCAAGGGCAGCGGACGCTGACCGTCAGCGTATGGATGGATCGGGAAATCGTCCGTGTCCAGCCCGGTGTGGTCCCGGCCCATTACGGCTTGGCCGTCGATGTCGGCACGACGACCCTTGCCGGTTACCTGTGCGACTTGAAAACCGGTGCGGTGGTGGCGACGGCCTCCTCCATGAACCCGCAGATTCAGTTTGGCGAGGACGTGATCTCCCGCATCGACTATCATCTGAACCACTCCGACGGCTTGGCCCGCCTGAACGAAGCCGTGATCGGAGGGCTGAATCGAATCATAGAGAAGGCCGTTGCCCAGTCGGAGGCGGTCCTCGGTTCCGGCGGCATCCGGTGCGAGGATATCGTGGATGTCAGCATCTGCGGAAACACGACCATGCACCACCTGCTGCTGGGGCTGGATCCCGAACCCCTCGGGGCGATCCCGTTTGCACCCGCCAACCAGGCCGGGCTGTGCACCAGGGCGAGAGAGATGGGACTGCGCGTCCATCCGACCGCCCGGGTCTACCTGCTGCCGAACGAGTCGGGATTCGTCGGCGGCGACAATGTCGGCGTAATGCTGGTGGAAGAGCCGCACAACAGTCCGGACACGGTGCTGATTGTCGATATCGGCACCAATGGTGAGTTGGTCCTGGGCAATCACGACCGGCGGATTTGCAGCACTTGTTCCTGTGCCACCGGACCGGCGTTGGAGGGCGCTCAAATCGAATTTGGCATGCGGGCCGCCCCCGGCGCCATCGAGCGGGTCCAGGTTGCAGCGGATTCCCTTGCCGTCGACTACAAGGTGGTCGGCAGGGACAAGTGGCGCAGTCAATCGAATCCCGAGGAAATGATGGCCAAGGGGATTTGCGGCAGCGGCATTGTGGACGCGGTCGCCGCATTTCTCAAGGCCGGTATCGTCGACCGGACCGGCGCCTTCGTCCCGGACATTCAGACGGGGCGGCTGCGGCAAAATGAGGAAGCCGGGATGCTGGAGTTTGTCGTCGCGCGGTCGGAAGAGACCGCCATTGGCAGGGATGTCACGATTTCCCAGGCGGACATCCGGCAGGTCCAGCTGGCCAAGGCGGCCATTTACACCGGATGCAAGCTGATGCTGCAGCGCACGAACCTGGAACGCCCCGATCGTATCCAGATTGCCGGCGCCTTCGGCAACCATCTGGACCCCCTGGCCGCCATGGTGCTGGGAATGTTCCCGGACTGCCCGCTGGATCGCGTCTCCGCCATCGGCAATGCAGCCGGGGACGGATGCCGCATAGCACTGCTGGACCGCAAAAAGCGTGTGGAAGCCGACCGGATCGCCCGCAGTGTGGAATACGTCGAACTGACGCTGATGGAGGACTTTCAGGAGCAGCTCATCGAAGCCATCCACATGCCCCACATGAGCGACCCGTTTCCTCACCTTGCCGGCATTCTGCCCGCCGACGCCCGCAACGAATAAAACGAACCGACCAAACCCGTCAGCCTACGGCTTGGCCACATCCGCCAAAACCGCCTCGGCCGCCGCCACCGTCGCCTCGATGAACTCCACGTTGTGGGCGGCCGAGACGAAGGCAGCCTCGAACTGGGAGGGCGCCAAATAGATCCCCCTTTCCAGCATCCCCGCCCAGTAGGCGGTGAACCGTTCCAGGTCGGAGGTCTTGGCGTCTGCGAAGTTCTTCACCTTCCGATCGGTGAAGTACATTCCCATCATGGATCCCACCCGCTGCAGGCAGACCGGAACGCCCGCTTTTTCGGCGGCGCGGGCAAGGCCGTTGGAAAGACGCTCCGCCTTCTCCTCCAGCGCATCGTAAAAGCCGGGATAAGCGATCTGGTCGAGGGTCGCGATGCCGGCGGCCATGGCCACCGGGTTGCCGGACAGGGTTCCCGCCTGGTACATGCCGCCGCAGGGAGCCACCTGTTCCATGATGTCCCGCCGCCCGCCATAGGCGCCCACGGGCATGCCGCCGCCGATGATCTTGCCCAGCGTGGTCAGGTCCGGGGTGACCCCGAACCGCTCCTGGGCACCGCCATAGGCCACCCGGAAGCCGGTCATCACCTCGTCGAAGATCAGCAGCGCTCCGTGCCGACGGGTGAGCTCCCGCAGGCCTTCGAGATAGCCTTCTTCCGGCGCCACCAGGCCCATGTTGCCGGCAACGGGTTCCACGATGATGCAGGCGATGTCGTCCCCTCGGTCTTTCATCAGCGTTTCCACGGAATCCAGATCGTTGAAGGGCAGGGACACGGTGTGCTCCACAAAGGCCTTCGGGACCCCGGGGCTGCCGGGAATGCCGAGGGTGGCAACCCCGGACCCCGCCTCCACGAGCAGTGCGTCGCTGTGGCCGTGGTAGCAGCCGTCGAATTTGACGACGGCGTCCCTTCCGGTAAAGGCGCGCGCCAGACGGATGGCGCTCATGGTGGCCTCGGTCCCCGAGTTGACCATTCGGACCATTTCCACCGAGGGCACTGCGGCGACAATTCTTTCGGCGAGCTCGATTTCCAGCTTGGTGGGCGCACCAAAGCTGATCCCACGCTCCAACACCCTCCGGATCGCCTCCACCACCACGGAGTGCGTGTGGCCCAGTATCATGGGGCCCCAGGAGCCCACATAGTCGATGTAGCGGTTGCCGTCGGCATCGTACACAAAGCACCCGACGGCCTTCTCGACAAACAGCGGATTGCGCCCCACGGACCGGCAGGCGCGCACCGGGCTGTTGACGCCGCCGGGAATGAGGGTCTGCGCCTTTTCAAACAGTTCGGCGGAACGGTCGGTTCTCATATGCGTAGCGTCCTTTCTGACGGTGCCGCACAGGGCGGCCGGAGCAACCCGTTTTTCTGGGTTGGGTTTCGCCGCGGGTCCGGAACGGATCCCCGCTCGGATAGTGAAAATGCCTTGGATGATGATTATGTTTTATCCAACTGCCGATGTGGCAACCGGATCGCGCTTCGATAGGTAACAGAAGGCCTTTGGAGAATCAACCTTTCGACCACCTTCGAGGCCGGCTTTGTACGGCTTGCGGACGGCCTTTCGACGGCGGCGGAAGCCAAGGCTGCCACCCATGGATCGAAAGGAGACGCGATCCCGTGGCGCACCCAAAAGACCCCAAACAGCTTGCCAAGTTGTTGGACTACATCCTGGGGCGCAAGCCCTGGGAATTCGGACTGGTGCCCGACGCGAACGGCTGGGTCAAGGTCAAGGACCTGCTCAAGTCGCTGCACGAAGAGGAGGGATGGCGGCATGTGCGCCGGGCTGCCCTCGACGAGGTTCTTCTGGTTGTAAAGGACCCTCCTGTGGAAATCGAAGACAACCGCATCCGCGCCCGGGAGCGCGCAAACCTGGGTCTGCCCGAACCGGCCGATGCCGTTCCCAAACTGCTGTTCACATGCGTGCGGCAAAGGGCTCATCCGCACGTGGTGGAAAAAGGACTGCATCCCTCCGGTGAGGACTGGGTGGTGCTTTCCTCCGAGACGGATACGGCCCTGCGCATTGGAGGGCGCATCGACCGGGAGCCTGTGATGCTCACCGTGCAGACCGCTGCGGCCGAGGCCATGGATGTTGTCTTTTACGCGGCGGGGGGCGGTGTCTATCTGGCGGACCGGCTGCCGGTAGGTTCCTTCACCGCGCCTCCCCTGCCCAAAGAGCCTGCAGTGCCGTCCAAGTCGAAAAAGCCGGAAGCGCCGGAGAAACCCAAAACCCCGGGAAGCTTTTTCATGGACCTGGAAAAGGAGTTGGCGGGAGCAGCGCACGGGAAGCGAAGGAAGGAAAAAGAATGGAAAAAGCAGCGGCGCCAGCAGAGAAAGAGCTCCCGGCGCCGCTGACCCGTCCGGGTGCGGAAAAAATCGCTCCATGCCGGCGCAAAATGGTTTGACAAGCATCGGGAAAATTGGTACCAAGCCGCTTTGTTCATCGGGCCGTTAGCTCAACTAGGCAGAGCACCTGACTCTTAATCAGTAGGTTGAAGGTTCGATTCCTTCACGGCCCACCAAAGAAATTAAAGGGTTACGGTTAGTTACCGTAACCCTTTTCTTGTTTTGAACTCCAACGGTACAACCCTGGTAGAAATTTCCCTTGAGCTAACAAGTTATCAGCGATCGAGCCGCGTCCAAATGCATGATTGCATGCATCAATTATAGCGATTGTCAGAATTCTGTTCCGTTTCCGATATGGCTTCCCAATCGATCGGTAGGGGAGGGGTTTATCCCCTCCCACTGGTGGGATCACTTACCCCGAACGGGCGGGGATAAACCCCGCCCCTACGAAAGACAA
>JAJDOA010000349.1 GCA_022340405.1 Desulfobacteraceae bacterium | reverse complement strand
TGGTTTCGAATCGGGATTGCCGGACTTCAGATCGCGGAGCTGCATTTGCAGTACATCCGCTGCGGCGCCGTCACGAACGGCTCTGGCCGCGGCATCATCGGCCGCCGCCTCGGCTGCAGCGGTCCGTTTCTCCATTTGTTCCACCTCGATGCTCAACCGCTTGGCCTCGCTTCGGCGCGGTCTGATTTCCCGGGCTTTTTCCACGAAAGCCTGGGTTTTTCCCCGAAGCCTGGCGGCGTCCTCCGCAGCACCCTCCGCTTTTTGTTCGGAAGCCTCCGCACGAGTGCGCGCCTGCTGGGTTTTTTTCTGCAGGTCCTTTATGACGGCATCCGGATCGGCAGGGGAGTCCGGCGGTGGGGCTTCCGGCGATTCCGACGGATCTTTCACAGGCCGTTCCCTCGTTTCCGAGTATCGCTGGACGTCGAGGAGCTCGGCCGGGTCTTTCGGCCGGGTGTCGGTCATATGGACGATGCCGGCTTCGTCCTTCCAGATGTAAATGGCGCCGGCATCCGCCGGAGAAGCCGTCACGCAAAGCCCCTGGAACAGGAAAATTCCAACTGTTGCCAGAACGACCCCCTTGCCCTCAAAGCGGTGCCAGGGTCGCAAGGCTCTCTCCGGTCGTGGCGTTGAAGGCATCGATGACATCGTTGAAAAACCTTCTGCGTTGTGCGTGGTCGTCCATTCTGGCGTTCCAGTCGGACACCTGTTCGGCGACGGAGGCCGCTTGCTCCGAAGACGAACCGGCGGCGCTGATGCGTGCTTTGTCTTCCTTGAGGGTCTGGTACTCTTCGACGAGGCGTTTGCGCCAGGCTTCGATCTCGGTTTTGAGTCTCTCCATTTCTTCGGGGTTGGAAGCCGAGGGAGCCTCTCTTCCATGGGCAATCCCCTGCCTTATCTTTTGCAGCGATGCCTCGTACAGCTGATATTCGTTTTCCAGCCGTTCCTTTTCCTCGCGGTAAAGGCGTTTGCGTTCGTTCAGTGCCTTCATCCGCCGGACGTACTCCCTGCCCCGGCTGCCCTGCAGCGTCTGACCGCTGCCGAAGCTGTCCAACGCCTCGATCTCGCTCAGAATCGCCTCCCGCTCTCTTATCAGCTCCTTCTCCCTCCGAAGCAGGCTCTCCACCAGCTGCTTCATGCTTTGCTCGGCCTTCCGGGCATCGGCGGCACGAATCCCGGGACTCGGGGCCGTGGACCTCGCCGATGGCTTTTCCGCATCGGCAAGGACTGCACCGCTGGGGCGGGAAAAAGCAGCTCCTGCTTCCGAATCTCCTTCGAAAACACCGCCGAAAAACATCATTGCGGCAAGCGGAATGATCCAAAACAGCAGCCATCTTGGCGGGTAACGGCGGCGGGTGGTTCGAGGCCGCTTTCGATCGCCCTGATATGAAAGCAATAGATTCATGCAAACGACCATAGATTGCAAAACCAATTGAAGGTCCCCCGTCGCAAGCGCCGGGGTATCTTCCCGGGTTTTCCGATTGTTCCATTCTCGTACCAACTATAGGGAAAAATCTCCAGAAAGCAATTGGAGCGATCTTTTCCTTGCCTTTCGCAGGGGCGGGGTTTCGCCCCATCTCGGCGTCGGGTCCTCGTTTCCATTCCTCGAAATACTCCGGTATTCCTGTGGCTGGAAACTCGGATCCTTCTTGACCTTGAACGAAAATCCTAATTTTGAGATAGCTTTTAGTCTACTGAAAGAGACGGCCGACCAGTTCGGCCACGCGCCGACCGAGCTTGCGTCCATTTTCCCGGGCGGCGGCATCGGGTTCGCCGACGCATGCGGTCCCGTAGTGGCCGGTGGCGGCCAGGGGGTCCCCAACAATGATCATCCCGTAGATCAGCAGGGCCTGGATGATGGACATCATGGTGGTTTCCTTTCCGCCGCTGAGATCGCCGGATGTGGCGAAAGCGGCTCCCACCTTGTTCTCCATCTTCTTGCGAACGCCAATGAATTCGTCCAGGTTTTTTTTCAGCTGGGCAGCCATGGTCCCGAAGTAGACCGGCGATCCGACGATCAAGCCGTCGGCAGCCGCAAATTCCTCCTGGGTCACGTCCCGGGTATGCCGCAGGCGTACATCGACCCCCTCCACTTCACCGGCACCTTCCGCAATGGATTCGGCAAGCTTGCGCGTATTGCCGCCTTTCGAATAATACAGTACCAATACGTTCATTGTTCCTCCTTTCCAAACCGGTACCGCCGCCGGCCCGCATCGATTTCCGCATCGCGATCCCGACCGGTGGCAGCCGGCGAGACGATGGGCGCAGTGTAAGCGAAGGTCGGGCAACAGATCAAGGGGGGCGACGCAATCGTTTTCGGAAAAGCGCCGCGGTAAAGCCCTTGCGAATTCCATTCCGTTTCACCGCTGTCTCCTGCCGGAAATTGCGGGGGAGGGTTTCATTTTCCGCTGTTGGAGACGAGGGCAATTCGTTCTTGAGAACCGAAGGGTCCGGCGCTATGAAAGGGGGGAAGTCCTGCCGAAAAGGGGTTCACAACATTTAGAATCGGAGGTATTCCATGCAAACCATCGGCCGGGCTGCCAAATCGGTCGGCCTTTCACGCTCCACCCTGTTGTACTACGACCGCATCGGCCTGCTGTCCCCGTCCGGACGCAGTCCGGCCGGGTATCGTTTCTACAGCAACGCCGACATGCGCCGTCTGGAAAAAATCGTCTTTTTCCGCCGCACCGGAGCGTCGCTGGAGGAGATCGCCCAAATGCTGGAAGCCTCGGAGTCGAAACTCGGATCCATGCTGGAACGCAGACTCGGCGAGTTGGCCGATCAGATCCAGGTTCTGCGGGAACAGCAGCAGGTTATTGTAGATCTCCTCCGTCTCGACGCCCTACCCTCCTGGATCCGAGGCATGAACAAGAAAAAATGGGTGGCCCTTCTTCGCGCCGTAGGATTGGATGACCAACGCATGTGGGAGTGGCACGTGCGCTTCGAGGAGATGACCCCCGGCGGGCACCACGACTTTCTATCCGCCCTGGGAATCGGCGAAAAAGAAATCGCCGCCATCCGGAACTGGGCGACCGCCGGACAATTCGGTGAGGCCCCATGACCGTTCCCGCCAACAACCACAAAAGAGCCGCTTGGCGCGCCAATTTGCACGAAGTCATCTTCGAAGCCGACACCTCTGCAGGCAAAGCCTTCGACATCCTCCTGATCGTCAGCATTTTTCTGAGTGTGGGGGCCGTTATTCTGGAAAGCGTGACCGGCATCCAGCAGCGATTCGGCGCCGTTCTCTACGGCATCGAATGGTTCTTCACCGGTCTGTTCACCGTCGAATACGTTTTGCGGCTTGTCTGTGTGGGCCGCCCAATGCGCTATGCCACCAGTTTCTTCGGCATCGTAGACCTGCTGGCCATCATTCCAACCTATCTGAGTATTTTCATCCCGGGGAGCCAGTCGCTGCTCACCATCCGCCTGCTTCGCCTGCTGCGGATTTTCCGAGTGCTCAAACTGACCGTGTATGTAAAGGAGTCCCGGCTGCTGACCACCGCCTTGTGGGCCAGCCGGAGAAAGATCGGCGTATTTCTGTTTGCCGTGCTGACCATCGTTGTGGTCATCGGGGCCTTCATGTACGTCATCGAGGGCAGGGAAAACGGGTTCAAGGACATTCCCACCAGCATCTACTGGGCCATTGTCACCCTGACAACGGTCGGATACGGCGACCTGTCGCCCCAGACACCCGTGGGAAAGGCGCTGGCGTCCCTGGTCATGATCATGGGCTACGGGATCATCGCCGTTCCCACCGGCATCGTAACAGCGGAAATGACCCATTCCACGCGGAAAGGCGTCTCCACACAGGCATGCCCGGAGTGCAGCCTGAGCGGCCACGACGTGGATGCCGTTCACTGCAAGCACTGCGGAGCCAAACTGTAGGTTCGCTAGAAGCCATCTCAAAATTGTCTTTTCGCTCAATCTCGGTGTCGGGTCCTCGTTTAAAGTCCTCGAAATACAGCAGTATTCCTGCGGCTGGAAACTCGGATCCTCCTTGACCTTGAACGAAAATCCTAATTTTGAGATGGCTTCTAGTCATTTGCCACGATCGGCCGATGGGGAAGAAAGATCCACCGGTTCCATTCCCGCTTCCAGATATTTCCTGGCCAGATCGACATACACTTGCTTTCCCCAGCGCCAGAACGCAACATCCTTGTCGGCCAGCTCGCGAACGATGGTGGCCGGGTTGCCGGCAGCGATCACTCTATCGGGCAGAACCTGCCGCAGACGGACCACGCTGCCCTCGGCAACGATGGTCCATTCCCCGATCTCGGCCCAAATGCTCACCACCGCGCCCATACCGACTACGGCAAAGTCTTTGATGGACTTTCCGTGGACCACGGCGCCGTGTCCGATGGTAACGTTTTCTCCGATGCGGTTTGTCTCTTCCGGTGGTGCGTGGAGAATCGCGCCCTCTTCCACCGCCGTGCCGCTGCCGATTTCAATCCTTCCGTAATCGCCCCGCAAAATGGCACCGTGGCCGATGTAACACCGGTCTCCGATGACCACATCGCCGATCAAGCGAGCGATGTCGCTTACATAGGAATCTTTTCCGACCACGGGCTGTTTGCCGTCGAATCGATAGAGCATTGCCGGTTTTCAACCTCCCTTTTTCCGCCTTGAAGCGAAATGTCGACGGGTTCATCACCCGATATCTGCAGGGAAACCATGGGCGGATCCTCGGATCGTCATCCTCCCCTCACTTCTCGAGAGGGGCCGCCGGCCCGGCTCGGAAGCGTATCCTCGCCACGAACAAAGGGCTTGATGTCGAGAATCGGAGTGCCGTCGATCATGTCCATGCAACGGACGCGCAGCACGTTGTCCTTTTTCTCCAGCACCTCCAGCACCGACAGCCCGATGGGATTGGGCCGTCGGGGGGAGCAGATGCTGAAGACGCCCCGGGGACGGTTTCGGTGCGGGGGCGTCTGCTGCAGCAGGTCCGGCGAAAAGGGCGGGCTCTCGTGAAAGTGGAAGAGCACCAAGATCCGCTGCCCGGCAGCGATATCCGAAAGCCCCAGCGTGTAAGCCGGGTCGATGACCAGCGTTCCCTTCACATCCGAGACTGTCCAGTGCCGGGGAATGTCCGTGGCATCGGTGTGTGCCGTACCGATGGGTTTCAGGATAATGGCCATGGGTCCTCCTCGATGTCGTTTCCAACGGGATGGCATCCGCAGCGTCTCTTGCCGCCTTCTTGGATGAACGGGCGGATCATCCGGCGGCTTTCGCACAGCGCCTGAGGATGGACTCGTAGGAATGGATCCGCGGTCTCCAAAACCTCTTAGCGCAGCCGGTTTCACTCGTTTCTGCTTATTTCATTTTCCGACCTTCCTGTCAAAGAACAGCCTGCGGCAGCGACCACGCGCCGTATAAGGCGATTGTCAAAAATAGGTTCCGAATGAAACAGGTATTTCAGGTTTATGGTAGGGGCGGGTCCGGGATTGTTACACGGGCCCGGCGCAATTTGAGGGGATCATTCCCTCTCCTGCGAAAATCCGGGGGTTCGATGATGGGTGGCGGAGCCCCTCGGGAAGTGAAAGGGTTTCGTGTGTCGCTTCATGTATGAAGACAGGGCCTCCTGCAAAGCTGCAGCGGCCAGATCGGCGCAGTGGAGCTCCTGTTCGGGAAGGCGTCCGATTTTCCGGAGAACAGCGTCTCCGTCGATGTCCGCCAAGGTGTCCGGATCCATTCCGATGGCCAGTTCGGCGGCAAACGAGCCGCAGATGGAACTCGAGGCGCAGCCGTCGGTGAAGTAGGACGCCTCGGCCACTCGGTCTCCTTCGAACCTCAGATACATTTCCATGGTGTCGCCACAGGAGCCGGTGACGCGGGCAACGGCATCGGGTTTTTCCATCCGTCCCTGAAAGCGTGGGTTGCGCCAGCGCTCAAATCCCTTTTCACCGTATGCTTGCCTGGCCTCGTTGTCGATTTGTTCCTGCAGGTTTTCGATAAATGCGTCCAGATCTGTCATGGGAAAGCGGTGTCCTTTCCATAAGGGCTGCAAGAAAAAAGGGGTGGAGCGGAGCGCGGATGCTTGGGCGACCCGGCATCCGGCTGGAGTGGACATGCCTCTGCCTGCTTGCGGAGAAAAAGCCCCGCGGAGCATCCTTGTTATGGGTTGCGTTGTCCGGTTTTTTTTCCGCGACCGCCACCCATGCCCTTTCCGCCGCCCATGCCTCTCCCGCGGCCCATGCCTTTTCCGCCGCCCATGCCCATCCCGCGTCCTGCACCGCCCCGGCAGCGACCCGTTCCCGAGCCGGGAACGGGCGCTGCAGGCGGGCGGGGAGAGGAGCCCGCACGTTTCGGAGCGGTGGACTCAGAGGTCGGCACAGGATCCCCCTTGGTGATCTGTTGGAGGGCCTCGCGGACCGTTCCGCTTTGCCCGGTGATCACGCGGACCCCCACCGCGGCGAAAGCGGCCTCCGCTTTGGGGCCGCAGTTACCGGTGATCACGGTTTCGGCGCCGTTGGCAACGACGAAGGAGGCCGCATTCACTCCGGCCCCGCTGGCGGCGGCGCCGCTTGGATTGGCAAGGGAAACCCAGCTCATGTCGTCGGTTTCCACGATGATGAAATGGGCGCAGCGCCCGAAGCGCGGGTCGACCTGCGCGTCCAAATCCGTGCCTGTGGAGCTGATGGCCACCTTCATTGTCTCACCTCCGGCCCGGCGGCGGCAGTGCGTGTCGACCGCCGTGGCGTTGGGGTCGCTGCCGAGGCCCTGCCACTAGAAGCTGTCTCAAAATTGTCTTTTCGTCCCATCTCGGTGTCGGGTCCTTGACCTTGAACGAAAATCCTGATTTTGAGATGGCTTCTATGCACAGAAAGCCAACAGCGGCCTTTTCATTATAGGCAAGCCTGGGCTGGCCGGACGGAGTCCCGGTTTTCGAGCCCAACGATGATGGGCCTGGCGATTTCCAGCAGGATTTGCGCCGTGGGGGTCTCCGCATGCAGACGGACGAAGGCCTGCCCGTTGTCGCAGTCCTCTGCGATCATTGGATCCATGGGAACGGCGCCGAGAAAGGGCACGCCCATGTCTTCGGCGATCCGCAACCCACCGCCGGTGCGCAGGATCTGGGTCACCTCGCCGCATTTCGGGCAAACGAACCCGCTCATGTTCTCCACCACGCCGAGCACCGGCAAGCGGAGCTGTCGGCAGAAGGAAATGGACTTGCGCACGTCCACGGCCGCCACCCGCTGAGGGGTGGTGACCACCACCGCGCCGTCCAGGTTTTCGATGAGCTGGCAGACCGAAAGCGGTTCGTCGCCGGTTCCGGGAGGGGAGTCGATGACCAGCACATCCAGATCGCCCCAGACCACATCCTTGAGAAACTGCTTGATCGCCCCCATTTTCAACGGTCCGCGCCAGATGACTGCCTCGTCGGGGTTTCTCAGCAAAAACCCCAAAGACATCACCTTCAGGTCGCCGGCCAAGGCTGGCAGCAGTCCTTCCTCGCAGGCTTGCAGCGCGACGCTCTCCAGTCCCAGCATTACGGGCACGCTGGGGCCGTGAATGTCCACGTCGAGAAGTCCCACGCGGTAGCCCGACTGCGCCAAGGTGGTGGCCAGGTTCACGGCCACCGTGCTCTTTCCGACGCCGCCCTTTCCCGAAAGAACGACGATTTTGTGCCGGATGCGGCACAA
>JAJDOA010000348.1 GCA_022340405.1 Desulfobacteraceae bacterium | reverse complement strand
GTCGCAAACCGAGTTGTCTTCATGGATGACGGACAGATTGTCGAGGTCGCGCCGCCGACGGACTTTTTCCAAAACCCCCAGACGGAGAGGGGCAAGAACTTTCTCAGTTCCATCCTATCCCATTGATGCGTTTCAACAAGTGGGCGGTCTTTCTTTCTTCTCTTAGATTATCCATCGGCGCGGTTTGACCCATTTGCCCAAGCGTGCAGAACATTCGATTTCGATGCGTTCCTTCTTTGACAGGATTCCGGTCTGTGCCTTTTGGTTCTAAACAAATCCACTTTCAGCGCGTGACAGGTCCACTATTCAAATAAGTAAAGCAGGAGGGCTCCCATATGAACATCGCCGTGTTGGGTTCGGGAAACGGAGGATGCGCTGTTGCATTCGACTGTGCCGCCTGCGGCCACCGGGTCAGGCTGTTTGATTTCGAACAGTTTCCGGCCAGTATTCGGGCCGTTCAAAGCAACGGCGGCATCCACTGCGAAGGTGAACTCGAAGGATTTCAGCCAGTGGACTATGCCGGGCACGAGATCGGAAAAACGCTGGACGGAGCGGACCTCATATACGCCGTTGGCCCGGCATACAGCACCAGACCTTTTGCCGAAGCCTGCAAGCCGTTCCTCAAGCCGAAACAGATCGTAATCGTGTGCCCTAGCTCTTGTGGCGGCAGCATTGAATTTAAAAACGGGGCGAACTTGGATCTTCGGAATGAAGACATCATCGTTACAGAGACATCGACCTTGCCCTATGCGGTTCGACTTCTCGCGCCGGGCAAGATCCGGGTTTTCAACAAGCTCAAGGGCGGGCTGTTTCTGGCCGCTGTTCCTGCGAAGAATACCCACAAGGTGCTGGAGTTGGTACGCGATGTCTATCCGGCGATGCGTGCTGCCAAGAACATCCTCCAGACCAGTCTGCAGAATGGAAACCCCGTAATCCACCCCGCGATTACGCTCATGAACGTCGCGCTGATCGAACGAACCCAGGGCGATTTTGAATTTTATCACGAAGGCGTCACGCCGGCGGTCGGCAGGCTGATCAAAGCGGTGGACGAGGAACGGATCGCCATCGGGAAAAAATTGGGCGTGGAGGTCATTCCCGATCCGGAATTGGGCGTCATGCAAGGGTATATGACGGAAGCCACCTATGACAACGGTTTTGTCACCTCTCCCGGATTCGCGGGGGTCAAAGCCCAACCCAGCCTGGACTATCGGTATTTCAACGAAGATGTTGGATATGGTTTGGTATTTCTCCAGAAACTGGGAGAGCAGATCGAAGTAGAGACACCGATCATATCAGCTGTTATCAGACTGGTTTCGTTGCTGATGGAGCGTGATTATATGGCCGATGCCCCTCGAACCATGGAAACGTTAGGCCTGTCAGGGAAAAGTGCAGAGGCGTTGGAGACGCTGCTGGCATGAAAAGGACCGACATCGTCCGACCCAGCAGATGGTAACCGGCGTATCGGAGATTGAACACGATGAAAGTGCTCGTTCTGGGCGGATGCGGGATTCAGGGAAGAGCCGCATTGTATGAATTGTCCCGCAATCCGATGATCGAACAGGTGATGAGCGCAGATATCCAGCCGGACCTCATCCACTCCTTTGACTTTTTGGACACGGCCAAAATCCAGTCTATCCGCCTGAATGCCGGCGACTCAAACGCATTGACCTCCATCATGGAAGATTCATTCGATGTCGTTCTGGATTTTTTACCCCCCCAATATATCCGGACCGTTGCACAGGCCGCGATCGCCCGCGGTGTTCACCTGGTCAACACCAACTATGCCCACGACCTTCTCGATCTCGATCCTGCGGCAAAAGGAAAGAACATTGCCATCCTCCCGGAATGCGGTCTGGATCCCGGAATCGATCTGATCCTCTATCACCACAGCCTGCAATATTTCGATGAAGTGTCCCGGCTCGATTCCTATTGCGGGGGGATCCCAGAAAAGTCGGCATGCGACAATCCGCTCAACTACAAAATCAGCTGGAACATGCAGGCCGTTCTGAAGAGCCAGGTCAGAGAGGCAAAGCTGATTGCAGACCGAGAAGTGGTGCGCATTCCGTCAGAAGATCAGCATGAAAATCGATTTGTTCATACTATCGAATGGCCGGGTCTTGGGACATTGGAGGCCATTCCGAATGGTGATGCGGTGCACTATGCCGACTTGCTGCATATACGCGAGCATCTGACCGACAGCGGCAGGTACTCCCTCCGTTGGCCCGGCTGGTGTTCTTTCTGGCATCCGATGAAAAAACTCGGTTTTTTGGGTGACAGACCGATTCGAGGATTGTCCCGTGAAGTGTCCCCCTTGGAAATGGTTGCCAAATTGCTCGAGCCCCAACTGCAGTACAAAAAGGACGAAAAAGATCTCTGTGTTATGCTCAACGAGGTCGAGGGGTTGCGGAAGGGACAACGCCAGCTCATGACATGCTCCCTTTTCATTCAAAGAGATCTGGAAACGGGCTTGATGGCTATGAGTATGGGAGTCGCCTATCCGGCTTGCATTGCTGCGGAGATGATTGTCAATGGGGAAATAACTGCAAGAGGCGTACTTTCGCCGGCCAAAGATATTCCCAGTGATTTGTTCCTGGCCCGGTTGAGGGAGCGCGGTATTCAGGTCACGGAGAAATTTGCGTCCTCCAACGGAAGAATGAAATCGTAGCGCTGATTCCATCTGTCGGCAAAGCTGAAAGCATCCGCAAAGGAGGTGTCTATGAAGGGCTTCAGTAGAATTCTTTACCCCATCGCGCTGACGGATATCTCTCCTGTCATAGCACCCTATGTGGTCACCGTGGCAAGGCAGTTTGATGCCGAATTGCACTTGTTGCACGTCCTTCGCCGCTTCGATTGGTTCGTGAACACCTATATTCCAGAATCCCCGGAACCTGATTTCAAGCGAATTGCAAGCGACTTCGAAACTCAAATCATGGACAAGGCGAAGCAAAAACTCGATCGGTTCATAAAGAACCATCTCAAAGATGTCCGTATCACAAAGGCCGAAGTCGTTACGGGGACCGCTTACGAGAAAATCATCGAATACGCGGAGTCTGAAAAAATCGATCTCATCATCATGGGCACCGGTACCACCCTCCAGAAAATGATGTTCGGCGCGGTGGCGGATAGAGTCTCACGGCTTTCCCGTGTTCCCGTCATGCTGATCAAGGGCGGTTCGGACAAATGATGATAAGCACCAAAGCAATGAAGGAGAAAAGTGATGGCTGCGAAACGAGAGAAGCGTGATCCACATTTTTGGGAAGCATTGATTTCGATCCTCGGCCTTGTTCTTTTTATCAGCCTGGCGGTGGTACGCTATAAAACAGATCCCCATGTGCCCATTCTCATCGGTGTTCTCATCGCGGCGATGATGGGCCTGAGGGCCGGCTACAGCTGGAAAGAGATCGAAACCG
>JAJDOA010000091.1 GCA_022340405.1 Desulfobacteraceae bacterium | reverse complement strand
TTGCAGTAACCGTTGACACGGAAACCGGCAACCCCAAGCAAGGAGGTGCCCCATGAAATCCCCCGTGCGTTTCGACCGTTTGAAGCAGCCCGTTCGATGCCGACATGCGGCGGAAGGCCCCTGCGCAGCCGCCAAAATCTGTATTTTGAACTACGACTGCCGTTGCTGCGCCTTCGCGCAATGGCTGGAGGCGACCCTGGAAAGCGACCGCACGGATTTCTCGGGGCCGCTCGACGCCCGGGACCGTTTGCCCGCGGCGGCTTGACGAAAAGGAGGACAGAATCATGAAAACGGCCAACAAAGCCAAAACGGTCCCCGGCGCCCGCAAGACGGTCAAGGGTTTCCAAGTCGTGGACGAACCGTGTATCTGGATGAAGGCCGGCGTGGTCAACTACCGCAACTGCGACAACCATTACGACTGCAACACCTGCGCATTCGACAAAGCGCTCCGACGGGCCATGGGCGCCGGTTTGGGAAGCGACACGCGCGATCTGGCCCCCCAATGGGTGGCCCACCTTCGGCAGCAATACGACGGCGCTTCCCGGCCCTGCCGCCACGCCCTGACCGGACGGGTTCAGGCCCCGAAGATCTGTACCATGAACTACGAGTGCTACCATTGCACCTTCGACCAGATGCTCGACGAGATGGACCTGGCCGAGGACGGCCGCGCACCGGTGGTTCGTTCGGCTTCGGGCTACCGCGTGGCCGACGGCTGCTACTACCACATGGGCCACAGCTGGGTGCGCTTTGAGCACGGCGGCCGGGCCCGCATCGGCTTCGACGACTTTTTGGTCCGCCTGTTCGGACCCGCCGGGGAACTCGAGCTGCCGCCTTTGGGCGCCCGCCTGGTCCGAGACGACGTGGGCTGGCGCTTTGAGCGCGACCGTCACGGCGCCGCGGTGCTCTCGCCGATCACCGGGACGGTGCTCTGCCTCAACCACCGGGCCCAGACCCATCCGGAGATCGCCCACGAAGATCCCTATCACACCGGATGGTTGATGATCGTGGAGCCGGATTCTCCCAAGCGCAGCCTGAAACGGCTGTTCTACGGCGAGGAAAGCGTCCGATGGATCGAACAGGAAAGCGAGAAACTGCTCGGCATGATGGGGCCCGAGTACGAAAAGCTCGCCGCAACCGGTGCCGAACCCATCGGGGACGTGTTCGGCAACATTCCCGAAATCGGATGGGACCGGCTCGTGGAAACGTTCCTGCATACGGTACACCTAATCCCTTAGCGGTCGTGTGCGTAACCGCAACCACCCATCAAGGGCCGTCAGGCGCCGGTTCGGTTCGTCCGCTTACGGCGGGTGGGGCGGACAGGGCATCGTGGAGAATCAGGGCGCAGTAGCGACAAAATTGCAGCGGTGTTTGATCCAGATCGTCCACACCACCGGAAAAATGCATGAGGCATCGTTCGTCCTGGCAGTGGGGCAGGTCGAAGAGGTGACCGACCTCGTGCAAGGCCACTTTGGCTGCCCGGGTCCAGCCCACCGCCGGCGACGGAACGGACCCGTCCACGTTGCGAACCAAACGAGCCAGTGAGACCAGGGCGATCCTTCCGCCCTGCCTGGCCTCGCCGAAGACGTGGGTGAAAATCGGAATGAACAGATCCACCGAAAAAACGGCCACCACTTTCCGATAACCGGCGAAGGCCCGCCGTTCCAATGCGCCGAGAATGCGGCCGGCGTCGTACTGCAGACGCCGTGCGTCGAGAGATTCCCGGGGCAGTTCGCAGGCCGGAAGCACGTCGGCCGGCACCTGGAAAGCCTCGGCCACATGAGTGGCGACGATTTTGACGGCCAGTTCCGGAACCTCTCCAACCGGCATTACGGCGATGCCGTCCCTGCCGCCCGTCGACTTCGCCAATGATCCGCCCTCTTACCGGTTCGACCACACGTCACGTTTCGGGCTTTTCCTTCTTCCCCGCCCCTTCTCGTAACCCGTAGCGCTTGATTTTTTTGTGCAGTGTCACCCGGTTGATCTTTAGGACGGCGGCGGCATGGGTCACATTGCCGTCGCATTCCCGGAGTATCTTCCGGATGTGGTTCGTTTCTGCCTCGATCAGCGACCGTGCTTCACCCTCGCCGGCGGTCCCGGTTTGCAGGAATGCAAAATCGGAAACGTCCAGGGTTCTGCCCCGGGACAGGACAACCGCCCGCTCCACGGCATTTTCCAGCTCCCGTACGTTTCCCGGCCATTCGTAGCGGCCCAGCAATGCCAGGGCGTCCGGGGTAGCCCGGTCCACGTGCTTGGTGGTCTCGTTGCTGAACTTCTCCAGGAAATGGTCCACCAGCAGCGGAATGTCCTCCCGGCGCTCGCGCAGGGGCGGGATCGTAAGGGAGATCACGTTGATGCGGTAGAAGAAATCCTCCCGGAACGTCCCTCGAGAGATCTGCTTCTCGAGATTGCGGCTGGTGGCCGCAATCAGCCGAAAGTCCACGTCCATCGGGCGGCTTTCGCCCACGCGGCAGATCTTTTTCTCCTCGAGGACCCGCAGCAGGTCCACCTGCATCTTAAAACTGATCTCCCCGACTTCGTCGAGAAACAGCGTGCCTCCGGAAACGGCCTCCAGGTAGCCCTTGCGGGTTCGGTGGGCACCGGTGAAGGCGCCCCGCTGGTGCCCAAACAGCTCGCTTTCCAGCAGCGAGTCGGGAATGGCGCCGCAATTGATGGCGATAAACGGCTTGTTGGCCCGCGGGCTCTTGGCATGAATGGCCTTTGCGATAAGTTCCTTTCCCGTACCGGTTTCTCCGGAAAGCAGCACAGATGCCTCGTCTGCGGCGATTTCCGGAATCATTTGAAAAATCACTTCCATCGGTTCCGACTGACCGATGATGTTCTCGAACCGTGTGATCCGGTCGAGGCGGCCCTTGAGGTACCGGTTCTCGGAGTCCAGCCGTCGCTGCTGGACGACTTTTTCCATGACCAGACTGAGGTGTTCGGGCTTGAACGGTTTGAGCAGGTAGTCCGCAGCACCGAGTTTCATGGCCTTGACCGCGGACTCAATGGACCCGAAAGCCGTGATGATGATCACCATCGTTTCGGGATACTCAGACTTGACGATCCCCAAAAGCTCGATGCCACTCATGCCGGGCATCTTGATGTCGACGAACAAGAGGTCGAAGGCGACCCCCTGGATCTTTTCCAGGGCCTCGTTGCCCGATGCGGCCGTGTCGACGCGGTGTCCGCTTTTTTCGAACCAGTACCGGAACGATTCGCGCACGATCATCTCGTCGTCCACGATCATGATGGAAAGCCGGTCTTCCATGTCAGATCCCCGAAACCGATCGGTTGTACCGGGAGCGCCGCAGCGGACTGCGGTCGAAACACCCGGCGGTATCACCCCTTTTTCAGGGGAAACTCCAGCAGAAAGCGTGTACCCTGCCCCACCTCACTGCGCACCTGAATATCCCCTGAATGGTTTTTCACGATGCCGTAGACGATGGAAAGGCCCAGTCCGGTGCCTTCCCCCATGTTTTTGGTCGTGAAGAACGGATCGAAAATATGCTCGATTTGATCGGAGGCAATGCCGTAGCCGGTGTCTCGGACCTCCACGGCGATGGTGTCCCCGCCGGGCTCTATGCGGGTGTGCACGAACATCTCGCCGCCCGACGGCATGGCCTCGATGGCGTTGAAGATCAGGTTGAGAAAGCACTGCTGCAGCCGACTGGAGTCGCCGTGAACGATCGTCAGGCAGCCGCACAGGTCCATGTGCAGCTGGATGTCCTGCAGTTCCATCCGGTGGCGTGTCAGCGAAACCACGTTGTTCAGAATGTCATTGAGATTCACATCGCCGAAGGCCATGGCCGTCTCCCGGGAAAACGACAGCAGGCCGGATACGATTTCGCCCACCCGCTCCAGTTCCCCCGACATCATGGTGGCGAAGGTCTTCATCTTTTCTAATTCTTCCGGGCCGACACATTCTTGGGAGAGGCCGGACTGCAGCAAGTTGCTGAAGGTCAGCAGCCCCTGGATGGGGTTGTTGATTTCGTGCACGCAGCTGGCCACCAGCTTGCCCAGGGAAATCAGTCGGTCCTCCTGAACCAGTTTGTTGATGTCGGACTTGACGGCTTCCATGCGCATTTCCCACCTGGAAGACAGCTCCTCGGTCACGTCCCGCCAGATTTCAATGACGCGCACGGTCTCGCCTTCGGCGTTGCGGACCGGGCAGGTCACTACCTCACTGTAGGTGACCCGGTTGAACTCGCCTGGGTCCTCCATGATGACGTGCGCCGAACGGCCGGTGCGCATGGTTTCCAAAAACGGACACTCGATGCCCGGCTGGTCGCTGGAGCACGGGGCCTCGGTTTCCCGGATGATCCTGAAACAGGGCTGACCCAGCACGTCCTGACGTTGTTTGCCCAGGCTGGTCAGGAAAGCGTCGTTGATATCGACGACGGTGAAGTCCGGATTCAGAACCACGATGCGCTGTTTGGCCTGCTGGATAAGGAAATCAGCGACCATCCGGTCGAAAAGAATCTGCTGCTCGGCGGTTTTCAATCGCTGATCGACGGTAAAAAACCGGCGCAGGAGATTGCCGATGTTGTGCTCCAAGATGCCCACCCGCTTGGGACGGATGCGGATGAGTTCCATCAGGACGTCCCGGCTGTTGGTCAGTTCGATGATACCGTCCAGGTCTTCGATGGCAACGAGGTCCCGGAAGTTGGTCGTGGTGTAGATGCCCAGCTCCCGCGCCATGCGAAAGCCTTCGGCCTCCGGGTTGATGTCGCAGACGCCGACGACGCGGATCTTCAGGTAGGCAAAGCTTTCCAGCTTCAGCAGTTCCAGGAAAAACCGGCACGTCCGCCCGCCCCCGACAATGGCCAGCTTGAGGGGGATTTTCTGAGCCAAATCCGAAGTTTCACCCAGTTCGGCCATCATGAGCCGGTATCCCGTACGCCGGCGGACGGCGCCCTTGCGCGAGGGCGCCCCCCCGGGCATCTTCCCTTCACCGCGTTTTAGAGGCTGTGGGTAAACGGCGCCTCCCACCTTGATGCGGCGTCCTCGCCTCGGGTCGATCCTCGACGTAGCCACGCTACGCCTGCGGTCGCCCCTTCGGCTGCGTCCCCCGCGTTGCGGGATGACTCGGCTGATCTCTCAAGACAGGCGGAGAGCCTCTTGCCTGAAGGCGGGATGCTTGTTTATCCACAGCCTC
>JAJDOA010000332.1 GCA_022340405.1 Desulfobacteraceae bacterium | reverse complement strand
TGGTTCAAACTGACCCACCGCGACATGGGGCCCCGCTCGCGCTACCTGGGCCCTGAGGTCCCGAAAGAAGAACTGATTTGGCAGGACCCGGTGCCCGCGGTCGATCACAAGCTGGTCAGCAAAAAGGACATTGCGGACCTGAAGCGCAAGATCCTGGCCTCGGGCCTGTCGATCTCCCAGCTGGTCTCGACCGCCTGGGCGTCGGCATCCACCTTCCGCGGCTCCGATATGCGCGGCGGGGCAAACGGGGCGCGCATCCGTCTGGCGCCGCAAAAGGACTGGGAAGTCAATCAGCCGAAACAACTGAAGAAGGTGCTGCAAACCCTGGAGAAGATTCGGAAGGAGTTCAACAGCGCGCAGTCCGGAGGGAAGAAGATTTCGCTTGCCGACTTGATCGTCCTGGGTGGATGCGCCGGTGTCGAGCAGGCGGCCAAGAAGGCCGGTCACAAAGTGACCGTTCCCTTTGCGCCGGGGCGAACGGATGCCTCGAAGAAGCAGACCGATGTGGAGTCATTCGGCGTACTGGAACCGAAGGCAGACGGGTTCCGCAACTACCAGAAAGCCAAATACGCCGTACCGGTAGAGGAGCTGCTGGTGGATCGCGCACAGCTGCTGACGCTCACCGCACCCGAGATGACGGTTCTGATCGGCGGCATGCGCGTCTTGAATGCCAACTTCGGACAGTCCCAGCACGGTGTCTTCACCCAGCGGGCGGAGACGCTCACCAATGACTTTTTCGTGAATCTGCTCGACATGAGCACGGAGTGGAAAGCAACCTCGAAGGACGGCGACGTGTTCGAGGGCCGTGATCGAAAGAGCGGCGAACGCAAGTGGACCGGCACCCGTGTCGACCTCATCTTCGGTGCGAACTCCCAGCTCCGGGCCTTGGCTGAAGTCTATGGATGCGAGGACTCCCAGGAGAAGTTCGTGAACGACTTTGTCGCGGCGTGGAACAAGGTCATGAACCTCGACCGCTTCGACCTTGCCTGATCACAGCCGCAACGGCTTCAAGGGCTCGTGCAGCCTATTCTGGGCTGCCGATGAGTCCGCCACCATGCAGCGGATGCAATAGACATAAATGCGGGCGGCGTTTCAAGACCATCTGAAACGCCGCCTTTTCTATCGGTTCCGATTGAAATGGGTTGTTCCTTTCTTTCGTATGAAAGGGGATGAACCTTCCCCAGCGCTTCCAAAATGAAGAGAATTCGTCCCCATTCCTACCCTGCGATAGATGTCCGATAGCGCCACCGGCGAAAATGTTGTTCCGGTGGAAACGGCTTGTGCCCCTCTTCCCGGGATCTCGCTGCAACCTATTGCGGACGCGGCGCAACGGCCCCATAACGCAAAGCGTACCCAAACGGGGTCGCATTTCCGGGACTCGCTCTAAATCAACCGTGCGCTTTGCAATACCGATTTGGCAATTTCTTCGATGGGGTGGTAGGTGACGTTGATGATATGCAAGCCTCTTATTTGTCGATATATTTTGTTGCAGCACAGAATTTCGGCTTGGATGGATTCCAGATCACTGTAATCCGCGGCACCGGCATACAGCAATCGACGGCTTCGAAGAAGGGCCAATCGTTTGGCCTCGATCGTGAAACCGATGATCGGAGCCCGAATCGTGTTGATCTCTTCGGGGAGAGGGGTGTCGATAACGATGGGGACATTGGCAACCTTCAGATTGTGGTTGCAGGCAAGGTAAAGGCTTGTCGGCGTTTTGGAAGTGCGCGAAAGGCCCAATATGACCAAATCCGCCAGACCGATGGTATCGATGTTTTGGCCATCATCGTGCTTAAGGGAGTAGTCGATGGAATTGGCCAGCCGGTACGTCTCTTCTCCCACCCCTTCGAGAATCCCCGGCCGCAGCTTGGGGATCATATGCCACAATCGCTCCATGTCTTTCAAGATGGGGCCGAGCAAGTCGATGAGATAGATCCGCCACCGGTGTTTGTTGGCATGAATCCATTCCCGGATTTCTCTCGAAACCAGTGAGTAAATGACAATGGCGTCGAGTTGTTGGGCCGATGCAAGAATTTCGTCGATCTCCGCAGTGGTTTTCACGAAGGGAAACTTTTTGAAGACAGGCACTACGTCCTCGAACTGAACCAACGCTGCGTTGATGACCCTTTCCGCTGTCGCACCGGTGGCGTCGGAGATGATGAATACGTGCTCATGGCGTTTTTGGGATTGCATACCGGTTTCCCTCCGAATCCGAGGCATTGACGAACGCTGCAGAGTCGGAAAACCCTCGTCGAGTTCTCCTTGCTCCGTCAGGGTTTTGCGATGGCAGTGGCCTCCTCTTCGTTCCAATGGAGAGATGCTCGCGGTTAGGGGCCGGCAGGATGCCGTCGCTTCAGGTCTTCTCAAGATGAGGATGGGTCAGAAAACATTAAACCGCATGGGCCGCTCCATCGTCAAGGGACCACCGGTATGCCCGTGGAGTCGGGCTGTGTGAAAGTGAATGGGATTTTCTTTGGAGGGATCGGTTGACAGGAGGAACAAATGGAATTATTTGTTCCTATAATTCGTTAAATGGCGAAATATGAGGTATACATGCTGCCGTTTATGAACATCACCAAGGCCCTTGCCGACGAGAGCCGGATCCGGATCCTGATGGCACTGCACCAGAGTGGGGAGTTGTGTGTGTGCCATCTGATCGATCTGCTGGAGTTGGCTCCATCCACCGTTTCAAAGCACCTTTTTTTGCTGAAGAATGCCCGTTTGGTCGTCGCCCGCAAGGATGGACGGTGGGTGCACTATCGGTTGAACGACCGAAAGAGCGCCCCGCAGACCGTCGTCGATGCACTGGCTTGGGTTGCTCGGTCGATAACGGACGACTCTGTCGTAGAAGCGGATCGACAGCGTCTGGACCATCTTCTGACCGCACCCCTTAAGGCCGGCTGCGGATCGTAGAATGGCTGCTGAATCCTGGGCACGAACCGGCAACAGCGAGCGGATTCCCCGCAGCTTGTTGGAGCGAAGCGGAAATCCCGGGAACCGGAGCGGCGGGGAGTCTTCAATCCTTTTTTTGCAAAGCCCTAATGGAAACCAAACGGGTTGCCTGTACCCTGGCGTACCGGCAATTCACCAAATACGACTGAAGAGATAGAGGTCCGACCCACATGAATGAAGCACGAACCCGACGGCTGTCCTTTCTGGACCGGTTCCTGACCCTTTGGATTTTTCTGACGATGTTTGCCGGCGTGATCGGCGGCTACCTCTTTCCGGATGTCCGCGAGGTAATCCAACGGTTCCAGGTGGGGACCACCAACATCCCTATCGCCGTCGGCCTGATCCTGATGATGTATCCGCCGCTGGCCAAGGTGAAGTACGAGCAACTGCCTCACGTTTTTCGGAATGTGAAGGTATTGGCGCTGTCACTGGTCCAGAACTGGATCATCGGCCCTGTGTTGATGTTCCTTTTGGCCGTCGCGTTTCTGTCCGGCCACCATGAGTACATGGTGGGTTTGATTCTCATCGGCCTGGCCCGCTGCATCGCCATGGTGATCGTCTGGAACGACCTGGCGGGCGGAGATCGCGAATACTGTGCAGGGCTGGTGGCCTTCAATTCCATTTTCCAGGTCCTGTTCTTTTCGATCTATGCTTATGTCTTCATCACAGTGCTTCCCGGTTGGTTGGGAATGCAGGGGATGATCGTGGACATTTCCATCGGGCAGATTGCCGAAAGCGTATTCATTTACCTGGGGATTCCTTTCATCGGCGGTATCCTCTCACGGCTCATTGGACTACAAGTCAAAGGCAAAGAGTGGTACGAGCAAGTCTTTATCCCCAAAATCAGCCCCATTACCTTGATCGCACTGCTCTTCACCATTTTGGTGATGTTCTCCCTCAAGGGAGAACACATCGTGCAACTCCCGATGGATGTTGTCCGTATCGCGATTCCGCTCTGCATCTATTTCGTGGTCATGTTTTTCGTTTCTTTCTTCCTGTCCATGAAGGTCGGGGCCACTTACGAGCAGTCCACCACCTTGAGTTTCACGGCGGCCTCCAACAACTTCGAGCTCGCCATAGCCGTGGCCGTGGCGGTGTTCGGCATCGATTCGGGACAAGCCTTTGCCGCTGTGATCGGACCCCTGGTCGAGGTGCCGGTGCTGATCGGCCTGGTGAATGTGGCCTTCTGGTTCAAGCGAACCTATTTCCCCTACGCGGTGAACACCGTCACCGGCGTTTGCCATGTGCGGCATCGATCCAGAGGCCTGGAGGGATGTTCATGACGCTACGCGACAATATCCAAAAGAAATCAACAAGGGGCTCCCATGGAACCGTACACGGTCTTTCCGGATAAGACGATTCGGACATCGGGTCCGATCGCCGACACCTTCAAGGGTCTCGGCATAACCACCCTCTGGGAGGCCTGCCGGTATGTGCAGGATCTGCCCTACGGATACAATTCCGACCGGTACGATTTGATGATCCTTTTCAAAGAGAAAATGGGCAGCTGCACCACCAAACATGCGGTCATCGCAACCCTTGCGGCCGAACTGGAGACGGCCATCGAAAAATCCATCGGCATTTACCCGATGACCGAGGCCCTCGTCACAGGGACGGGAAGGATTCTCGGAAAGTATCGGCTGCCCTACCTTCCGATGGTTCATTGCTTTCTGGAGTACCAAGATCACCGGGTCGACCTGTCCGAGGGCAACCGGAATGGAAAGAACGGGCCCATCGATGATTTTCTCCACACGGAAAGGGTCGTGCCCAACATCTCCGCAAGAGATGAATACCGATTGTACCGTACGGCCCTGGCAGAGCATATCCTACCGCTGCCGGAGCTTCGTCATGCAGAGGTCAAAACCATCCTCAAGGCGCGTGAGGAGGGGCTCATCCTGCTCAGGGAAAACATTCAACAATGAGAGAGGCGTTGTATGAAAAAGGAAAATGCGGACATCTTGCGTCAAATGGTTAGAGGCCGGTATGCTCAGGCGGCGACGGCTGCGGGCTGTGGTTGCCGGGCGGAAAGCGAATCCGGCTGTTGCGGCTCCGGTACGGACGCCACCGATTCGGTCAACCGGATCATGGGCTATTCGCCGGAGGAGCTGGACAGCGTCGTGGAGGGTGCCAACCTCGGCCTGGGTTGCGGCAATCCGACGGCCATCGGTGAGCTCAGACCCGGAGACGTCGTTCTGGATCTGGGCAGCGGGGGCGGGTTCGATTGCTTCCTTGCCGCCAAGAAAGTCGGGGACGAGGGCCTGGTCATCGGTGTGGACATGACACCGGAAATGCTGTCGAAGGCTCGTGAAAATGCGGCGAAAATGGGAGCGACCAACGTCGATTTCCGCCTGGGAGAGATCGAACACCTGCCGGTGGCAGACAGCAGCGTGGACGTCATCATTTCCAACTGTGTCATCAACCTGTCGCCTGAAAAAAAGCTGGTGTTCGAGGATGCCTACCGTGTTCTGAAACCAGGGGGACGGCTGTTCGTTTCCGATGTGGTAGCCACAGCCGAAATGCCGGATTCCCTGCGCGAGCAGGCCGCTTTGATGACCGGATGCATCGCGGGTGCCGAGCACGTGGACCGGGTTCGAAGCCTCTTGGAGGAGGCGGGGTTTCAGCATGTCCAAATCGACTTGAAAGCACACAGCAAGGAGCTGGTCAGGGGTTGGTTTCCGCAAAGCGGGGCCGAAAATTACGTGGCATCCGCCGATATCGTCGCTGTAAAGCCAACGGTCTCGGCGTGACCGGCTTCCTGCCCGGGTCGTTGCCGCCGTAGAAACACCGAAGGGCAACCGGGCTGTAAAAATGTACTTTATAATTTACTCATATGCGTATATATAAAGTCAGCCCCATCGATCCCTTTCCGTCACCCGGCTTGCCAGGATGCCGGCTATCGCAAGGACGTTATCCGTGTTTGGGGACTCATCACAACGGTTCATCAACGATGCATCCCTTTCCCTTTCACTGAGGCAGCGAACGGTTTCGATCTTCCTTCTGCTGTTCGCACTGCTGCCCTTGTCCTGCACCGGCCAGGAGGAAAATGCCGTCCCGTTGGCGGTCCGCTTCGAATGGAACCCCCCCTGTACCCGCTTGGATCTCAGCCCGCAGATCACCGTCGATCCCGTACCGGAGGGCACGAACCGCTGGTACGTCGAAATGGTCGATCTCGATCTCCCGGCATTTGATCACGGCAGCGGATTCGCTCCCGCCGGAGAGAGCGCGGTCATTCCGGCCGGTGCGGTGGAAGGCTCCTATAAAGGACCCTCTCCGCCCTACGGCGTGGTTCACGACTACCAGATCACCGTAATGGCCAGAGACACGAACAACCGCACCATTGGAATTGGAAAATACCGTCTTACCTATCCGCCGGCGGGAGAGGAGGAAATCCGGTGGTCACCCTGCAGCCAGGCAAAAACACAGTAGATCCCGCAACCCTTCGAATTCGGAGGCGTAAACATCGTGGAAAAAATGACGCGCCGTGAGGCCATTGTTCAAGGAGGACGGCTGCTGTCCGGATCGGTGGTCTTGGCGTTGCCGCAGGGGGTCCTGAGCGCATGCTCCGCTTCAAAGCCGGACCCGACCACCGTCGCGCAGATCCGAAAGAACGTCCAAAAGGCGAGCTTGGACGGCATCCGCTTGACCATTGTCTATGACAATTACCGGTTCAATGAGGAATTGCAGGCCGATTGGGGCTTTTCCTGTCTGGTGGAAGGTTTGGACCGAACCCTTCTTTTTGACACCGGCCGGTACCACGATGCCTTCGTATCCAACCTGTTCAAGCTTGGAATCGATCCCAAATCCATCGACGAACTCGTCCTCTCGCATGATCACCCGGACCACGTGGGTGGCGCACTGAAGTTTTTGGAGTTCAATTCGAGCGTCACCGTTTCCCTGGTGCGATCGTTCCCCTCCGGCTTCAAAAAGTCGATGCAGGAAAGCGGAGCGGATGTTGCCGAGATCGAACAGGCCACAACGATCTCTCGAAATGTCGTGTCCACAGGGGAGATGAAGGATATTGTCCGAAACGAGCATTCATTGGTGCTCGTCACGGATCAGGGGGGAATTGTCCTCACCGGATGCGCTCATCCCGGCATCGTCGAAATCGTGGAGCGGTCAGTGGCGCTCACGGGGCAAGAAATCCTTCTGGTGGCCGGCGGTTTTCATCTGATGAGCGATTATGGCTCCAGCATTCGAAACATCGCTTTGAAACTCAGGGACCTGGGCGTACGGCACGTTGCACCGACCCACTGTTCCGGTGGCGAGGCGAGACAGATTTTCTCCGCCGTTTTCGGAGAGCGCTTCTTGAACGGAGGCGTCGGCAGGGTCATCACCGCCGGAGATTTCATTTAGAGCAATTGTCAGAATTCTGTTCCGTTTCCGTTATGCGTTGCTTTGAAAATGTAGGGGAGGGGTTGATCCCCTCCCGCTTGTGGTGTTGCGGTACGCCGAGACGGGCGGGGCTAACACAGTCGCTACGAAAGGCAAAAAAAGGCCATTTCAATCGGAACATACTTTTGACAAATGCTATAGGGGTCGGGGCGTCGGCGTTGACGGAGCAATGATCTGCTCGTAGCCGTCCGTCATTCCACGGACGCCTGACTGGCCGACTGCTCTTTTTTCAATTCCTCGGGTGTCATGGTCCAGAAGGGTTTCCCATTTTGGGTCAGTCGGACCTTGAATTCGAAGTAGTCTCCCTTTTTCACCTTGGACGCCATGAAAACGTCCTGGCCGTTGATTTCGGCCCAAACCC
>JAJDOA010000315.1 GCA_022340405.1 Desulfobacteraceae bacterium | reverse complement strand
CAGTGCAGCCATGTTTGGACGCACCCGCAAGGAAATCCGGATCCATACCCAAAAGCGGCAGGAGCCCGTTGTCGCCGAAGTCGACAAGAAGCAGATCGAGCAAGTGCTGCTGAACCTGTTTGTCAATGCATGGCAGGCCATGCCGGACGGCGGCGATCTCTTTATCGAGGCCACCGTCCTTCGACTCGACCCGGTGGCCAGCGAACCCTATCCAATTGAAGCCGGCGTCTACGTTGTCATTTCGGTGACCGATACGGGATTCGGCATGGACGAAAGCATCCGACAGCGGATTTTCGACCCGTTTTTTACCACGAAGGAAAAAGGGCGGGGAACGGGTCTGGGGCTGGCCTCCGCCTATGGAATCGTAAAAAACCACGGCGGTATGATAACGGTGCACAGCGAAGTCGGGATCGGCTCGACATTCAGCGTTTACTTGCCGGCATCCAAGAGGCAAGCACAGGAGAAGACCATCCCGGATGGGGAACTGTTCAGCGGATCGGAGACCATACTGCTGGTCGACGATGAAGAAATGATTATCGACGTGGCCAAAGGGATGCTGGAAAAATTGGGCTATCGCGTCGTCACTGCCGGAGGTGGCGAGCAGGCGATAGAGGCCGTATTGCGCATCGGAAATGAGATCGATCTCGTGCTGCTGGATTTGGTCATGCCGGGGATGGATGGGGGGAAGGTCTTCGACAGGATTCGTTCCATCCAGCCTCAATTGCCGATCGTACTGTCCAGCGGATATGCCATGGACGGACAGGCTACGGAAATCATGGAGAAAGGTTGTAACGGCTTCCTCCAAAAACCCTTCAATTTACCGGAACTATCCCGCAAAATTCGTGAAATCCTGGATCACACCGGAGATGCCGGATAGCGTTCTATTCCCGGGGTCGCCCTCCATGGGATGGACAGAGGCCCCTGCCGTTTCCGACATGCCGCATTGCATCGGTTGCAACACGCCCCAGACGTTGTTGTGTCATGGTTATCGAAGATTTCCCGGTAAGGAATTCTGCTGATGTGGATTCGCTCGCTAACCCCACCGCCAGCGGCGGGGAAATGCGCTCGCTACTGCCGGTTCAGGATTTGCGTGGAAGGGGCGAAGCCGGTAGGAGCCGTCACCACCAAGTGATGACCTCATCGAAATCCAGGATCAAGTCGACCAATTCTTCGTAGTCCGGTTCGGGGTCATCTTCGTCGATGGGAAACAAGGGAAACTGCAAGCAGCTGTATCCAAGAGACAGTGAATACATCAGCGTTCTTTGCAGATCGTCGGCGGGTGTTTTCAGAATATGCAGCATCTTTTTTCGCAACGGCGGCATGGCGGTTTCTCCCTATCCGTTAGGAACGGTTCCCAAAAGGAATGATGATATCCATTTTTTTCAGCTCCCGAGACAAGTCCTCCAACGGCATGTAGGTAAAGCCGGCGGCGGTGTTTTCCTGCCGGTTGGAGATGCGGGCGCATTCCATTTCGTCCAGCCATTCCAGGTTCTCTTCCAACGCTTCGTCGATGTCCACGCACAGATCCAGTATGAACAAGTAGGCCCAGTAGTTGTGTGCCGCCAAACCGAGGGCTGTTCTCGTTCCTTCCCAGACGTCCTGTTCACGGCGGACGACAACTGCACAATGCTTGACGTTTTCCATGTCCATCCCCTTAGAATGTCAGATAGCGATTTAGAATGTCAGATAGCGATCGCAGTCATACAGCATTTCCGCATGCCAGGATTGCGACGCAAAACCCTTTTCGTCCACACGTGCCGCAGCAGGATCCAACTGGTTGCTTTCAAACCCCACCTTGCAAAGAGCGACTTTGTTGGCCAATTCTTTGATTTCGTCCACGCGTGGATCAGTGCTGAGGCGGGTTCCCTCGTGGGTGAAGAAGACACTGATCTCCACATCCTTTTTTTTCGCCGCACGGCAAAGTAGGATCAGATCGTCTAGGTATCGGTCCGACGTCACGTAAATGCCGATCGATTTTTTCTTGGATTCTGTCATGATTGGTTTCCTCTGCCCCTTAGGAGGCTGTGGATAAAATGGAGTCCTCTTTGTTCGTTTGTTGTTCCCGCGGCCGTCAAGTGCAGCCGCATGGCACCGATTTCAACATAATAATCTCTTCCGGTCGGCTGTAAAGGTCTGGAGGGGTCCCGATAACGAAGTCAATTTCAAAGATTCCATGCCGCCATATCGTTTCGAAGCGCTTGGCCTGCGGGCGTTTCGATTTCATCGCAGATATGCTACTATGTGGCATAACTTCCTCTTTTGTGTTACACCGGAAGTCGTCAGCGAAAAAGAAACCGCTTAGACCGTTGACATCGGATCCGAGGGTGCCAAGCTTATCTCGGCAGCATTCTTCCTTCAAATTAGGAGTCCAACATGAACCAGATCTGGAGCCTTTTGGCGGCGGTCGCGCTGGTGGGGTTTATTATCGCATCTGCTTCGCCATCCCCTGCCCAGGGCGAGCAGGCCGGCCCGGAAAACGGCAAACCGACGGCATCGTTGTCAGCGGTTGCCCTGAAAAAGGTTGACAATGATGACCATTTTAACGCCATCGTTCGGGAGGCGGGATCGATGCCCTTGATTTTCGAGTTTTACGCGGATTGGTGTCGACCTTGCCGAATTCTGGAACCGGTCCTGATGGAACTGGACAGGGAATTCGAGAACCGTTTTCTCATCTACAGGGTGGACGTCGATGCCGTCCCAAGCCTGGCCGAGACCATGGGTGTGCGCAGAGTCCCCGAAGTCGTCATTTTTCACGAAGGAGAAAAGGTCCATTCCATCACGGGCTTGCAGCCCAAAGACACCTATCGACGGGCCATGCATGGCATCTCCGGCCCAAGGGGAGGTAGTGTGCTGCCGGATGAGACGACCGCTGAAAAATAATTTCAAAAAAAAGATTGACACGCCTTTCTGGGCCTGATAGATAGTTCATACTATGAATGAAAAATGGAAACAGGATATCCCCGAATATCAGATCCAGCAGTTCCAGGGGCTCATCAACAAGCTGTACCAGTGCTGCCAGGAGCGAATGCAGTACCAGAGTGAGCGGTTCCACCTTCCCGATGCCGAACTTCGCTGCCTTCTGCTGTTTGGAGAAGAGCGCTACCTCACTGCCAAGGGCATCGCTCTCAAGATGAATGTGGTCAAGGGGCGGGTCACCAAGATTGTCAGCGGGCTGGTGAAAAGGGGCTATATAACAAGGATCAAGGACCCGGAAGATTCCCGGGTCACGCTGCTGGCTTTGACGCCGGAGGGCCGAAAGAAGCTGGACGAGGTGGCCGACTTCCAGGATTACGTCCACACGGAGGTTTTGCGGCAGATGGGGCCCGAGCAGCGCATGACCGTACTGAGCCATCTTGAAACCTTGAAAGCTTCGCTGGAAGCAGTCAAAGAATACATGGTTTAGCCGGGCATCCTTTTTTTGTGGGGTACGCGGCTTTTTTTGGTGCAAAATGGTTTATAACATGAATTAAAATGAACTTATAATAGATTTTAATATCCGAAATTAAAGAAAATATTATGTTTACAGAGTACCACAAAATTGAGGAGGACGCCATGGACCAGGTGGGAACTGCAAATGTGGATCTGAAGGATCTGGAATCCCAGATTGCCGAACTTCGGGGGCGGGTGGACGTAATGGATAAAAAGAGCCCGTCCAACAAACTCTCGATGGTTGTATTCAGCGGAGACATGGACAAGGTGCTGGCCGCCTTCGTCATCGCCACCGGTGCGGTGGCGATGGGCATGGAAGCCGTCATGTTTTTCACTTTCTGGGGCACTCCGGTTCTCAGAGACAAGAAAAAAAGCGTCGGGGGAAAAGATGTCATGGGCAAAATGTTCTCGGCCATGCTGCCCAAGGGCACCTGCGAAGTGAAACTGTCCAAGATGAACATGGGGGGGATGGGAACGGCCATGATGAAATCCCTCATGAAGAAAAAAAATGTGGCCTCCCTGGAGCAGATGCTGGAAATGGCCGAGGAATTGGGAGTCCGCCTTTATGTCTGCGAGATGTCCATGGATCTGATGGGCTTCAAGAGGGATGAGATGATCGACTACAACGCCATGGAGTTCTGCGGTGTGGCCAAGTTTCTCGAAGAGGCCAATGGCAGCAGAATCCAGCTGTTCATCTAGAAGCGATCCCGAAATTGTCTTTTCGCCCAATCTCGGCGTCGGGTCCTCGTTTCCAGTCCTCGAAATACCGCGGTATTCCTGCGGCTGGAAACTCGGATCCTCCTTGACCTTGAACGAAAATCCTAATCTTGAGATGGCTTCTAACCAAGACCGAGCGGTTCGACATCGCTCCAAACCAAGGAACAACCGATAGAACAAGACAGGAGGCATATCATGAGCGAAGAAATCACCGTTACCAAAACCATGGATCTGAAAGGATTGCCCTGCCCCATGCCCGTCGTGAAAGTCAGCAAGGGGATCAAGGATGTGGAAATCGGAGAGGTTGTGGAAGCCATCAGCACCGATCCCGGCTCGCTGGCGGATTTTCCGGCCTGGGCCCGAACCAGCGGAAATGAAATCGTCAAGACGGAGCAGGCGGACGGAGAAATCCGCTTTTTCATCAAACGAATCGCCTGATCGTCGGAGCGGGTTCCCGGCTGAGACGGGAACCCGCCGTTCGACGTTTTCGGCAGCTGAATTTTCAACGGCAACCCGAATGGCAAACCCTGCCCGGTTTTTCCTGCAATGGGAGAGGGGCAGCGGTTTCCGAGCGGGGAGGAGAAAATGGAAACGGTTTATTACCTGATTCTTGTGCCCATGGTGTACCTGTCCGTGGCTGTCTTCGTGGTAGGCACGATTTTCCGACTGGCGAGCATCCTGCGTGGGCCGAAACAAACCACCACGCTGCAGATTTTTTCCGATAAGCGTCACGGATTTCTCTGGACGCTGCATGACGCATTTCTCATGCCGACCATTCGCCGCCACAAACCGGTCTTTTGGATTTTCTTGATGGTGTTTCACGTCTGCCTGGTGCTCCTGATCATCGGACATTTGGAGCTGATCTGGGACATCGGGATTTTTCAGATCTTGCCCCATGACGTCTTTATCGGCAAAGGCGTCGTCGGGCTGCTCTCCTTTTTGTGCCTGCTGTTTTTTATGTATCGCCGCTTTCTGTCCCCGGTGCGTGAGCTCTCCGTGGCCGAGGATTATCTGCTGCTGGTTCTACTGCTGCTGGTCGTTCTTTTCGGAAGTGAAATGGACTGGGCGCGCCGCTGGTACGCCTACGACGCGATGACTGTCGGCGATTACCGAGAATACTTGATCGGTATGCTCAAATTTTCGCCGGAACTGCCCTGGGCTGTAAGCGAAGCGGGTCACTCTTTTATGTTGGTCGCCCATGTTTTTTTTGCCAACATTTTCCTGATATTTTTCCCATTCAGCCAGTCCATGCATTCCTTTCTATCCATTCCCATCAATAAACTGAGGCGGGGTTAGCGCTATGGACGAGAAAACCCGGGAGGACCTACTCTCACTGTTCCGCAGCAAACTCAACGACGCCATGCGTCTGTACCTGGAGACCTGTACACGCTGCGGCACCTGCGTGGAGGCCTGTCACGTGCATGCATCCATGGGGCAGACGCGGTACATCGCCGCCTATCGCGGCGAGATCGTCCGAAGACTGTACAGGAAGTATTTCAAGGCAAGGGGGAAGCTGTGGGCATCGGTGGGGGATGCCAAGGAACTCACCGACATGACGCTGGAGGAACTCTACGACGCGGCCTACTCGTGCACGGGGTGCCGTCGCTGCGTGGTCTACTGCCCCTTCGGCATCGACACGCAGATGTTGATGTCCATCGCAAAGCTCCTGCTGGTGGGCGCCCACAGCGAACCGGAAATTCTCTCCATGCTGGCCGATACCTCCATCGAAAAGGGCAAGTCGTTGGAAATCTTCAAGGAGGGCTTCCTCGCCGGCATCCGGAACCTGGAGGCGGAGGTCGTCAAGCAGTGGAAAACCGAGGCGGGAAAGACGCCGATTCCGGTGGACGTGGAAGGGGCGGACCTGCTGTACGTTGCGCTGGCCGGCGCCCACTCCATCGTGCCGGCGGCGGCCGTGTTCAATGCAGCCGGTGAAAACTGGACGTTGAGCTTTTTCGAAGCGGTGAACTTCGGCGCCTTCGTCGGGGATCCGTCCCGAACGAAGCTCATATTGGACCGCATCATCAACGAGGCGCTGCGCCTCAAAGTCAAGGAAGTCTGTATTTGCGAGTGCGGCACCGCATACCGGGTGATGAAGCACCTCTCCGGCGATCAGCCTTTCAAGGTCACCTCCCTTACCGAGGTGCACGCCCGGTACCTGAGAGAGGGCCGCATCCGGGTGGACAGGACCAAGGCCGAAGGCCCGGTGACCTATCACGACCCCTGCCAGATCGCCCGCAATGCCGGTGTCGTCGACGAGCCGCGCTACATTCTGAGCCAGCTGACCGACGATTTCCGGGAACTCACCGACGATCCGACCTACAACTGGTGCTGCGGCGGCGGCGGCGGTCTGGTGGCGCTCGGAGAGGAGACCCTTGATTTCCGGATGAAATCGGCCAGGGTCAAGGCCGATCAGGTGAGGGATACCGGTGCCGCAATCCTGTCCACCGCCTGCGAGAATTGCCACACCCAGTTGAGCAACCTCAACGATCACTACAAGCTCGGGGTCGATGTCCGCTTTCTAAGCTCCATGGTGGCCGATGCACTGGTGCCTCTAGCGTAGGCATAGCGGTATGAAGGAAGTCTTTTTCCGCCCTTCGGAGGGAGGGGCGGTTTCATCCATACCATCGTTTCAATCCAAAAAGGAGGGAGTGCCATGAAAAAGGCCATTTGCATTGCGGTCTTCGTGCTGGTGGGCCTGTCGATTTCCCCAGCCGTGTGGGCGACCAACGGCGACAACCTCATCGGCGTCGGGCCGGTGGCGCGCGCCATGGGAGGCGTCGGCATCGCCAAGCCGCTGGATGCCATCAGCGCGGTTTTCGCCAATCCGGCGGCCATGTGCTTTGGAGACTACTGCCCGGCTTCGGAGCTCAATTTCGCCGGCACGCTGTTCGCACCGAAGACCGAGGCCAAGATTACCAACGCCTTCGGAACGTTTTCGGCCGAGGCCAAGGAGAACGTCTACGCCATCCCGGCCATCGGCGTATCGGTGCCCATTGGGGAAGGGCCGAAAAACTGGCGCTTCGGTTTGTCCGCCTATGGAGTCACCGGGCTGGGCGTGGACTACAAGGACACCGTCGTCGACAATCAGAGCTTTTACGACTTCGGCCCCTTCGGTCAGTTCCCGCTGGCCTCCGGCGAGTTCACCTCTTTGCAGATCATGAAGTTCGCCCCGGCCGTTGCCTTTCAGCCAAACTCCAAGATGTCCTTCGGCCTGGCCGTCCATATCGACTACGGCATCCTGGATCTGCGCAGCGGCAACGCATCCGGCTACGGATTCGGCATCCAGCCCGGTTTCATCTACAACTTCACCGATCAGCTGTCGTTCGGCCTCACCTACGTGTCCCCACAGGAAGTGGATCACGAGAAGGTGGCGGATTTCGACGGGGACGGGCGGCTGGACGACCTGACCCTGGAATCCCCCCAACAACTCGGGTTGGGTCTGGCCTACGATTTTCTCGGCGGGCAGGCACTGATCGAGGGCAACGTGAAGTGGATCAACTGGTCCAACGCCAAAGGCTACGATGATTTCGACTGGAAGGACCAGTGGGTGTACGCCATCGGAGCCCAATACCAGCCCACGGAAAGGCTGTCTATTCGAGTGGGGTACAACTACGGGAAAAACCCGGTCGAGGAGCACAGCGGTTTCAACGGGGCGTTGGGGCCGACCGGCCCGCTCAGCGTGAACAATGTGCAGGGAAAGACCGTTCCCAGCTATTACTACGAGACTTTCCGGATCATCGGATTTCCGGCCATTGTCGAACACCACATCACTTTCGGCATCGGCTACCAGTTTACGGAAACGTTCTCACTTAACTTGGGATTCATGCATGCTTTCGAGAAAACCATCGAGGAAAGCGGCACGGATCTGACCGGACAGCCGGTCAAACTGGAATCCACCCTCACCGAGAACGCCATCGACTTCGGCTTCACCTGGCGCTTCTGATCCATCCATCCCGGATGACGTTCTCCTGCGGCCGTCGCCCTGACTGTCCGGCCGCAGGAGAGCCAGCCCACCCGCAAATCCTCAGAAAATGTTCCAATCTCCTGTCTTCGGCACAAACGCCGACGCCCGATTCGGCAGCGATCATGCCGGCCCTACCCTCCCTGCTCAGGATGCCGTCTTTTTGAACGGGTGAACACGGCCCGTCACCGCAGCATCCCGTGTTTTCGATGGCAGCGGCATGCGAGCGGCGCACCGGCATCGCCGCTCCGGAATCCCGGGGTTTCTTTTTTGGTCGATTTCCGTACAATAGGGCCGTTTCCCAATCCCGTTGACGCTCCGGAGGCCTTTATTGAAAACTTTTGCCAAAATTCTCGCCGTGACCGGCGGGCTGGTGCTTCTGCTGGTCATCTCAGCGGCGCTCATCCTGCCCCGGGTGGTGGATCCCAACGAATACAAGGCGTACATCGTGGACGCGGTGGAACACCGGCTTGGACGAAAACTCACCATCCCGGGGGACATCGAGCTTTCGGTATTCCCCTGGCTGGGCGTCAGGGTGGGATCCGTCCGGCTTGACAACCCTGCGGATTTCGAGACCGGGACCTTCGCCGCCATCGACCAGCTCCGGATCCGTGTGCGCATCATGCCGCTGCTTTCCCGGAAAGTGGAGGCGGACGTGGTTACGGTCCGTGGCCTTCAACTGCATCTGGAGCGAAATGCCGCAGGCCGGTCCAACTGGGAAGACCTGTTGAAGACGGAGGGGGGCGATGTCGCAAAGCCGGGGCAGAAGACCGGCACATCGCCCCTGGCCGCACTGGCCGTGGGCGGCATCGAGATCCAGGATGCCGCCCTGCAATGGATCGACCGCACCGCGGGCCGGCGCATCGCGGTCAGCGGCCTCGACATCAACACCTCCGAGATTTCCCTTTTCAAGCCGGTCCAGCTGGATGTGGCCTTCGATCTGGATACGGGGGACATGGGCGTGACCGGTCATGTGAAAGGCCGAGCCGGCCTGGACTTGAAGCTGAGACGGCAGCTGTACAGCGTTCGGGGGCTTGCCCTCAGCGCCGAGTTGAAAGGAGAGGCGATTCCGGGGGGAGCCGTCACGCTGAAAGCCGGCGGCGAGGCAGCCTTCGATGCCGCCCACAGTCGGGTTTTGCTCGAAGGGGTCCAGCTCGAGGCCCTGAACCTGTTGCTGGCCCCTTTCACCCTTTCCACGTCCGTAGCGGCCGAAGGCCGGGCGAGCCTCGATACCCTGGCGCTGGATCTGCCCCGGTTCGAGACCGTTGCGACCTTGAAGGGTGACGACCGAAGCCTGAAGGCGGTGCTGTCCGGTCAGCTGCAGGCGGATCTGCCCGGCGGCACCGTTTCGTTGCCTGCGTTGACCCTGTCCGTTCCGGAGCTGCAATGGCCGGGCGTGAGGGGTTCGCTGACGCCGGCCGGCACGGGCGCGGCGAAACTGGACCTTCAAAATCGGACGTTCCGTGTCGATTGGCTCTCCCTGCAAGGCGACCTGACCGGGGACGCCCTTCCGGAAGGAGCGCTTCCGGTCCGCTTCGCAGCAAGCGTCAGCGGCGATCTCCGGCAGCAGACCGTGCATGTGGATCCGCTGGGCGTCCGTATCGGTGACGTCAAAGGGACCGGCAAACTCCAGGGATCCCTGGGCGGTCGTCCGGAGGTCACCGGGTCCTTCGGCCTCGATCCGTTCAACCCCCGTGCGCTGCTTTCCCGCTTCGGCATTGCCCTGCCGGCGGCATCGGATGCCAAGGCCCTGACCGCAGCGCGGCTTTTCCTCGATATCGGAGCGTCGCCGGACGAAGTCCGCATCGCCAACCTGAACCTCGTCGTGGACGATTCCCGCATGACCGGATCGGTTCGGGTGAAGGATTTTTCCGCTCCGGTGGTGCGGTTCGACGTGCACCTGGACGGAATCGACGTGGATCGATACCGGCCAGCATCGTCCAACACATCGGCGGCTGCTGCTGCCGCCGCCGGGCCGGTTGCCGGGCCTGCGCTGATGCCGGCGGCATTGCTCCGCAAATTGGATCTGGATGGAATTCTCGGTGTGGGCCGATTGAAGGTTGGGGGTGTCACCCTAAACGACACGCAGCTCACTGTTCGCGCCAAGGAGGGCCGCATCCGGACCGACCCCCTGACGACCCGTCTGTACGGCGGGCGCTTTCGGGCCGATGTTTTGCTGGACGTTCGGGAGTCCGAGCCACGGATTTCCCTGGACGAAGCCCTTACGGACGTAAAGCTGGGGAGAATGCTGGCGGATCTCGGCGTGGCCTCCCTGCCCGTGGACTTGTCCGGGACCTCCGATTTTTCCCTGAAGGGGTCGTTTACCGCAGACCCCGCCTTTCGAAAGATCATCGTTCATGGGTTGTCCGCCCATGCGCTTCTGGGCGGGAAAGATTTCGGGCAGGGACCGCTACCAATGGGCCTGGACGCATCGGGGGCGTTAAACCTCACCGAAGGCACCCTGGCGGCGGACCGCCTGGCACTGACGTTGGCCGATTTGGAATTGAAGGCGGCCGACGCCCGGGTTCAGGGATTGTCCGCCAGCCCCTCGTTTTCCGCATCCTTTCAGGCACCGGATTTCAACCTTCGCAAAGTGCTGCAGCGATTGGGGCGACTGCCCACAACCGCAGACGAAAAGGCCATGGCCGTGGCCGCACTGTCCGCCGCGGTGACCGGCTCGACAGAGGGGCTTACGGTGCAGGGGCTGTCGCTGCGCCTCGACGACACCCGTGTGACCGGCCGACTGGATGCGACCCTTCAACCGGCGCCCGCCTATGCATTCGACCTAAGGGTCGACGGGATCGACCTCGACCGCTACCTTCCCCCTCCCGCCACCGGTCGAGCACCGGTCGCGGCCACCCCAGGGGCTGCCGCGGCCGCACTTCCCGTGGATACGCTGCGTGGACTGACCCTGGACGGCAAGCTGTCCGTCGGTAGGCTGAAGGTCGCCAAGCTCAACGTGAAAGACCTGTCCCTGGTTGCCAGTGCAAGGGATGGCCAGGGGGTTCTCCAGCCGCTCACGGCGGAGCTTTACGGGGGCACCTATTCGGGAAACGTCCGCTACGACGCACGGGAAGATCTCTTGCATCTGCAGGTGGACGAGGCGCTGCAGGGGGTACAGGCGGGCCCGCTGTTGGAGGATCTGCAGGGCAGGGCGGTCCTCACCGGCCGCTCCGATGTATCGTTGACGCTTTCCGGCAGGGGGACCGACAGCGAAGCCCTGCTGCGATCCCTGGACGGAACCACGGCTTTTTCCTTCCAGGACGGGGCCATCATGGGGGTGGACATTTTGGGGACGCTCTGCCGCACATTGAGCGCCTTTGCCGCCGGCACGCAGAAAACCGGAGATATTATCAGCGGTGCGCTGCAAATGCTGGTGCGACCGAGCCCGCAACCCTCAACCGGCGCCCAGGGGGAGGCTGCACGCACGGAATTTTCCGAGCTGAAGGGAACCATGGCTTTCGCCGGCGGCGTGGGCACCAACCGGGACCTGGTGCTGCAGTCGCCGCTGCTGCGCGTGGAAGGTGCCGGTCGGCTCAACCTTCCGAATCGCCGCCTGGACTACAGCGCCACCGCCGCACTGGTAAAGAGCTGCGAGGGCCAGGGAGGCAAAAGCATGAGCGAGCTGGCCAACTACCCGATCCCGGTTCGCATCTACGGTCCGCTGGACGGACTTCGGGTGGAGCCCGACATCACTGCCGGCATCCTCGAAATTCTCCGCCGGCGGCAGGTTGGGCAGCAGAAAACCACCCCCCGTCCGGAACCCGACGCCGCGGCCCAAGACTCTCCCGCCTCGACTGCTGAAAAAACGCCACCTAAGGCACCGCCGCCGCAGACGCCGGAGCAGCAGGCCGAGGAGGCCGTAAACCGGCTGCTCAAAAAGGGATTGCAGGATTTGTTCAAAAAAGACTGAGAATCGGTTGCACCCTCGAAAACATGACGCTATAACGTTGCGGGCCTTGGATCGGCACAACCGGCGACCCGGTGCGGGCGCCGGTTTTTTGGCTTTTTCGCATTTTCGATATGAGGAGTGATAAGCATCGTGGAGTCTCTTCCGATGCCCCATCGGGCTGTCCTTTGGGTCCGGCGGTATTGGTTCATGGCCGCTCTAGTGGCCATCTGCCTGATGACCCTCGCGGATCAGTCAGGCGCGCTCGCCGCCTCGGGACGCTGGCTCAAAAACCATCGCGGCCCCGACGTAGTGGTGGTGACCATTTTCCTGCTGTCCGGTTTTTCCCTCAGCCCGGAGCAGTTGAGAAAAGGCCTTATGGACGTCCGGGGAGTTCTCCTGGCGTTTGCAGTCATTTTCGTGGCGGCACCCCTGGTGGCGGCCGCCTTCGGTTTTTTCCCCATGCACAGGGGGATCATTATCGGTCTGTTTCTGGTAGCCGTCATGCCGTCCACGCTGAGCAGCGGCGTCGTGATGACGGCCGCCGCGGGGGGGAGCGCCGCCCACGCGTTGGTCACCACCATCGCCGCCAACACGATGGCCGTTTTCACAATCCCTTATATCCTGTCGTGGTTGTTGGCCTCCATCGGCCTTTCCGCATCCGTCACCATCGACAAGGCGGCCATCATGCTCAAAATTGCCGTGCTGGTGGTACTGCCGCTGGTCGTGGGCATGGCGGCAAAACACTTTCTCTCGGGTCTGTACCGTCACTTTCAGCGAAAAATCTCCATCGTGAACCAATGCATGATACTCCTCATCGTCTGGATCGCCATGAGCCAGACCCGGAGCATTCTGGTGGGAAGCGGATTCACGGCGGCTTCCATCGTCGGGATGGTGTTCGCCTACCACAGCGTCCTGTTGGGGTGTGCCTGGGGCCTGATCCGTTTGGCGGGCCGGAAAAGGGGAGACCGGGAGAGCATTCTGTTCATGGGCGGTCAGAAAACCCTTCCGCTGTCCATCATCCTACAGATGTCACTTTTTCCGGAATACGGTATCGCCCTGCTGGTGTGCGTCCTCCACCACATCGTCCACCTGATGATGGACGGGTACTTGGTGGAGCGGTTGCGAACAGGCCCTTCTTGATACGGAACCTTTCCGGCTCCGGAAGGGAAGGGCGGTGGAAGGGATCGGAGGCCGGACGGATCAGGGTGTCTCCGGATGAAACTTGAACAGGGGAAACCCGGTTTCCTCGTCCGGCTCCCTCACCATGCGAACGTCCCGGCTTTCCTGGATCAGGATTTCCGCGGTGGCCAGAACCGGGTTGGCGTCCTCGATAAAGTGCCCCCCAAAAACCGTCATGTCGGGCGTGCTCATCAGACCGTGCAGATGGACGCTCGTCCCGCCGTCGGCCGAACGGCCGATCATTCCCTGGCAGGCCAACAGTTCCAACGGCCCCCGGATCCGTGTCGGATCGCTGTAGCGGATACCGATCTTCCCGGCTTCGTCGGCAACGGCGTATACGATGGTCGCCTCCGTGAGGCTGCCGATCACCGACACGATGTTGCCGCAGACCACGCCGGCTCGGCCGCACATCTCTTCGATTCCCCGGATCAGGTCCGTGCCGGGCAGCAGCCTGCCGACGACCCTCCTTCCGCTTTCCGAGACGGCGCTCTGGATGCGGATGCGCTCCATGGATGTCCTCCTGTTTCCTATCCGTCGATGCCCGCCATGCCGGCCTCCGGATACCGCTCGCCCCGGACCTCCTGGCGGGAAAAAACGGCTCCCAGCGTTTCCACCACCTCCGGTTCGAGGCGGACCTCGGTGGCTGCGATGTTTTCCTCCAGGTACTGCAGGCGGCGGGTCCCCGGGATCGGGACGATATCCTCCCCCTGGGCCAGCACCCATGCCAGCGCGAGCTGGGCAAGGGTGATTTCCTTTTCCTCGGCGATGGGCCGGATACGCTCAACCAGGCCGAGGTTGTGACGGAGGTTTTCGCCTTGGGCGCGGGGCATCACGCGCCGAAAGTCGTCGGGTTCCAGAGTGTTGGCATCCAGGGCGCCGGTGAGGAAGCCGCGTCCCAGCGGAGCGTAGGGCACGAAGCCGATTCCCAGCTCCCGCAGCGTCGGCAGCAGCCGGTCCTCCACGTGCCGGGTCCAGAGGGAGTATTCGGTCTGCACGGCTGTGACGGGGTGGACGGCGTGGGCCCGGCGCACCGTTTCCGCCGCGGGCTCGGATATGCCGATCCAGCGCACCTTCCCCTGCTGGACCAGGTCGGCCATGGCGCCGACCGTGTCCTCGATGGGAACCTCGGCGTCGATGCGGTGGATATAGTACAGGTCGATGATATCCCGGCCAAGCCGCTGAAGGCTGGCCTCCGCCGCCTGACGCACATATTCGGGTTTGCCGCTGATGATCCGCTTGTATTCTCCGGGCTTTCTCACGATTCCGAACTTGGTGGCCACGCACACATCGCCGCTCCACTCCCGCAGCACGCCGGCGATGAGCCGCTCGTTGTGGCCGAGTCCGTAGGTGTCGGCGGTGTCGAGCATCGTGACGCCCTGTTCCAGGGCCGTGCGCAAAACGCGTCTGGCGGCCGCCTCGTCGGTCTTGCCGTAAAATTCGCTCATGGCCATGCAGCCTAGCCCGATAGCGGAAACTTCCGGTCCGTTGGTCCCTAGCCTGCGCTGCTTCACCGTTCCTCCTTTTCCGTCGATCCGTTTTGCATCAGCTGCCCCATAATGCCTGTCGAAAACCTCCATCTCCCCCTTTTCCGGGGCGAGTTGAGGCCGCTCGCTATGACGGAGGAGCGAGACTCAAATGCGGTTTCAAGGTTCGAACACCACCTTGCAGGCGGTTGCGTTCGAGGCCAGATCGATGCCCTCTTTCCACCGCTCGAGGGGGAGCACGTGGGTGATGGCGGGCATGGCGTCGAGCTTTCCGGACACCAGCAGGTTTTCCATCCGTGTCCAGGTCTCGAACATCGTACGCCCGTGGATACCGACCACTTTGGCCTCCTTGAACACCACCTCCTTGCCGATTTCCAACTCCAGCGGCCGGTCCGGCAGTCCGACAAGTGCGACCCGACCGCCCTTGCGCAGGCAACGAAAGGCCTGCTGAATGGCCGACACGTTGCCCGAGGCCTCGATGACCGCGTCCACTCCGGTCCCCCCGGTCTCGGCCAGCACTGCCGCGACCAGGTCCTCCGCACCGGGGTCGACGTTGCGGTGGGCTCCCATGCGGCCGGCGATTTCCAGGCGGTTGGGGCTGACGTCCGAAGCGATGATCCGTGTCGCCCCAAGAGCCGCAGCCGATGCGACGGCAAAAAGACCGATGGGCCCGCACCCGGTGACGAGCACGGAGGCCCCGGCTACCTGCATTTCCAGTGCGCTGCGAAGGGCGGTCCCCAGCGGTTCCATCACCGCTCCCACCCGGCTGGAGATAGCCTCCGGGATCTTTCGGGCGCAGACACCCGGAACGACGGCGTATTCGGCGAAACATCCATCGGTGTGGATGCTGAACAGCTTCAGGTTGGCGCAGATATGCTGCTCTCCGTTCCGGCACTGCAGGCAGTTCCCGCAGGGGATGTGGGTTTCCACAGCCACTTTGTCGCCGGGATGCAGACCGGAAACCGCTGCGCCCGCGGCGACCACTTCCCCGCAGCACTCGTGTCCCATCACCACGGGTAGTTGGATGCCGGCGTTTCGGGCCCACGTGTTCCAGCGATATACGTGCAGGTCCGTTCCACACAGCGCCGCAGCGGAGTCCCGGATGAGGACCTGGGACGCATCCGGCTCGGGAACGGGAACCTGTTGCAGCTCGACGGTGTCGGGGGATGTCTTGACCAGCGCGCGCATCCGTTTCATGGATGGTCCTCCTCGGTAAGGGGTGGCATCGACGTCCGTGGAAGGGCAGGTTTTGGAGCCGACCTTCCGGCCGGCTGGCAGCATCCGGAGGGAAGGCGCCCACCATCATACGCCGATAGCCAGAATAAACACACATTCAGAAAAAAACAATAGAAAATATATTATTTTATATTTTTTACTTGACAGGATTCACCCCTTTCGTTTAGGCATAACACAAGAAGTCATCTCAAAATTGCCTTTTCGCCTATCTCGGCGTCGGGTCCTCGTTTCCAGTCCTCAAAATACGGTCGTATTCCTCCGGTCGGAAACTCGGAACCTCCTTGACCTTGAGCGAAAATCCCAATTTTGAGATCGCTTCTAGGTAAATCTCCCGCCCCTCAACCCCCCAACACTTAGGAGGAAAACATGATTCCCAAAAGGCGCTCATCCATTTTTATCATCGGCTTGGCGGTACTGCTTGCCATCGCCCTGACGGTCGGACCGGCCACGGCTGCCGAGAAGATCCGCTGGAAGGGGCAGACCTGCTTCGGCATCAACACGCCGCTGGGCAAACACACCATCGTTCTGTGGAAGGACCTCGTGGAACAGATGAGCGGCGGACGCATGGAGCTCACCCTGCACGATGCCGGCGAAATCGTCCCGGGGACCAAGATCTACGACGCAGTCAAGGACGGCCTCCTGGACTTCGGCCTCAACACGCCGGCCTGGCAGAAGGGTAAGTATCCGGCTGGCGATCTCTTCTACACCCTGCCAGCCGGCATCCTGGAATTCAACGATCTGATCCTTTGGCTCTACGGCGGCGGCGGCAAGGAGCTGGAGCAAGGGATGTACGGTGACGAACTCATCGTCTTTCCCCTCGGGTTGACGCCGCCGGAGGAGATCTGGTCCAAGCGGCCCATCAAGACCCTGGACGACATCAAGGGGCTGAAAATCCGGGCTGCCGGGCTGTCCATGGACCTTTGGGAAAAACTGGGCGCCTCCGTGGTGCTGCTGACCGGCGGTGAGGTGCTGCCCGCTCTGCAGCGCGGCATGATCGACGCCACCGAATTCCTGGATCCCTCCTACGACTACACCATGGGGCTGCACGAGGTGTGCAAGTACCGCTTCGGCCCCCCGATCCACATGTCCAACAACATCTTTCAGCTGCTCATCAAAACCAAGTCCTGGAACGCCCTTCCCGACGACCTGAAGGCGATCGTGGAGCGGGCGGCCATGGCGGCCACCTTCCAGGGCTATGCCGACTTCTGGCAGAGCTCCATCGAATACAACAAGAAGATCGAGGAGTACGGCACCGTGACCTCGAAGCTGTCCAAGGAAGACCAGCAGCGGGCGCGGAAGCTGGGCATGGAGATCATCAACGAGAAGGCCGCCAAGGACCCGTATTTCAAGAAGGTGTGGGAATCCCAGAAGGCTTTCATAGAAAAATACCGGCCCTACTATAACCTGACCAAGTTCGACTAAACGACAACCTCTACCGAAAACGGGCCGTCCGCTGTCGTGTGGACGGCCCGACCTCCAGCGAGGCAGAAGATGCGACTCGTCAGACTGATCGACAAAATCAGCGAGTGGACCGGGGCCGTTGCCGCCTGGATCGTGATCCCGCTGATGGTGGTGGTGATGATCGACGTGTTCCAGCGCCACATCATGAACGATCCCACGTACTGGGGCTATGATGTTCTCTGGATGCTTTTTTCCGCCCAGTTTCTTTTGGGCGGTGCCTTCACGATGCTGCGCAAGGGGCACATCCGCATCGACATTGTCTACGGCATCCTCTCCGACCGGGCCAAGGCGATCTACGACATCGTCAACATCCTGGTGGTGATTCTACCGCCGGCGGTCCTTCTCACCTGGGCGGGCTGCATCTTCGCCGCCGACGCGTGGAGCAGCGGCGAGAAGTTGTCCACATCCAACTGGTTCTTTCCGGCCGGGCCGGCAAGAACCCTCATCCCCGTCGGTTTTTTTCTCCTTTCGCTGCAGTGTGTGGCAGAAATTATCCGTAATTTCAAAGAATTGAAGAAAGGATCCTCTGAATGAGCCCAGATCAGATCGCCGCCGTGGCCATGATGGGCCTGCTGCTGGTGATGGTGATCTGCGGCATCCATCTGGCCTTCGCCCTTTTCTTTTTGGCCCTGGTCTTCGGGCTCATCTTTCAGGGTCCAATGATCTTTTCCCTTTCCATGCTAAAAATCTTCGGGACCATGGAGAGCGAAATCCTCATTGCCGTGCCTCTGTTCGTCTTCATGGGAACGATCCTGGAAAAGAGCGAGGTGGCCGAGGGAGTGTACCAGAGCCTCTACGAACTGTTTGGACCGGTCCGGGGCGGACTGGCCTTCGCCACCGTGATTACCTGTACCGTTTTCGCTTCCTGCACCGGCGTCATCGCCGCCACTGTGACCACCATGACGCTGCTGGCCGTGCCCTCCATGCTCAAGCGAAAATACGACAAGGGGCTGGCCACCGGCGTCGTCTGCGCCGGGGGATCGCTGGGCATCCTCATCCCCCCCAGCGTCATGCTGGTGATGTATGGGCCCATGGCGAACCTTTCGGTGGCCCAGCTTTTCGCCGCAGCCCTGTTTCCGGGACTGCTGCTGTCGATGCTCTACCTGCTCTACATCGGTTTCGGAGCCTGGTTGATGCCGTCCATAGCGCCGGCCATCCGGGAGGACGAACGGACCGCCAAAGGGGTCAAGCTCTGGGCCCGGGCCGCGGTTCAGATGGTGCCGTCTCTGGTGCTCATCATTGCGGTGCTGGGATCCATTATCGCGGGAGTGGCATCCCCCACCGAGGCCTCGGGGGTGGGAGCGTTTGCGGCGCTGCTCATCGCAGCGGCCTACCGGAACCTGACCTATGCCAATGTCCGTGAGGCCGCCTACACGACGCTCATTGTTACGGCCATGGTCTTTTTCATCATCATTGGTGCCTCCGTGTTCAACGCGGTGTTCCTCTTCCTGGGCGGCGGAGCCCTCATCAAAAGTCTGCTGATGAGCCTGCCGCTGGGCAAGTGGTTCGTTCTTTTCGTAATGATGTTCGTGCTGTTCATCCTGGGGTTTTTCATTTCCTGGCAGGGCCTGCTGTACGTGGTGGTTCCCATTTTTTTGCCGGTGGCAGCCAGTCTGGGATTTCACCCACTCTGGTTCGGACTGCTAATTTGCCTAAACCTGCAGATGTCCTTTTTAACTCCGCCCTTTGCCTATGCCATCTTCTTCGTCAAAGGGGCGGCACCGCCGGAGGTGAAGACCTGGGATATCTACCGCGGGGTGGTTCCCTTCGTGATTCTGCAGGCGTTGGCCGTTTTCCTGTGCATCGTATTCCCGGAGATCATTCTCTGGCTGCCCCGGGTCACACTGGGAGCAGGATGATTGGGAGCAACAACGCCGGCACCCGACGCACCGGAGGTCGGCTGCAGCAGATTTTCGAGGCGCTAACCAGAACGGGATACCATGGCCAGACAATCGCTGACTGACAAGGCCTACAACCACATCAAGGACTGGATCATCGCTTTCCGGCTGAAACCCGGCAGCCATCTTTCCATCCAGGATCTGGCCGAGGCCCTGGGGATCAGCCGCACCCCCGTGCGGGAGGCGCTAAGCCGGCTCGAACAGGAATACCTGGTGGTGCGGGTGCCCATGAAGGGATTTGCCGTCAAGGCCCTGGATCTGCAGGAAATCGAGGACCTTTTCGAGGTCCGCGCCGCCATCGAGATGCTGGCCATCCGCCAGGCGGTCAAGCGGATGAACCCGCAGACCCGCAAACAGCTGGAGGAGGGATTGAAGTCCACTTCTTCCTGGATCGGCAGGGGAGACAAGTCCCGTTCGCTCCATCTCGAACAGAATTTCCACATGAAAATCCTTGAGGCCAGCGGAAACATCCCCCTGGTGGAGATCGGCCGCGGCATCCTGGAGCGGATCTGGTCGATCCAGCGGTTCAACATCATCACCTCGGACGTGCTCTCGGAGGCCCACGGCCAGCACATGGAGATTTTTCGCTCCCTTTGCGAGGGCAACGTCCGGCGGGCCGAAGCCGCCATGCGCAAACACATGAAGGCCACCACCCGGGAGCTGATCGCCCGGCTCCGGGACCACAACGACGTCCTTCACAACGCCATTGCCTTCGATCCGAAAAAATGGAGCCAAGCCCAATAGGAGAGACCATGGAAACCAAGGCGGAAACCGCCATCCCCTACGATCTCAAAGACCGCTTCGGCATCGTCACCGGAGCTGCCAGCGGCATCGGCCAGGCCGCAGCAGTGCACCTGGCCCGCATGGGGGCAGCCGTAGCGCTTGTGGACCTGAACCAGGCCGGCTTGGAGGAGACGGTCGCCCTGATGGGGCGGCAGAGCGATGCCCCGACGCTGGTGTTCACGGCCGACGCTACGGACGACGGGGAGGTCCAGCGGGTGGTTTCGGAAACCGCTGACGCCTTTGGTTCCCTCGACTTTCTGATCAACAGCGCGGGGATACTCCGGAGGAGCGGTTTTCTGGAAATGCCCCTGGAGGAGTGGGATTTGATGATTCGGGTCAATCTCCGAGGGCCCTTTTTGTACTGCCGTCACAGCGTTCCCCACATGGTGCGGCAGGGTAGGGGCGTCGTCGTCAACGTGGCCTCGCTGGCCGGACGCTCCTCCAGCATTCTGGGTGGGGCCCATTACACCTCGGCCAAACACGCCCTGATTGGCCTTTCCCGGCACATGGCTCGGGAGTTGGGCCCCCGCGGCGTGCGCGTCAACGCCTTCTGCCCCGGAGCGACACTTACGCCGATGACGGTAAACTCCACGACAGAGGAGGAGATTGAAGCCGTGGCGGCAACAATCCCTCGGCAGCGTTGGGCCACGCCCGGTGAGCAGGCGGCCGTCATCGGATTCCTCGTTTCGGACGCTTCCATCAACATTACGGGAGCCTGTATCGACAGCAACGGAGGTTCCCTGATGATCTGAGCCTTGGCGGATGGACGCGCACTTTTCGGGTTTTTCCCACCGCAGAACAAAACAGGAGGTTTGGATGCCAGACGACAAGAAAACGCTGTTGGAGCTGTACCGCAAGATGGTCGCTGTTCGTCAGTTCGAGACCATGGCCGGAGAACACTTCGCCGCTGGCGAGATCCCCGGCTTCATTCATCTGTCCATCGGCCAGGAGGCCAGCAGCGTGGGGGTCTGCTCCTGTCTGCGCAAGGACGACTACGTGGTCACCACCCACCGGGGCCACGGCCACATGATCGCCAAAGGCGCGGACCTGAAGCGCATGACCGCCGAGCTGTTCGGAAAGCGGGACGGGTATTGCAAGGGCAAGGGAGGTTCCATGCACATTGCCGATTTTTCCATCGGCTTTCTCGGTGCCAACGGCGTGGTGGCCGGGGGGCTTCCCATCATCACCGGGGCGGGGCTCTCCATCAAACTGCGAAAGACCGACCAGGTGGCCCTCGCTTTCTTCGGCGACGGCGCCTGCAACCGTGGCCCGGTGCACGAAGCCATGAACATGGCGGCCATCTGGAAACTGCCTGTTATCTTTGTTGTGGAAAACAACCAGTACGCTTCGACCACCCCTATGGAATATTCCTGCGCGATCGGGGACCTGTGCACGCGGGCGGCCGGCTACGGGATGCCCGGTGAAAAGGTCGACGGCAATGACGTTTTGGCCGTCCGAAAGGCCGCTGCAACAGCCGTTGAGCGGGCGCGAGCCGGGGAGGGACCGACCTTACTGGAAAACGCCACCTACCGGATGAAGGGGCATTTCGAGGGAGATCCGCAAAAGTACAGGAAGACGGAGGAAGTGGAAAGCTGGGGGGAGAAGGATCCCGTCGAGCGCTTTGCACGTGTGCTGACGAAGAAGAAGATCCTGACCAAGAAACTCGCCGCCAGCATTTTGAAAGAGGTCCATTCCGAATTGGACGAGGCCCTCGCATTCGCCCAGGACAGTCCTTTCCCCGCACCGGAGGACGCCATGAACGATCTGTACAGCACCATGGAAGGGGGGAGTCATGCCTGACCGCATTCTTTCCAGTTCCGCCGCTCTGGCCGAGGCCCTGCACGAGGAGATGGAACGGGACGAGACCATTTTCATTGTCGGCGAGGACCTGGTCGCTCACGCCGGCATTTTCGGCCAGTTCAAAGGAATTCCCGAGAAATTTCCCGGCCGGATTATCGATACGCCGATTTCTGAAACCTGCATCGCCGGTTGTGGGCTGGGCGCCGCCATGACGGGAATGCGACCTCTGGTCGATTTTCACTTTTCGGACTTCGTCACCTGCGGGATGGACGAACTGTGCAACCAGGCCGCCAAGATCCGGTACATGTTCGGCGGCCAGGTCAAGCTGCCCATGGTGGTGTGGTGTCCGGACGGCGCTGGGCTGCGGGCCGCCGCCCAGCACTCCCAGTCCCTGGAGTCGTGGTTCGTGCATATGCCCGGTCTCAAGGTGGTCATTCCCAGCGAGCCGGCCGACGTCAAAGGCCTGATCAAAGCCGCGATACGGGACGACGACCCGGTGATGTTTTTCCAGCACAAGAAACTCTTCGCCAAGGAAGGGCCGGTCCCCGAGGAGGAGTATGTGATCCCCCTGGGCCAGGCTGCCGTCAAGCGGGAAGGAAAGGACGTGAGCCTCCTGTGCTACGGCTCCGGTTACTACCTGTGCGTGGAAGCCGCGGAAAAGCTGGCCGGGGACGGCATAGAGGCAGAGGTGGTGGACCTGCGCACTCTCAAACCGCTGGACATGGATACGGTGGCCGTATCGATCCAAAAGACCCACCGGGCCGTCGTCGTCCACGAGGCCTGCCGAACGGGCGGTTTCGGCTCCGAACTGGCGGCCCGAATCCAGGACGAGCTTTTCGACGAGTTGGATGCCCCGGTCAAGCGGGTGGGGGCCAAGGACTTTCCGATTCCCTTTTCACCGCCCATGGAAGACTTCGTGCTGCCGAACGTCTCCGATGTTCTCAAGGCCGTCCACGCGGTAACATACCGATAGGCGAAACATCGCAGACTGCCGGTTGCGGATTGCGGAATGCCCAATGCAGACCGCCGATCGCAGACTGCAGACAGGAGCTGGTATGCCCACCGAAATCAAGATCCCCAAGCTCGGACTGACCATGACGGAAGCCATACTGGTGGAATGGTCTGTCGGCGCCGGCAAGGCCATTGCCGTCGATCAGATCGTCTGTGTCATCGAAACCGACAAGGTATCCCTGGAAGTGCAGTCACCGGCGGAAGGGTTCATGCACCCCGTCGCGGAAGCCGGAAGCCGCGTGGCCGTCGGTGAAGTGATCGGATATGTGGCCGAAGACGAAGCGGCGTTGGCGGAACTTCAGGCCCGGGAGCCCGCGGCGGCCTCCGCGACCGGTAAGGCGGCGGCGCCCGCAACGGCCCCGGAACCGCCTGAAAAGGCGCCGGAGCCGCCACCGTCACCGGCTGTCAAACCGGATCGCCGGCCTGGAGAGCGCATCGTTGCCACCCCGGCCGCCCGAAAACGAAGCCGGGAGCTGGGAGTGGATCTGGCCGAAGTGGCCGGCAGCGGCCCCGGCGGCCGCATCGTGCTGGCGGATGTGGCAACGGCGGCCGAAGCCGCAGAGGACGAGCGCTACGAGGGGATGTACGATTTCGGGTCGGTAGCGCCGGAAAGCGAAATGCTTACTGTCGAGGAAACCGTTCCCATCCGGGGCATCCGCAAAATCATTTCTCGGAACATGAAATTGAGTCTTTCCAGTCAAGCGCAGTTGACCCTGCACACCGAGGCATCGGCCCGGGGGATGCGGGAGACGCGGGCTCTGTTCAACACAAGGCTGGAAGAAGGGCAAGTCCCGGTCCCCTACAACGCCATCCTTGTCAAGGCGGCCGCCGCTGCACTGCGGCAGCATCCCCGGTTGAACGCCGTGGTGGACGGCAGAGACATCAAGATTTGGAAGGAGATCCACATCGGCATGGCCATGGACTTCGGAAGAGGATTGATCGTTCCCAAGATTCGAAACGCGGACGCCAAATCGATCCGGGTCATCGCCGACGAGCTGGGCGATCTGGTGGAAAGGGCGCAGAACCAGAAGCTGGTACCCGACGAGCTGCAAGGGGGAACGTTCACCATCACCAACCTGGGGAGCTGGGACATCGACGGGTTTACGCCGATCAACAATTTTCCTGAAAGCGCGATTCTCGGCGTGGGCCGCATCGTCGACAAGCCGTGGGTGCGCGAAGGTGCAGTGGTGGCCGAGCCGCGCATGGCCCTGAGCCTGACCTTCGACCACCGGATCATCGACGGCGCCCTGGGCGCCCGGTTTCTCAAGACGCTGAAGGATCGGATCGAGGATACCCGATTGATGCTGTAGTTGGGTGGGCGATGCTGCCGTCCGGGGCATCAGAAAAGGAACATCCTTCCCGGGGCCGTTCGATACCGCAAACGCCTGGTGGAAACGAAACAAGGAGCGATCGACATGTCCGAAAAGCGACACATTGAAATTGCCCAGCTGTTTCAGCAGCTGGAAAAGGATTTTCCTGAAGAACTGAGCGCCTACAAAAACCTGAGCCGGGTTCTGGAGCAAGACGGTGCCATCGACAAGAAAACCAAGGATCTGATTCTGGTGGCCCTGGCCTCCGCTACCCGCTGCAACAAATGCATTGCCGTGCACATCCGCAACTCCGTGATGAACGGCGCGAGCAAGCAGGAAATCCTGGAAGCGGCTATGCTCAACGTCCTGTTCCGAGGCGGATCCGGCATCATGGACATGCACGTCGTCTACGAAGAGCTGTACAATCATTTTGACTGAGGGAAGAAATGAAAAAAATCCTCGTCGTTGACAACAATCGGATGTTCTTGCGCTTCCTTGAGAAGGCGCTGACGGAAAGAGGGTATGTTGTCTCCACAGCGGATACCGGTCTCGAGGCGCTGAGCAAGATGGAAAGAGATCTTCCGGATATCCTGCTGGCCGATTACGTAATGCCCCACATCGACGGAAAGACCCTGTGCCGTATCGTTCGCAACAATCGGCGCATGGACTCCGTGTTCATCGTCCTCGTTTCGGCCGTTGCTGCCGAAGATGCAACGGATATCACCGTTTTGGATGCCGATGCCTTCGTCGCCAAGGGCCCGATGGACCAGATGATCCAGACCATCGACTACGTGATCAACCACCCGGCCGAGGCCACCGAGCGTTGCCGAAAGGGTCATGTTTTCGGGATCGATTGCGTGATGAGCCGGGACATCACCAGTGAACTTCTCCAATCCAAACAGCATCTCGAGCTGATTCTCGATCGAATGACCGAAGGGGTCATGGAGATCGACAATGCCGGCAGGATCGTTTATGCCAACCCCAAGGCGGTGTTGTATACCGGCCGCAATCTCTATGATCTTCTCGGGTCTCACTTGATGGATGTTTTTCCGCAAATCCGACCGGACAAAATCGATCGATTGCTGAAAACGGTGGAAGGCGGTTCCGAAAACGGGCCCGACCTGATGTTTGCGATCGGGGACCGGCTGATGGAACTCCGGGCGATTCCATTGGACGATGAGGGATCCGGATATCTGGCGATTTTGGACGATGTCACGCCCTTTAAACGACTTGAGGGATTGCTTCGCCAACAAAAGGAGCGCTATCGTATCCTGATCGACAATGTTGGCGCAGGGATTCTCGTGGCGCAGGGCCTGAAGCTGGTCTTCGTCAACGCCAAGCTTACGGAGATCCTGGATCGCAGCCAATCCGAACTGCTGGAGGAATCGGACCCCTTTTCCTTTATTCACCCCGACGACCGCGAGATGGTGTTTCAAAACCATGTCGCCAGAATCGAGGGCCGGGAGGCTCCTGCGGTCTACACCTTTCGTTTAGTGCCGCCCGGAGGCGGGGTGTTGTGGGTGGAGGCCGCCAACGTTCTCATCGAATGGCAGGGTCACCCGGCAACCTTGAATTTCATTACCGATATCACGGAGCGAAAGACGATGGAGTTGGACCGTGAGCGCTTGATCGCCGAGCTTCAAAAGGCCCTGGGTCAGATCAAGGTGATGCACGGCCTGCTGCCCATCTGCTCCTCCTGCAAGAAGATTCGTGACGACAAAGGCGATTGGGTGGTCATCGAGCGGTATGTCGCCGACCGGTCGGGGGCGGAGTTCAGCCACAGCATCTGTCCGAGCTGCAGGAAGAAGCTCTACGGGGAGATCGGCGACAAACCCTGAAACGAGCCGATAAAAGAGTCTCTTCTCACCGCCTCCGTTTCCCTGAGGTCCTTTTTTCGGAATCGGGATCGAAATCGCTATCGATCCTTGCCGTTGAAGAACCGATTTCGATCCCGATCCCGATTTCGATTTGAAATGCTCGTCAATCGGGACCTATTTTTGACAATTGCTCTATTTCCCGTGGATTTGCTGCATGGACGTTCCCTGCAGGCGCGTTCCGGCCATCTGG
>JAJDOA010000306.1 GCA_022340405.1 Desulfobacteraceae bacterium | reverse complement strand
GAAGCGATCTCAAAATTGTCTTTTCGTTCCCTATACATCCAACAAACCCGAGAGCCCCGCTTCCATGGAATACTACCCCGCTTCGATCCGCAACGCCATCGCCCACATCGCAACGCTTCCCGGCATCGGCCAGAAGACCGCCGAGCGGTTGGTGATGCATCTGCTGGCAACCGATGCTGCCGATGTCCAGGCTTTGGCCAGGAGTCTCGTCGGCCTAAAGGAGAAGGTCCGGCTGTGCCGTCGTTGTTTCTCCCTGAGCGACGAGCCCATGTGCGCGATCTGCAGGAATCCCGCACGGCAGACAGGGGTCCTTTGCGTAGTGGAACAGCCTGCCGACATGGTGGCCATCGAAAAAGCGGGCGCCTTTTCCGGTGGATATCATATTCTCCAAGGTGTGCTTTCCCCCATCGACGGCATCGGCCCGGATGCCATCCGATTGCGGGAGCTGTTTTCCCGAGTCGCTGAGGAAAGCATACAGGAGGTGGTGGTGGCCACGGGTACCAGCGTGGAGGGGGAGGCGACCGCGGCCTTCATCGCCCGGCAGTTGTCATCCTCCGGCATCCGGGTTTCGCGCATCGCTTCAGGGGTACCCATGGGCGGCGATCTGAAATTCGTGGATCAGGTAACGCTGCAAAGAGCAATGGAGCGTCGTCATGAGTTGTGAGGGGACCGCACAGGATCCGGAGATCTTCCGATGCCGGATGTGCGGTGACTGCTGTCGCGGATACGGCGGAACGGCGCTGGCCAAGGAGGACATCGATGCGATTTCCCGCTACATCGGTGTAGACCGCAGGCGTTTTCTGCAGGAGTATTGCATTGTATCCGGACCGCGCATCCTGCTGACACAGTCGTCTGACGGCCGCTGTATCTTCTGGGACAAGCTGTGCACCATTCACCCGGTCAAACCGTCGATGTGCAAAGCGTGGCCTTATCTTCCCGCCGTTTTGACGGATCCTTCCAACTGGAAAGCCATGGGATCGGTCTGCCCCGGCATCCGGACCGATCTGCCCGAGGATGTCGTGCTCCGCTGCGTGCGCACGAAAATCAAGAAGCGCCGTTTATCCAAGGCCTCCTAAGCCGCCTCGGGGCCCGTCGTGTTCCTCACCATCGCCCCCGCCAACCCAACCAGACAAACCCAAAGAACCCAACAAACCCTATCCACGCCAGCTGTGCGGATCGGTCAGCCGGTAAACGACATCTCCGTCTTCTCCTTTCGTGCTGTGCAGCACACGCTGGACGATGCTCTTTTCCTCCAGCTCCGCCAGACCTCGGTCCAATTCCGTTTCCGAACCGTTCCAGCGCTTCTTCATCTCGGTACGGCGCAGGGTGGTTCCTGCATCCTCCAGCCCGCAGACCAGCAGATACACCGAAACCGTTTCCACTGAAAAACCCATTTGAAAAATCCGCCGATCCATGGCGGAGTTGTGCCCTGTGTGGTCCATCATCCGCTCCTTACGCATGCATCAATATCCGGCCGTGTAGCGGGGCCCCACGATCAGCAGGTTGTTTGAGATGACGGACTGGATTTTTTCCATCTTGCTGCCGAACACGATGTCTTTGATCAGCCCGTGGCCGTAAGCCCCCAGCACCACCAGCGCATCGTGGGGCACGTCGTAGAGATGGTCTTCGAAGCTGCCGTTGTCGAAGAAAATCCAGTCCTCCACCCGGTCTTTCAGCTCCTGCATCAGGTTTTCGCCCTCCAGGATACGTTCGTATTCGGATCGATCGCGGTTCCCCGGTTGGGTGTACATGCGCAGCGGAGCGCCGGTTGCCCGGCTCACACGGACGCCGAGCTTGAAGGCGTTGACGGCGTTCACCGATCCTCCGAAGAAAATCGCCACCGACTTCCAAGGCTTGTACACGGGGCTGGTGATCAGAACGGGGAATCGTGCGGCCTGGACGATTCGCCGAACCCGGGGCCCGATGTATCCCAACCCGATTTTGGAGGAAAGGTCGCTGATGGACCTGGGGCAGCACATGAAATCGAAATCCGTGGGGATGTCCGGCAGGGTTGATGCCGTATAATGCTTTGGCTTAAAAAACTCCGCCGCGACGCCCTGTTGCTCGAGCAGCATCTCGGCGTTGGCCCGGGCTGTCTCCGACGCCGTTAGATAGGAGCTGTCAAGATCCACTTGAACGACATCGTTTTCGAAATACATCAGGAATTTGGTCGATTTCGGAATGTACAGCATCGGACGCACGCCGACGGACTTGCAGAAATAGGCGGACTGCAGGAGGGTCTCCCTGCCCAGGGGCGTGTTGCGGAAGATGTGAAAGAGCTGGAGTTCCATGAATTGTCCTTTCTCTGCATACCTTTCACTGCAGAAAACCGGTTTTGCCGGCTACAGATGCTGGGTCTGTACCATCAGCTCCTTGCGGTAGCGGTCCAGCAGCGTGGCCTTGGAAATCATTCCCAGAAAGACGCCGTGGGAAACCACAGGCATGGAAAACAGGCGCATCGCGTCCATCCGTGACAGGATTTCCTGCAGGTCTTCCTGGGGATCGACGGTCTCTACCTCCGTGTCCATGATCTGTCCCACCAGGACCACATCGTACATGCCTGGGTTGAACAGGTAGGGGCGGATATCGTCCAGATGGATGATTCCGAGAAATTTATTGGATCCCTCTTCCTCGACGGGAAAGTAGTTGCGGCGCGCCTGCTGCAGCACGTCGATGAAATCCCGGAGGAGCATGTTCGGATGCACGCAGATACAGTCGGTTTCCAGCAGTTCCCGTACGCTGAGATCCGAGAGGACGCGAGCATCCGTTCTCGGCCGCAGCAAATGCCCACTGTCCACAAGGTCCTTCATGTAAAAGGAGGCCGACTCCACGTAGTGGCACAGCGTCGTGGATACGGCCGATACGATGATCAGGGAAAGAACCACCTCGTAGCCGCCGGTGATTTCCACGATAAGGAAGATTCCGGTCAACGGCGCCTGCAGCATGCCGCTGATCAACCCCGCCATACCCAGCAAAGCGAAGCATCCCTCGTTGACCCAGTTCATAGCAGGCCACACGGCTTCCAGCAAACGGTGATAGGTGAGCCCGACGAAGCTGCCGATGACCAGGCATGGCGCAAAAATGCCTCCCGACCCTCCCCATCCCAGCGTGAAGGCCGTGGCCAGGGTTTTCGCGAAAACCGCCGCAGCCACCAGGAGCAATCCCTGCTGAAACGCACCGTCGATCATCGCCTGAATGCTGTGATATCCCTCCCCGAGCACAACGGGGATATATCCTCCGATGAGACCCACTGCACAGCCGCCGATGGCCGCCCGCACCCACTGCGGTGCCGGAACCTTCCGGGAAATCCGACCCATGCGGCGCAGGGACCATGTCAGCAGAAGTGACGCGGCGGCACAAAGGACGGCAAGACCGACCGTGGCCAGCGTGTCGGGAAGCTGAATGTGGAACTCCCGGTGAGCGAAGGGGATTCGGTTGCCCTGTAGGAGTCGACTCACCTCCGTACCGGCAACGGAGGCGATAGCGATGGGTATGATGTTCAACGCCGTCCATTCGCCCAAGATCACCTCGATGGAAAACACCAAACCGGCGATGGGTGCGTTGAAGATGGAAGAGATCGCGCCCGCCGCGCCGCAACCCACCAGGGTCACCCGCTGCCGATCGTTCAAAGAGAAGAATTTAGCGATGTTGGATCCGATGGCGGCACCGCTCATCACCACCGGCGCCTCGGGTCCGGCCGATCCGCCGGTGCCGATGGTCAGGCAGCTGGAGATCAACCGGGAAAAGCTGGAGCGCATGCGCATGAGCCCCCCGTATCGGGAGACGCTGTAAATGACTTCCGGAACGCCGTGCCCGGCCCCCTCGCGGAGCAGATTGTTCAAAAACAACGAGGACAGCGCTGCACCGGCACCGGGAAGCAAAAAGGACCACCAGTAAAGGCGGTATCCGTGAAACCATTCCAGCATGGCCACCAGCGATCGGTTCAACACCACGGCGGCAAGGCCGCTGCAGACACCCACGATGACTCCGATGAGAATCAGCAACAGGCGGTCGTCTCTGCGAAACAGGGACCAGGCGGCAGGGAAACGCCAAATGCGCTGTCGTTTCATGGCGTCGGGATCCGATCTTGTGCGGCGCTGTGGGCCTATGCGGGTTCCAGTTGCCGGTCGAAACCGGCGATCCTATCCAACAGTTCCCGGCGCGCGGGCTGCGTCTGCAGAAACGTGAGAAACGCCGAATCCCTCAGGCAGAATGCCAGCCTGGACAGCAGCTGGAGATGGATCTGGGTCGTCGGGCACAGCAGCAGAAAAAGAACAAACACCGGTTTGTCGTCAATGGCCCGGTAGTGCACCGGCTCGACCGTGAAGCCGGTCACGATTCGGGGGGAAGGCGGGCTGTCGGAAATCGGAGATCGCGGGTGTGGAATCGCAACCCCTTTTCCGATGCCGGTGGAAGTCAGCGCTTCCCGCTCCATCAGCCTCTGCAGCAGCTCTTCCCTCTGTGGCGAAGTCAGGTCCGGTACCGCAGCAACCAGCTGGGACAGTACACTTTCCGTATCCGTACCGGTGATACCGTGAAGCACGCCTCCTCGGCTCATCGCCTGATGCAGCGTCTCCTCCTTCGCAAGGCATGCATCCGCGGGGGCGTCGGCATCCGTCTTGAGGGGAAGGTTGTGCTTGCGGGCCCACTGGGCCAACACGGACTCGTCGTAGTCTCCAAACCCCCCGCTTTTCCGGATGGGGATCCGTCCCTGTCGGATCCATCGCTCCAGCGTGTCGACATGCAAATCCATCCGGCAGGCGATTTCGGGTAAGGGCTGCTTCATCGGATAAAAATGGCTCGAACGGGGAATCGGTTTATGATTTCATGCGGGCAAAATCGTTTCATAAACAAAAAACCTGTTATCCTCATTTCTTTTCTTGCTTGCCATTTGTCGACAACCAAAACGTTGTACCTACTATGGACACGATAGGCCGATCTTTCAAGTTAGGCTTGCGGCAGGGAACCCCCGGTCGTTTCGAGCGGGATGCCCCTTGCAGCCCGGGCGGAAAAAAACAAGGAGCGCCCGGATACCCCCGACCGCTCCTGGAAAGGCTGTCTGCGTTTGCCGATGTCGACCGGGCGTCCCCGGCGGAATCCGCGATTTCGCCTCTAAGAGACCCCGAACGCATTATCGCGCGTTGGAAAAAAAGCCGGCCTTCATGAATTCCCGGTTCAACCGGGCGATGTTGGTAATCGAAATCTCTTTGGGGCACTCCGCCTCGCACTCCCGCTCGTTGGAACAATTGCCGAAACCGAGTGTGTCCATGGTGTCAACCATGGACAGCGCCCGGCGTGCCGCCTCGGGTTTTCCCTGGGGCAGCAGGGTCAGATGGGACACCTTGGCCCCCACGAACAGCATGGCCGAAGCATTCGGGCAGGAGGCGACACAGGCACCGCAGCCGATGCAGGCGGCTGCGTCCATCGCCAGCTCCGCTGTTTCCTGCGGAACGGGCGCGGCGTTGGCGTCCGGCGCGCCTCCGGCATTGACGGATATATATCCCCCTGCCTGGATGATTCGGTCCAGGGGGCTGCGGTCGACCACCAGGTCTTTGACAACGCGGAACGCTCTGGCACGGAACGGTTCGATAACCAGGATATCTCCGTTGGAAAAATGGCGCATGTGCAGCTGGCAGAGGGTGGTGCCTTTCTCCGGTCCGTGGGCGCGGCCGTTGACCACGGCACCGCATTGGCCGCAAATCCCCTCCCGGCAGTCGTAGTCGAAGGCAATGGGTTCCTTTCCGTCCAACGTCAGGCTCTCGTTGACGACATCCAGCATCTCCAGAAAGGACATGTCGGTGGAGATATTCTCGGCGTGGTAGGTATCCAATCGGCCTTTCACACCCGGCCCGCCCTGCCGCCACACCTTCAGGGTCAGGTTGATGGTCTGGGTCACTTGTAACTCCTTTGCGTCAATTGGACATTCTCAAAGGTGAGATCCTCTTTGTGCAATTCGGGGTCCTTGCCCACGCCGGTAAACTCCCAAGCAGCGACATAGGCGAAGTTTTCGTCGTCCCTTTTGGCTTCCCCTTCCTCGGTTTGATACGCCTCGTTGAAATGGCCGCCGCAGGACTCCTGCCGGTGCAGCGCATCGACGATCATCAACTCGGCAAATTCCATGAAGTCGGCCACACGGCCGGCGCGTTCCAAGCTCTGATTGAAATCGTGGCTGTCTCCAGGCACCAGAACGTTTTCCCAGAATTCACTGCGCAGCGCTCGCACCGTCTCGCGGGCGCGGGTGAGACCCTCGTTGGTTCGGGCCATTCCGCAGTGGTCCCACATCACGAGCCCCAGATGACGGTGGAAATCGTCCACGGTACGCTTGCCCTTCACCGAAAGGAGCTTGCGGGTCCTCTCCTCGACGGCTTGGACGACATCGGCAAAGGCCGGGTGATCCGCGTTGACTGCACCGGGGGACTCGCCGGTGAGATATCCCCCGATGGTGTAGGGAATGACGAAATACCCGTCGGCCAGACCCTGCATCAGCGCGCTGGCGCCCAAACGGTTGGCGCCGTGGTCTGAGAAATTGGCTTCGCCCAGAACGAACAACCCCTCCAGATTGCTCATCAGGTTGTAGTCCACCCAGAGCCCGCCCATGGTGTAGTGAACGGCCGGGTAGATCATCATGGGCGTCCGGTATGGGTTTTGTCCGGTGATCTTTTCATACATCTGAAACAGGTTGCCGTACTTGCGGGCGATCATCTCCTCGCCGTCGCGGCGGATGGCCTCGGCAAAATCCAGATACACGGCAAGGCCCGTCTCGCCGACGCCCTTGCCCATGTCGCACTGTTCCTTGGCGTTGCGGGAGGCCACGTCCCGGGGAACCAGATTCCCGAAGCTCGGATATTTGCTTTCCAGGTAATAGTCCCGCTCCGATTCCGGTATATCCCCAGGGGCGCGTTTGTCGCCCGAATTTTTGGGAACCCAGACCCTTCCGTCATTGCGGAGGCTTTCGCTCATCAGGGTCAGTTTGGACTGATAGGTGCCGTGAACGGGGATGCAGGTGGGATGGATCTGCGTAAAGCAGGGATTGGCGAAAAAGGCCCCCCGTTTGTGCGCCCGAAATGCCGCCGTGACGTTGGAGGCCATAGCGTTGGTAGAGAGAAAATAGACGTTCCCGTAGCCACCCGTGCACAGGACCACCGCATCCCCGGCGTGCTTTTCCACTTCCCCGGTAATCAGGTTGCGGGCCACGATACCTTTGGCCTTTCCGTCGATCACAACCAGATCCAGCATTTCTCTGCGGGGGAACATGGTGACCTTGCCTGCGGCGATCTGCCGGCAAAGCGCCCCGTAGGCACCCAGCAGCAACTGCTGGCCGGTCTGTCCCCTGGCGTAGAAGGTGCGGGAGACCTGTGCGCCTCCGAAGCTGCGGTTGGCCAGCAATCCCCCGTAATCCCTGGCAAAGGGGATCCCTTGGGCCACGCAGTGGTCGATGATGTGGTTGGAGACCTGGGCGAGCCGGTAAACGTTCCCCTCCCTGGCTCGGAAATCACCGCCCTTGATGGTGTCGTAGAACAGCCGCCAGATGCTGTCTCCTTCGTTGGTGTAGTTTTTGGCGGCGTTGATGCCGCCCTGGGCGGCGATGCTGTGGGCGCGGCGCGGGGAGTCCTGGATACAGAAATTCTTGACGTTGTACCCAAGTTCGGCCAAGGAAGCCGCTGCGGCTCCACCGGCTAATCCGGTTCCGACCACAATAATGTCGTATCTCCTCTTGTTGGCCGGGTTGACCAGCTTCAGCTCGAACCGGTGGCGATCCCATTTGTCCTTCAGCGGACCCGCCGGTATCTTCCCGTCAAGCTGCATGAAATCCTCCTTGGTGCTTCGATTGGACGGAGCGTTGGGCTCAGGCAATCAATGAAAAATATATCGGAAGAAATCCGAAACCGATGCCGACAACAACGGCGAAGATGAGACTGGCCGCCATGACGACGGGCATATACTTTGGGTGATTGGCGCCGATGGTCTGCAAGGCGCTCCAAAGGCCGTGGCTGACATGAAGGGCAACGACCACCATGACCAGCGTATAAAAAAGGACGGTGACCGGGTTTTGAAAGGCGTTGGAGACGATCTGGAAGATGGTGGTGCCTGTCTTGTCCACGAAGGTGAAGTTGGTCAAATGGATCACGAGGAAGGCGAGAATTACCACTCCGGTGTACGGCATCGTGGCCGATCCCAGGGTTCGACCCCCTGCGTTGCGGTTCACCGCGTAGCGCTGCGGACGAGCCATAACATTTCGATAGAACAGGTAAAGACCAGTGATCACGTGGACGACCGCCAAGGCCAGCAGAACAAACTCCATGACCAGCAGCGGGGCTCCCAGGGAATGCAGTTTGGCGGCATAGGCGTTGAATACCTCTCCGCCCGCCGTGACCGTGAGGTTTCCCGCCAGGTGAACCATCAGAAAACCGATGAAACAAAGCCCCGTCACCGCCATCATCAACTTTTTTCCGATGGATGAAGAAAAGGTTTTCACAAGCCAGTTCATTTGCTCCTCCGCTTGCTGGACTTTGAAGATTCTCCGGCGTTAAAGCCGCCAGGAGAAAATTTAGGCCAAGAGATTATATTTATCGACCCCCATAACTATGTGTCAATCATTAATTTGAGCCACCAATCGTCCTTGTGGGTTTTCATCACGGTTTCTCCCAGCCGTCTTCCCACATCGGTTTGCAGCCGTCTTTCGACGTTTTTCAGCCACAGCTCCGGGGGGGGATGTCCACAGTCGGCCAGCGCCTTCAGGTCCAGCATCAGTGCCAGCTGGTCCGCATCGTGGGCAAGCCGCGCCTCGAGGCTGCGGCACTGGTTGAATTCGTCGATGAGCGCTTGCCATTCCTCACCGAAGGGGATCGAGCCGAAGGCGTCGCTCAAGGCCCGGTTCTCGTCCGTGGCGACATACCGTTTTTGAACATAATTCATATCCCCCGTGCGGGCCTCGGCCAGATCGTGCAGCAGGCACATGCCCACCAGACGTTCGGTATCGGTGTCCGGCACCAGACGGGCCATCACGTAAGCGATGAAAGTGCACACGAAGGTGTGCTCGGCCACCGATTCCCGGCCGACCCCGAGAAAAGCGTAGCCGCTTCTGGGAATGCGCTTGAGCATCTGGGATTCGAACATCAGATCGACGACGGGTTTCATAGGATCCTTTCTCGGCAATTGCGGTTGCTGTTACCGTTAACGCCAAAGGTTTCCATGGAAAAAGGAAGGGTGTTGACACGGTAACGGCCTTCGGATAGGAAGTGTCCAGCCGAAAGGGTCTCGGCTTCTGAACGGAAACCGCCACCGAGGAGATTTCATGGCAGCTCCCCAACTGGATTTCGTATATCTAATGATGAACGCCGGGCCCATGGTCCAGTTCGTTCTGTTGCTTCTGCTGTTTTTCTCGGTCACCTCATGGACCATCATTATCGTCAAATTCCGCTATCTGCGCAAGGCCTTCCGGGAATCCTCCGCTTTCACCGATTTTTTTTGGAAAAGCAGGGATCTTTCCGATGCGTTTTCCAAGGCCAAGCAGCTGCAGGGAAGTCCGGTGGCACGTGTCTTCCGGGTCGGTTACCTGGAACTCAAGCGTGTCAGCCAGAGCACCGCAACCCCTGTCGGAGAGGGCGAGTCGTCTGCGGAGGTGGTGAACCACCGCCTCATGGGAACGGGCAACATTCAGCGGGCCCTGCGGCGCGCCACTAGCACCGAAGTGACACGCATGATCCAGATGGTCCCGTTTCTGGCCACCACCGGTAACACCACACCCTTTATCGGCCTTTTCGGAACGGTCTGGGGGATCATGAACTCCTTTCACGGCATCGGGCTTCGCGGCTCGGCCAGTCTGGCCGTCGTGGCCCCTGGCATATCCGAGGCCCTCGTCGCGACGGCGGCAGGACTCGCGGCGGCGATACCGGCGGTTATCGCATACAACTATTTCTCGCAAAAAGTGCGTACCATCGAATCCGAGCTGCACAGCTTTTCGGCCGATTTCCTCAATATCGTAGAGCGCGACATTCTTCGCGAGAACGGAGCCTCCCGATGATGACCGGCGGCGGCAATCGCGACTCCCTCATGGCGGACATCAATGTCACGCCCTTTGTGGACGTGATGCTGGTGCTGCTGATCATTTTCATGGTCACCGCCCCGATGATGGTGCAGGGCGTTAATGTGGATCTGCCGGAGGCCACCACGGAGACCCTCCCCTCCGAGGAGGAACACCTGGTGATTACCATCGACGACAAACAGCAGATCTTCATCAACGATGTGCCGGTGG
>JAJDOA010000298.1 GCA_022340405.1 Desulfobacteraceae bacterium | reverse complement strand
AAAATTCACGCAACGGTGACGCACGAATAAATCCAGCTCCCGAAACGTCCCCTTGTCGAAAAATCGCTCCAGACGCTCCCGCGCCGTCAGCTTCCCGCTGCCCTTCTGCTTGGCCACGGCCTTCTCCCCGCCCATGGCGCGCACCGCCTGCTCCTTCTCCCTCAACTGCCCTATCTTGTCTTCCACCACTCCCATGGTTCGGCTCCCTTTGGTTTACGATGGTGTGGAATGATATCGTTGCCCATACCGCGCAATCGCATTGCACCAAGCTATAAATGCTTACAGATACCCCGGTGAAAGGTCAATTCGCTTTTTTTGGATTTCTCTGTAAGAATTTTTCTTATCCCTTGATGAGACGTGGCAACATCATCTGGTGCTGGGGACAGATGGAACGCGGATTCTGGAAAGCGGCACCGGCGAAGGCGACCAGGTATTTCCGGATGTCCGGCAAAGAGGCGATTTCGTCTACGAACCCTTTTTCCGCGCAATAGATCGGCCGGGAGTTGTCGTGGTACTCCTTGGCCATCTGGTTCATTTTCTCCACCACGGGCCCCAGCGGCCTTCCGGCGTCCTTTTCCTTCACCAGCCGGCGGGAGTAGGTGGCCGCTGCGGCAGTTTCCCCGTGCATGACGTAGATTTCCGTGGTCGGGGTGCCCAGCGTGAACGCGTTGTGCCGGTTGGCGGTGGGACCGCCCATGACGTAATGGGCCGCCGCCGTCCCCTTGCGCAGCAGCACCAGCATCATGGGAACCCCCGTCTGCTGAATCGAGTAGATGAGGCTCTGGCCGAGGCCCAGCAATTCGGCTTTCTCGGCGATGTCCCCCACGTCGATCCCGGTGGTGTCCTGGAACCAGATGATGGGAAGCCGGTCCCGTCCGCAGTGGGTGACGAACTCGTTCATCTTGATCAGTCCCTGTCGGTAGAGCTTTCCACCGATTCCCGGATAGTCCGCGTATTCCGGGTAGTTCTCTCCGAGAAAGCCCTGGCGGTTTCCGATCACGCCCACGGGAAACCCATCGATCTTGACCACGCCGGTGTAGATCTCCGGACCGTAGCCGGGGCGGAACTCCATGTGCTCACTGTTGTCCACGAGCCGGGCCAGGATCTCGTCGAAATTGTACATCTGCTTCTGATTGAACGGCAGCAGGCGGTAGATGTCGTCGGCGGAAAACCGCGGCTCCTTTGGGGCCGCCACGCGGAAGAATTTGGGATGGTAGGCGGGCATGTCCTTCATGTAGTCCCGCACCCCGTCGAGAACTTCCGTCTCCTTTTCGTATATGTAGCGGAAAAAGCCGGTTTCGTTGTAGTGGATGTCGGTGGACCCCGGCGGTTTGACCTTGTACTGCTTGGCGGCCTGGATCAGTTGCTCGGCTCCCTCTTCATCGAAATATCCCTTGGGCGACATTCCGCTGAGAATTCCTCCCCCTCCCACCGCGATGTTGCAATCCCTGTGGGCGAAGAGAATGGTGGGACTGATGCCCTGGTAGCCGCCTCCGGCGGGGTTCGTCCCGTAGATGGCCGCCAACACCGGAATGCCCATCTGCTCCAGTTCGGCGTGACGGAAGAAGGTGGTGCCGCCGCCCCGGCGGTCGGCGTAGAATTTCTCCTGCTCGGTTAGCTTCACGCCGCTGCAGTTGACCAGCCACACCAGGGGGATGTTCAGCAGCTTGGACATGTTGGTCACCCGCAGGATGTTTTCGTATTGACCCGGGACCCAGGCGCCGGCCAGCAGCTTGTTGTCGAAGCCGATGATCATCGCCCACTTGCCGGCGATTTTCCCCAATCCGTCGAACACGTTCGTGGTGCCCTCCTCGTTTTCGGCCGGATTGTAGAGGGTGTGCAGCGGGCTCCAGGTTCCCGGGTCCACCAGGTAGTTCAGCCGCTGCCACACGGTCATCTGCCCCCTGGCGTTGATTTTCTCCTCCGGGAAACCGACCTTCTTGACGCGGTCGACGGCGGCGTCGATCTCGGATTCCACCTTTTTGATCTGCTTGACGTTTTCCTCGGAGCTTTTGATCTGGCCCTCGTTGAGGGGGCGTCCGAATTCGGGCATTTTTTCGAAATAGGGTCTCATTGGGTTTCTCCTGGATGCTGCGGTTGGATCGATTCGCCTCAGGAGGCTGTGGATCAAGGGCGCCTCCCACCTTGATACGGCGTCTCCCGCATGGCGGGATGACGCAACGGATCCTGCAAATCAGAATGAGTGCCTCTTGTCTGAAGGCGGGATTCTTGTTTATCCGCAGCCTCTTAGCGGCTCAACGGTCGGATGGCATAGGCCACAACCCCTTTTCCTCCAGCACCGTGCGTAGGGTCTTCAACGCTGCGTTGGTGGCCGGCACACCGGCGTAGACGGCGGTTTGAAAAATGACCTCGGCGATTTCCTCCGGGGTGCACCCCACGTTCAGCGCCGCCTGCAGGTGCAGCTTGAGCTCCTCCGTGCGGGAGAGCGCCGTTAGGGCGGCAACGGCCACCAGCTGCCGGGTGGGGTGCGGGATTTTTTCTCGGGCGTACATCTGACCCGTGATGAACAGGGACAGGTCCTTGGCGAGCCCTTTGTCGAAGGATCGCCACAGATCGAAGGGCTTTTCGTCGTTCACGCCCCTGAAGTACAGGTCGGCCGTCTTTCGGGTCTTTTCGACAACGTCTTCTTTCACGGTCACCGTTCCTCCTGTCTCACCGGTTCGCCTTGCGGTAGCCGAGCTGGTCCAGCGCGATGATCCATTTGCAGATGTTGGCCGATCCCTCCACCATGCTGTAGGTGGGCGCGTCGCGGTAAAAACGGGCGATGGGATATTCGGTGGAGTAACCGTAGGCCCCGAAAATCCGCATCGCGTAGTTGGAGCACTTGGTGGCCAGTTCGCCGGCCAGGTACTTGGCCTGAGCCACGTCCAGCCCGTTGTTCAACCTTCCGGCGTCCTTGGCGCAGGCCGCCTTGTACACCAGCAGCCGGGTCGCTTCGATTTCCGCGGACATCTGGGCGATCATGTCCTGGTTCATCTGGTACTCGCCGATGGCCTTGCCGAACTGCTTCCGCTCGTTGCAGTACTTGACGACGGCGTCCAGGCACGCCTGGGCCAGACCGACGGCGCCGGCTGCGGCGGAAAGCCGGGTCTGGTTCAGGGAGGAGAACACGATCTTGGTGCCGTCGCCCGGGTTGCCCAGAATGTTTTCCTTGGGAACCCGCGTGTTGTCCAGAAAAATCTCGCCCGTGGGGGAGGAGTGGGACCCCATCTTTTCCAGCTTCGACGTCTTGATCCCGTTGAAGTTTTTGGGCTCGATCACGAAGGCGGACAGCCCCTTGGACCCCTTGGACTTGTCCGTATAGGCATAGTAGATGAGCACGTCGGCGAGATTGGCGTTGGAGATCCAGGTCTTGGATCCGTTGATGAGCCAGTGGTCGCCCATGTCCTCCGCCGTGGAGGCCATGGCCATGACGTCCGATCCGGCGTCCGGCTCGGTGATGCCGAAACCGCCCAAGTACTCGGCCGTACAGAGTTTTTCGATATACTTCTTTTTCACGTCTTCGGAGCCGTATCGGTAGATGGTGAAGGCGCACCCGAGTACCTGCATGTTCACCTGCACGCGCAGCGAGCTGGAGACCCGGGCGATTTCCTCGGTGACGATCATGGCCGCCAGCCAGTCCATCTCCTCCCCGCCGTACGCCTCGGGGATGACGGTGCCGAAGAAACCGAGCTCGCCCATGGGCTTGACGGCCTCTTCGTAGGGAAAGTGGTGTTTTTCATCCCACTCGTCCGCGTTGGGCGCAACCTTCTTTTTCATGAACTCCCGTACAGCCTTCTGCAGCATCTCGTGCTCTTTGGACAGTGAAAAATCCATGCATCCTCCTTCGGTGTCGATTCGCCCCCGCCGCGTGGTGTCGAATGGGGGCGTAAAACCCGCCGGTCACGGCGGGGTCGGTCGATGCCGTTGTGCGCGTTTGCGCCGGGGACCGCCCTGCAGGCATCGATGGTTGTCGTCCTGGACGGGATGGAACTGGCGGCCGGAATAAGCTACAATTTAGCTATATTATCACCTTATTTCCGTCAAGCAAAAAACGCTGGATCATAGGCGGCCAGCCTCTCGACGGCCTCCCGCAGCACGTCCTCGGCCGAAATCGCCAGGGTCAGGGATGGCTGGATCGATGCGGCTCTTCGGGATATCATGGTGTCGGCTTCCCCCCTTCCGGGTCCAGGACCTTGTGCACCACCGACAGGGCCGCTTCCCGGACCGTGCCCCGGAAGCGGAGTTCCAGCGCGGCTTGCAGCATCTCCGGGCTGAGCACCCGGTTTTCCCGTGCCAGCACGGCAAGGGAGGCCAGGGCCCAGTCCGGGGATTTGATGCCCATGGCCCTGAAGTCCACCGAACGGACCGAACCGCGGGTTTCGGGCACCTCCACTCCTGCGGCATGCAGCAAAAGGGCGTCTTCCGGCAGGTCGGCCAGCAGTCCGCGCTTGCGGGCTACGCCCTCCGGCGCCAGGGCCACCACCGCCGTGGGCTTCCGGATTCCCGTGTACCCGACGGGCTCCGCGGAAAGAATCAACTCGCTCACCGAGTGGCCGCGCATGACGGTGATGGGGTAGTCGTTTTTCTGGGTGGCGTTCAGCCCCGCCGCCGCACCGGCCAGGCACAGCAGTTCCCCGGCGGTGACGATGCGCTGGCCGGCGCTTCCCAGCAGCACGATTTCCTGCCGGGCCTCCCCCACCGGAGACAGCCGCGCCTTGATGCGGGCGGGCGGTGGCGGCGGGGCCAGACGGGCGGCTTCCTCGCGGTAGGCGGTCGCGTATTCGGTTTTTCTTTCGTCCGGCGCCGCTTCGGTCAGCGGCGGCAGCCGCCGGAGCCCGGCCTCGATGTCTGCGGGTCCGATGCGGTTCCGCCGGGTGTATCGTCCGGGACAGATGCCGTGAATGTCGACCACCGAGAAACCGGGGTGGGCCACGGCGCGTTCCATGATGCCGACAAGCTCTTTGTCGTAGGTGGAGGCGCGCGCCACGAATCCGGCCCCGGCCACCTCGGCCAGCCGGCAGACGTCCAGCGGCTGCTCCAGACGGTTGAGAAAACCGGAGCCCACCTGCGCTTCCCGGGGGGTGGTGGCGGAGCACTGGCCCCCTGTCATCCCGTAGTTGAAGTTGTTCAAAACGAGAAGGGTCAGGTCGATGTTGCGCCGGCAGGTGCTCAGCACGTGGGCGCCGCCGATGCCCAGGCCCCCGTCGCCCATGGTGACCACGACGTGCAGATCGGGGCGGACCATCTTGATGCCGGTGGCGTAGGTCAGGGCCCTGCCGTGCAGTCCGTGGAAGGCGTGCGTGTGGAAAAAAGTGTCGAACAGGCCGGAGCAGCCGATGTCGCTGACGAGCACGACGCCGTCGCCCGAAAGCCCCATGGCCTGAAAGGTCCGGTCCAGGGCCTTGACGATGCGCTCGTGGGAGCAGCCCGGGCAGAAAACCGGCGGACGGTCTGGATTGAGCAGGCTAGGCATGACGGAGAACCTTTCGTATCTGATGCGGAGAGATCAGTTCTCCGTTCATCTGTCCGAAAAACGATACCTCCATGCCGGGAAGGATCCGTTGGACTTCCCGGACGTACTGACCGAGGTTCATTTCCACCACCACGACCCGGCGGCAGTCCCGGGCCTTGTCGCGGATCAGCCGTTCGGGCACCGGCCAGAGGCTCTTGAGGGTGAGGAGGGACACGGCCGTGCCCTCCTGTGCGAGGGCGCGGACTGCGGCGCCGGCCGCCCGTGCGGTGACGCCGTATGCGATGAGAAGGGTCTCGGCGCCCTGCGCCGGCCTCCAGTCGAACAAGGGGGCTGCGTCCACGGCTTCCGAGACTTTCCGCATCAGGCGTTCCTGGTTTTGCGCGATTCGCTCAGGGTCTGTGGTGATGTAGCCGTCTGTCCCGTGGGTGGAGGAGGTCTGCCGCACCAGGCGGGAGCCGCCGATGGGAAGAAAGCCTGGAACGTTTCTCCCCGGTTTCGTGCCGAAGGGGAGAAAGGGGGCTCCCTCGGGTGCAGGTGTGCGCTCCACCACCGGCGGTAGATCGACGGCATCCAGATCCACGGTCTCCCGGGTCATGGAGATTTCCTTGTTGGCGGCGATGAACACCGGACAGCGGCAGATCTCCGCCAGGTTGAAGGCGTGAACGGTCAGGGCGTAGCAGTCGGCCACGTCCACCGGTGCCAGCACCACCACGGGAAGGCCTCCGCTATTGCCCCATCGTAAAAACTGAATGTCGCCGTCGGCCCCCTTGGTGGCCGACCCCGTGGAGGGTCCAAGGCGTTGGACATCGACGATGACAATGGGAATCTCGCTGCCGATGGCAAAGGAGATCTGCTCGCTGTACAGGCTGATGCCCGGCCCCGAGGTCGCTGTCATGACTTTGGCACCGGCCATGGACGCTCCCAGGCAGAAGCCGATGGAGGCGATTTCGTCCTCCCCCTGCATGCAGACCCCCCCGGAGGGCGGCAGCAGTTCGAGCATGGTGTTGTAGATGGTGGTCGCAGGCGTGATGGGGTACCCGGCAAAAAAGGAGCATCCCGCCCGAATCGCGCCGCGCCCGATGGCCTCGTTGCCTTCCATGAGGGAAAAGGACATGTCTATGCCTCTCGAAGAAAATATTTGATCAAATAATTTGATCAAATCACTTTGTCAAGGGTTTCCCTTCCCGTGAAACCCCCGTCCTGGGCCGTCACGGTGCGACTTGTTGTTTTGCGCGCTCGATTTGGTCCAGGCTTTTCAATACATGCACTTTGACACGCCGGATGTGCCGGCGGAGCACGGAGCGGGCGGTTGGCAGATTCCTTTGTTGCAGTGCGTCGAACAGCGCTCGGTGATCGTCGTCTGCCGAATCCATGGATGTGGAGAACAGAATGCGGCCGCCGTATTTCAAGTACAGCAGGTCGAAGAGGTTGGAGAGCACCTGTTGCTGTACTCGGCGGCCCGACAGGGCGGCCAGGGTGAGGTGGAAATCCATATCCTTGAGCAGGCGGTCGTAAAGGTACACCTCCCGTGCGGCCTGCAGGTGCCGGTCCAGCGCGCTCTGCAACCGTGCGATGGCTTCGTCGTCCAAACGCCTCATCGTTGCGGGCAGAAGGGAAGTCTCCACCAGCTCGCGCACCTCGTAGATTTCCTCGACTTCGCTGCGCCGGATGGGGGCGGTGAAATAGCCCCGGTTGGGCTCATGCCGCACCAACTGCTGGAACTCCAGCCACTTCAGCGCCTGAATGACGGGCGTCTGGCTCATGTGCAGCCGTTCGGCCAACCACCGATAGGAGATCTTCTGGTCCGGAACGATCTCGTTGTGAAACATCATGCTCCGGATGCCCAGATAGGCCTTACGGGTGTGCCCGATAGGCTCCTTCTCTTTTTCTCGTTTTCCAGTTGTTTTCGGCATCGGCGCCTTTTCTCCGGTCGTTGGGCGGGAAACCGCCGCTTTTCGGAATACGATTTGATCATGGATTTGATCAAATCGATCATGCCACCGCACCGGGCAAATGTCAATGGACCCGGTGCCCCGGTTGACCCGTGCGAAGGTTGCGGCTATGGTAATCGGCTCCGCTAGAACGCAGACCGAAAAAGGGGGGGGAGAAGACTTCGTCCCATTGGGCGTGAACCCCGCATCCTGCAAGCGCCCCCATGGGGAACAGAAAGGGCAACGACATGAAACAGCCCAACCCGGCCTATATCCGGGAATTGATCGCAGTGGTGAACGACAGCGCCTTTCCACGGCACCTACCCATGCGATTGACCGAAATCGAAATGGACCGTGCCACCGTGGAACTGGACGTCGACAGTTGTCATTTGCAGCTTTTCGGCATCGTCCACGGCGGCGTGCTGGCCACCCTCATCGACACGGCCACCTTCTGGGCGGTGTTTCTGCCCCTCCCCGACGGGGACGGTCTGGTCAACATCGACCTGAAACTCAACTATCTGAAGCCGGTGCGGGAGGGCAGGATCCGTGCCCGGGGGCGTTGCATTCGCGCCGGCCGCTCCATCAGCTACGCCGAAGCCGGCGTCGTCGATGAGACGGGACGCCTGCTGGCCCACGGCACTTCGACGCTGATGCACCTGCCGGGAAAGGGCATACGTTTCGAGGCACCGAAATTTCTGAACACAACCGCGTAAGGCGCATCATTGCGGCGGGAAACAAAAAAGCGTATAACGGCCGTGACGATGCTGGAAGGGCGCGCAGGCCATCACCGGGCGCCTCATCCGTCCGCGGGCATTTCAACTTCCTAATTTTTAGAGGTGCAGCATGATCCAGGTGGGTTTTGTCGGCTGGCGCGGAATGGTCGGATCCGTTCTCTTGGAGCGGATGCGGGCCGAGAACGATTTCAACGGTTTCGAACCGCTGTTCTTCTCCACCTCCCAGGCCGGCCGGATCGGGCCGGACGTCGGCACCACGGCGGCTCCGGTGCTCGATGCCTACGATACCGAGAAACTTTCCACCATGGACGTCATCGTCTCTTGCCAGGGAGGCGGCTATACCGAGCGCTGTCACACCGCACTGCGCAGCTCCGGATGGAACGGCTTCTGGATCGACGCTGCATCCACGCTGCGGATGACCAAAGACAGCGTGATCGTGCTGGATCCGGTGAATCGTTCGGTGATCGACAAGGCTCTCTCGGAGGGGGTGCGCGACTTTATCGGAGGCAATTGCACGGTGTCCCTGATGCTCATGGCGCTGGGCGGGTTGTTCGCAGCCGACCAGGTGGTGTGGCTAACCTCCATGACCTACCAGGCCGCCTCCGGTGCAGGCGCCAACAACATGCGGGAGCTGGTGGAGCAGATGCGGGCGATTGGAGGCGATGCCGCCGGCCTGCTCGACGACCCAGCCTCGGCCATCGCGGACATCGACCGAAGGGTGATCCAAACCGTGCGGGATCCGGCTTTCCCGACGGAGCACTTCGGCGCCCCACTGGCGGCCAGCCTGATCGCATGGATCGACCGAGCCATGGAAAACGGCCAGACCAAGGAGGAGTGGAAGGGCTTTGCCGAGACCAACAAGATCCTTGGCCGCAACGAAGATCCCATTCCCATCGACGGCCAGTGCGTGCGCATCGGTGCCATGCGCTGCCACAGCCAGGCCTTCACCATACGACTCCGGGACCCCCTGCCGCTGGTCGAGATCGAAGCGCTCATCGGCGGACACAACGATTGGGTTCGGATCGTTCCCAACGAAAAGGAGGCCACCCTGCGCGATCTCAGCCCGGCCAAGGCGACCGGCACGCTGGAGGTTCCGGTCGGCCGCATCCGCAAGCTGAACATCGGCCCGGAATACCTCACCGCCTTTTCCGTAGGCGATCAGCTTCTCTGGGGCGCCGCGGAGCCGCTGCGCCGGGTGCTGCGCATCGTTTTGGATCGGCTGTCCTGACCGCGGGCGCACCCGGATTTCCGATGGGACGACCGGATCTCCGCTCTGCCCGGTTCGAATCCATCGGCCCTCCTCCCGGGAAGGCTTGACAGATGGCAGCGGTAGAAGGATACTTCTCCGGTCACCCACCCAACACCTCCAATCCGAAAGGAGGGTCCCGCCATGAAGCAGAGCGAGCTGTTCAAGAGCTGGGGTAGGTTCAAAAAAGGGATGGACGCGAAAGGGATTGAGTTCTCCTTCGCCAACCACCTGGAATACTCCCTGTCCAAGGATCAGTACACCGCCACACCGCGCGACATGTACCACTCCCTGGCCCTTACGGCACGGGACCGGCTGATCGAGCGCTGGATTCACACCCAGCAGACCTATCACAACCGGGATGCAAAGCGGGTCTACTACCTCTCGGCCGAATACCTCATGGGCCGGATGCTCATCAACAATCTCATCAACCTCGACATCTGGGATGAAACCCGAAAGGCAATGGCGGACCTGCACATCGATCTGGACGATCTTTCGGAGCTCGAGCCGGACATGGGGCTGGGAAACGGCGGTCTGGGGCGTCTGGCGGCCTGTTTTCTGGAAAGCATGGCGACGCTGGAAATTCCCGCCCACGGATATGGGATCCGATACGAATTCGGCATCTTCGACCAGGAGATTCGCAACCTGGGCCAGCACGAGCTGCCCGACAGCTGGCTTCAGCACGGGAACCCCTGGGAGATCGCCAGGCCCGAGTACAGCTTCACGGTGCAATTCGGCGGCTGGGTGAAGCAGAAGCGTCTCCCGGACGGCAATCTCAAGACCGAATGGATAGATACCGAGGACGTCATCGGCATCGCCCACGACATGCCCATTCCGGGTTATGCCTGTGACACCGTCAACACCCTCCGCCTCTGGGCGGCCCGGGCCTCCAAGGAGTTCGACCTGGGCTATTTCCAGGGGGGCGACTACCTGAAGGCCGTGGAGCAGAAAAACCTTTCCGAGAACATTTCCAAAGTGTTGTATCCCAATGACCAGATATCCGCCGGAAGGGAGCTGCGGCTGCGCCAGCAGTATTTTTTCGTATCCTGCTCCGTTCAAGACATCGTACGGCGGTACCTTGCCGACCACGAGGGATTCGGCGCCTTTCCGGACAAGGTGGCCATCCAGATGAACGATACCCACCCGGCGCTGGCCATTCCCGAGTTGATGCGGATTCTGATGGACCAGCACGGGCTGGGCTGGGACGAAGCCCTGGACATCACCATTCGCACCTGCGGATACACCAATCACACCCTGCTTTCCGAAGCACTGGAAAAATGGTCGGTGGCCATGTTCGAAAGACTCCTCCCTCGGCACCTGATGATCATCTACGAGATCAACCGCCAGCTTATGCGGGACGTCGCGGTGCGCTACGTCGGAGACCCCGACCGGCAGTCCCGGATGTCCATCATCGAGGAGGGCGTGGAAAAGAACGTTCGCATGGCCCATTTGGCCATCGTCGGCGCGCACCGGGTCAACGGCGTGGCCGAGCTGCACAGCCGGCTGCTGCGGGAGGAGGTGTTCCGCGACTTCCACGAAATGTTTCCCGGCCGTTTCACCAACATGACCAACGGTGTGACGCCGCGCCGGTGGCTGCTGGCCTCCAATCCGCCGCTGGCCTCCCTCATCACCGAACGGCTCGGCGGCGACTGGCCCCGGAATCTGGAGCGCCTGAAGGAATTGGAGGATTTTTCCGCCGACCCGGAATTTCAGGAGCGCTGGCGGGCGATTCGACGGGAGAACAAGCAGCGGCTGGCGCTCATCGCAAAAAAGCTCACCGGCGCTACGGTGGATCCGGACAGCATTTTTGACGTGCAGGTCAAACGAATCCACGAGTACAAGCGGCAGATGTTGAACCTGCTCCATGTGGTGGCCTGCTGGCTCCGGCTCAAGCACGACCCGTCCTTTGACATGCACCCGCGGACCTTTTTCTTCGGAGGCAAGGCGGCTCCGGGGTACGCAACGGCCAAGTCCATCATCCGCCTGATTTGCCACGTCGGCGAGATGATCAATCGGGACACCACCACCAACGATCGACTCCGGCTGCTGTTCCTTCCCAACTACCGCGTGTCCCTGGCCGAAAAGATTTTTCCTGCCGCCGACGTGTCCGAGCAGATCTCTACGGCCGGATTCGAGGCCTCCGGCACCTCCAACATGAAGTTCGCCCTCAACGGTGCCGTCACCGTCGGAACGTTGGACGGGGCCAACATCGAGATGCTGGAGGAGGTGGGCGAGGAGAACCTGTTCATCTTCGGGCTCGCCGCCTCCGAAGTGGCCGAGCTTCGGCATCACTATCGGCCGCGGGATTACTACGAAAGCGATCCCCTGCTGCGCGAAGCCATGGACCTGATCCGGGAGGGACTGTTCAATCCGGAGGAGCCGGGACTTTTCGGACCGCTGATGGAGATGCTGCTGGAAGAAGACCGGTACATGGTGCTGGCGGAATTCGACGCCTACTGCAGATGCCAGGAGAGCGTGGGGGAACGCTATGGGGACAAGGAGACGTGGACCCGGATGTCGATTCTGAACGTGGCCCGGATGAGCCGTTTCTCTTCGGATCGGACCATCACCGAATACAACCGGGAGATCTGGAAGGTGGAGACCGTCCCGATTCAGCGGGAAGAGAAGCCGGAGTGATCCGAATCCGGGGGACCGGATGTCCTAACGCAGCGTAGGCCCTCGCCGGAACGGGCCGGCACAAAGCAGCGGCTGTCGGAGCGGCAGGCCGCCCTGCGGCGATCCCCGTCCCGCCAACGGCGCACCAGGTCCGGCTCCCGGATCAGCGGCCGGCTCATGGAAACGAGATCCGCCGAACCGCACGCCACGATATCTTCGGCCACCGAAAAAGAGCGGATGCCGCCCACCAGGATCACGGGTATCGACACCTTCGCCTTCACGGCCTCCGCAGCGTCTCGGAAGTAGGCCTCGTCCGCCTTCTCCCGGATGCCGGTGCGGATGGGATTTTTCCTACCGGACAGGCCGGTCCCACCGGAGACTTCGATGGCGTCCAGCCCGCCTTCCGCCATCGATAGGGCCGCCTCCGCCGCCTCAGCGGTTTGCAACCCCCCTTCCAGGCAATCCCTTCCGTTCATCTTGATCAGAATCGGAAATTTCGCCCCCAGACGGGCCCGCGCTGCGGCCGTAATTTCCCGGTGGATGCGGGTCCGGTTTTCCAGCGTGCCCCCGTATCGATCGGTCCGCCGGTTGAAATAGGGGGACAGGAACTGGCTCAGCAGGTAACCGTGGGCTGCGTGGAGCTGGATGCCGTCGAATCCAACCGCAGCAGCCCTCTCGGCGCCCCGGACGAAGGCCTCTATCACCGCCTGCACGTCGGCATCGCCCATTGTCTGCTGCGGGGCCTTTCCCACCCCATCCATTCGCGACGGTGCCAGTGCGGGAGCGCCGGTCGCCGAGGGGTCGGCCCACAAACCGGCGTGGGCAAGCTGAGCGACAATCCTGCCCCCGCTGCGATGCACGGCCTCTGTCATTTCCGACAGCCCTTCGACATGGCCGTCCGTGTGAATGCCCAGCTGCCGCGGACTGGCCTGCCCACGGGGGTCCACGTAGATGTGTCCGGTGACGATGGCGCCCACTCCCCCTTCGGCCAATCGGCACATCAACTGCGTCAACTGCGGCGTTACCCGTCCCTCGTCGTCGGCCATCCCCTCCCATGTGGCGGAGCGGAGGATGCGGTTTTCCAGTTTCAACCCGTTGATACGGACGGGTTCGAAGAGAATCGACGCCATAGCGCTTACCCCAATCTCATCCGCTCGCAAGTGCCGCTTTCCAGGTCCACCAGCAGGAGGGCGTTGCGGAGGTTTCCCGGTCGAGAAAGCAGGAGGCGGACGACTTCGGCACATTGGAGGTTGGCCACCACCGACACGGTGAAGGGAAGATTTCCCAGCTCCGTCTCCACCCCCTTGTCGCCGGCGGTTTCGGGATCACCGTAAATCGCCCGCAGGCTTGGGCCATCGGCAAACACGGTGGTGACGTGGCCGGTGAGGCCGGCGACGGCGCCGGACACCATGGGAATTCCCAGCCGTTTCGACGCGCCTTCCAGCAGAAAGCGGGTCGGGATGGCGTCGAGGCAGTCCACCACGATGTCGCAGCCGGAAAGGAGAGCCTCGGCGTTTTGTGCCGTGATAAACGCCTCGACTGCCTCCACCTGAAGGGAGGGGTTCACGGCCTGCAGGCGTTTCTCGGCGACCCCGGCCTTCGGGTTCCCCAAAGACGCCGTCGTGGCCAGAAGCTGGCGGTTGAGATTGCTGTCATCGAAGCGGTCTCCGTCGATGAGTTTCATCGCCCCCACGCCGATACGCCCCAGGGTTTCCAGCACGGCGCCCCCCAGTCCGCCGAGCCCCACGACGGCCACCGTGGACTCGAGAAGCCGAATCTGTTCGGAAAAGGAGAGGCTCCGGTAGTTGCGGCTGTAGCGCAGCGGCAGGATGTCCAGCGAAAGGGCCGCCACCTCAATCTCCCTAGCGGGCCTTCCCAACATGCCTGCGACCCGCTCCACCGTCTCCACGTCGAGGGTCGGAACGGAGTTCCCGTCCGGAAGCTTGGTGGTTCGTGCCGCCGACCGGATGGTTTCGACGGCGGCCGGATCTCTGGACAGGGAAGACGAGATCATCGATGCCACGGTCTCTTACCCTCCTCCCACGGGCGGGAAGATGCCGATCCGCTGTCCGGGCTTGAGCGTCGTGTCCGGGTCGGCTTTCACGCCGTTGATGAACACCAGTTTGGCCTGGGCCTCGGGGATCGCCAGCCGCCGGATGAGATCCCGGGCGGTCATCCCCGGCGATAGCGGATATCGGTCGGGGTTGGCCGGGAGGAACCGGTTGAGGGTTGCAAACAATTTGATTTCCACGGTATCGGCCACGGGTCCTTCTCCCGTCGGATGCAGGGTTGATGGATAGAAGCCATCTCCAACCTGTCTTTTGGCCCCATCTCGGCGTCGGGTGCTCGTTTCCAGTCCTCGAAATACCCAGGTATTCCTGTCGAAGATCCCGGTGCAACCGGGGAGGCTGAAAACTCGGATCCTCCTTGACCTTGAACCAAAATCCTACTTTTGAGATCGCTCCTATACGGTTTTGCCTCAAAGGCTAAAACCGAAGGCTCCGCAAGTCAAGGACGGCGCAAGCGGCTTGCCCTAAGGAAAGGGGTCTGCTACACCCAAGGCGCCATGAATGTCCTGACCTCCATTTTGCCCGTTTTCGGCATGATCCTTCTGGGATGGGCGTCCCGTCGCCGCGGATTCATGCCGGAGTCCTTTATCGAACCGGCCAACCGCCTGGTCTACTACCTGGCCATACCGGCCATGATCTTTCGCTCGGTTTCCCAGGCTTCTCTCACCTCCCAGCTCGACGCCCGTGTGCTGGCGGTGACCCTGGGGGCGGTTCCACTTTGTCTGGGGGCGGCCTGGCTGAGTGCGCGATACCGCAGCATGCCGCCTGCCCGCACGGCCACGTATCTGCAGAGTACCTTCCACGGCAATTTGGGCTACATTGGACTTGCGGTGGCATTCTACGCGCTGGGCAACGACGGATTCGTCCGTGCAGGGCTGATCGCCGGCTTTCTCATGATTTTACAAAATTTTCTTGCAGTCGTCGTACTGCAAAGCTATGCTTTCGCCGCTTCCGGCGGCGGGGGCGGCAAGGGCGCGGGACTGCGGCGGCTGGTCCTGCGCATCGTGGCACACCCGGTCATCCTTTCCGCGTTTTTCGGCCTGCTGGTATCGGGTTTCGGGCTGCGGATGCCGGCCGTTCTGGACCGCATGCTGGACATTCTCGGCAGCCTGGCCCTGCCCATGGCCCTGCTGATCATCGGCGCTACGCTTTCGTTTCACGCGATGCGCGACCAGTTTGTCGATGTCGGAATGAACGCCGTGATGAAGCTGGTGCTGCTGCCCGCGATCGGGTGGGTCGCCTTCCGGACTCTGGGCATAGGAGCAGACGCCTTCTCCCCTGCGCTCGTGCTGATGGCCTCCCCGACGGCGACCTTGACCTACGTGATGGCCAGGGAGATGGGAGGGGACAAGGACTTTGCGGTTTCCGTCATCTCTGTCAGTACCGTGCTGTCTGCGATAACCTATTCCATCTGGCTCCATGCGGCCGGATGACGAAACGAAAGGACGTGCCGCCGGCCCCGCCTCGGGGGCGGAACTACCATGAAAGCGGACATCCCCATTCCCTACTCCCGGGCGCTGGTCACGGGCGGGGCCGGATTCATCGGCTCCCATCTGACCCAGGCGCTCTGCGAACGAGGTTGCCGGGTCGTGGTCCTGGACAATTTTTCCTCCGGCAACCGGAGCAATCTCGCCGGCTTCGACGACGACATCGAGATCGTTGATGGCGACATTCGCGACCTGTCTCTGCTCGAGTCCGCCGCAGACGGCTGCGAGGCGGTGTTTCATCAGGCAGCCGTGGTCAGCGTGCCGCAGACGGTGGAAGACCCCGTCGGCAGTGCTCTGGTCAACGAAACGGGCACCCTGCACGTGCTGGAGGCGGCCCGCCGCGCCGGCGCCGCCAGGGTGGTGATCGCCAGCTCCAGCGCCGTCTACGGGGACGATCCGCACGTGCCCAAACGGGAGTCCATGCCGGTGCGTCCCATGTCCCCCTATGCGGTGCACAAAGCCGTCGGCGAACAGCATGCCGACGTCTACCATCGGCTGTATGGGCTCGAGACGGTCAGCCTGCGGTATTTCAACGTCTACGGCCCCCGCCAGGATCCGGGCTCACCCTATTCCGGCGTGATTTCGATTTTTCTGAGCCGAGCGGCCGCGGGACTTCGTCCGGTCATCTTCGGAGACGGGAAACAGTACCGCGATTTCATCTACGTCTCCGATGTCGTGAAGGCCAATCTGCTGGCGGCCGCCACGACTGCCGCGGCCGGCGGTCGCTTCAACATCGGCACCGGTGAGATCACCCGGATTCGTGAACTATGGGACCGGATTGCAGAACTCGCCGGAACCGGCCTGGAGCCGGAGTTTCAAGCCCCGCGGGCAGGGGACATCGTGGCTTCGGTGGCCGACATCGATCGGGCCCGCTCCGTGCTGGGTTTTTCACCCCGAACGACCTTTTCGACCGGTCTGCGCAAAACCTGGCAGTGGTTTGCGGAGGCCGGACAGGAACGAGGACGGCATGCCGATTCCCATTGACCGCGCGCTGGTGACCGGCGCAGCAGGCTTCATCGGTTTTCATCTGTGCCGGAGGCTGCTTCGAGAAGGCGTCTCGGTGACCGGCATCGACAACCTCAACGAATACTACGATCCGTCCCTCAAGCAGGCTCGGCTCGATCGATTGACGGCATTGGAGCGCTTTTCCTTTCATCGCCTCGACTTGCAGGACCGAGACGCAATGGAGAAGCTGTTCGCACGGGACCGGTTCGATGTGGTGGTCAATCTGGCCGCCCAGGCCGGTGTCCGTTACTCCCTGGAAAACCCCCATGCATACGTAGATGCCAACCTCGTGGGATTCACCAACGTGCTGGAAGGATGCCGGCACGGCAAGGTCGGACACCTGCTGTTTGCCTCCTCCAGTTCGGTCTACGGCGCCAACACGGAGATGCCGTTTTCCGTTCACCACAACGTGGACCACCCCGTCTCCTTGTACGCCGCCAGCAAGAAGGCCAACGAACTGATGGCCCATGCCTACAGCCATTTGTACGCAATCCCTTGCACCGGGCTGCGCTTCTTCACCGTTTACGGACCTTGGGGCAGGCCGGACATGGCCCTTTTTCTTTTCGTGCGGGCTATCTGCGAGGACCGGCCCATCCGCGTCTTCAACCACGGGCGGATGAAACGGGATTTTACGTATATCGACGACATCGTGGAGGGGGTGTTCCGCGTCATGGGCCGCCCGCCCGAGCCGGACCCGGCGTGGAACAGCCGAAGTCCGGACCCTGGGACCTCGTACGCGTCGTACCGCATCTACAATATCGGCAACAACCAGCCCGTAAGTCTGTCGCGCTTCATCGAGACCATTGAGGCGGCACTGGGGAAGACGGCCCAAAAGCAATACCTGGACATGCAGCCCGGAGACGTTCCGGAAACCTACGCCGACGTGGACGATCTGGTCCGCGATGTGGGGTTCCGGCCGGACACGCCGTTGGAGGAAGGGATCGGGCAGTTCGTCCGATGGTACCGCTCCTATTACGGTGTGTGAGGCGGTACCGTCCGATGAAACGGAACAGAAGCGGATGCCGCTGTCGCACCCGTAAGGACCCTGTAAAGAAAGGGAATCTTTTATGAAGCTAAGTGTCGCAGGAACGGGGTATGTCGGGCTCGTAACCGGTGTGGGATTCGCCAACCTCGGAAACGACGTGATCTGCCTCGACGTGGATGCCCGGAAGGTGAAAATGCTGGCTGCGGGGGAGTTGACCATCTACGAACCCGGGCTCGAAGAGTTGTTTCGGCGGAACCTGTCCGGGGGGCGCCTGCAGTTTACAACGGATGTCCAGACGGCCGTGGAGTCCTCGGACATTCTTTTTATCTGCGTCGGGACTCCCACCGACAAAAACCTCCAAGCCGATCTCTCGGCGGTGGACAGTGTGGCAGAGGCCATCGGGCGATACATGAAAGACTACAAGGTCGTGGTCAACAAAAGCACCGTCCCGGTGGGCACCGCCGAAAGGGTGCGCGGCATCATCCGCGAGCACCAGTCCGAGGAGATTCCCTTCGACGTGGTTTCCAACCCGGAGTTTCTCCGCGAGGGGGCCGCCGTAAAGGACTTCGAAAACCCGGACAGGATCATCGTCGGAACCGACAGCAGTGAGGCCCGTGAGATCATGACGTCGCTGTACCGCTCCCTGGCCCGTGCCAATCGGCCCATCATGATGACCGACATCAAGAGCGCGGAGGTCATCAAATACGCCAGCAATGCCATGCTGGCCACCCGGATCAGCTTCATGAATCAGCTGGCCCACCTGTGTGAAAAAGCCGGGGCCGACATCAAGGAGGTTTCCCGCGGCATGGGGCTGGACAACCGCATCGGACCGCGCTTTCTACAGGCGGGTCTCGGCTTCGGGGGAAGCTGCTTTCCCAAGGACGTGAAGGCGCTGATCGCCACCCTTCATCATCACGGCTGCGACGCCGATCTTTTCGAGGCCGTGGATCGCATCAATGAACGACAGAAATCCGTGGCCGTAAAGAAATTGCGCTCGGTGCTGGATCTGCAGGGAACCCGTGTGGCGGTCTGGGGCATTTCCTTCAAACCCAAGACCGACGACCTTCGGGAAGCTCCGTCTCTGACGGTGGTTCGAGAACTCCGGGAGGAAGGCGCCGAGGTGAATGCCTTCGATCCGGTGGCCATGGACCGGGCCCGAAACGTCCTGCCCGACGTCTCTTTTTTCGAAGACCCATACAAGGCCATCAAGGATTGCGATGCGCTGGTGGTCGTAACGGAATGGGATGAGTTTCGGAATTTGGACATGCGGGCGGTGAAGGCGCTGCTGCGGCAGGCCATCCTGGTGGACGGTCGAAACATCTACGATCCGGCCGAAATGCGGGCGCTGGGCTTCACCTACCTCGGGGTCGGCCGGTAGCTTCTA
>JAJDOA010000087.1 GCA_022340405.1 Desulfobacteraceae bacterium | reverse complement strand
CGGGCCGAACGGACCCGGCGTGGCCGCCGCCTGGGGGGGGGAACCGACCGTTCCGGCACCCCATACCGGAAGGGTTTGATCCCTGCCAGTGGAGGCGCTACAATACGTTGCCGTGAACGCCCCGAAGAAAAAACCACCCATTGTCGTCATCTGCGGTCCCACTGGTGTCGGCAAGACCGATTTCGCCGTGGAGCTGGCCGCCGCCTTCGACGGTGAAATCCTCGGTGCAGACTCCATGCAGTTGTACCGCCGCATGGACATCGGCACCGCAAAACCCTCGCCGGCCCAGCGAAGCCGGATCCGGCATCACCTCGTGGACGCCGCCGATCCCGATGAGGAGTTCGATGCGGCGCGATATGCCCGGGAGGCCCGGGCCGTTGTGGACACCCTTCTGGAGCGCGGCTGTCTGCCTTTCGTTGTGGGCGGGACCGGTTTGTACATCACGGCCTTGCTTCGGGGCATTTTCCCCGCACCTCGGATCGAGCCCGCCGTGCGCGACCGGCTGGCCCGCCGCGCGGAGGCCGATGGCAGTCCGGCGATGCACCAAAGGCTGGCGGAGGTGGACCCCGAGGCGGCCGTGAGAATCCACCCCAACGACACCTTCCGCATCTTGCGCGCCCTCGAGGTGTTCGAGCAGACCGGCCGCACCATCACCGAGCTGCACCGCAAGCATCGTTTCGCCGACGTTCGCTACCACGCGTTGAAGATCGGACTGACCGCCGATCGAGAGGCACTTTACCGCAGGATCGACCGGCGGGTGGATCGCATGATGGCCGACGGGCTGTTGGAGGAGGTCCGCGGCCTTTTGGCCAAAGGCTATCCGCCTTCGCTAAAGTCCATGCAAAGCCTCGGCTACCGCCACATGATCGATTTCCTGCAGGGCCGATGCACGCTGGAAGAAGCCGTGATCCAACTCAAGCGCGATCACCGGCGCTATGCCAAACGGCAGCTGACCTGGTTTCGGGCCGATAAAGAGACGGTGTGGCTTGGCCCCGAAGAGGAAGACCGGGCCCGGGAGATGATCCGCAGGCATATTGAAGACGGGCCGAAGAGCGGGGCAGTCGGCGGAGGATGCGGCAGGCTACGGTGACATTGGCTCCGGTTTGAGCAGCACCGCCCGGGACGTCTTGCCGTCGATACGCAGCAGCAGCGGTTGGTCCAGGGCGACATGGCGGACGTGATCCGTCTCCCCGGCGGCGGGCTGGGCCCGCAGCCAGTCCCAGTCCACGAATCCTCCGCCGTTGGCCGATACGGTGGAATAGGAGATGTCCAGGGACGTGATGTTGTGGAAGAAGTGGGAGCCCTGGGAAGGATCCGCCTTCAGGTTCGCATCCTGGGTCTCCACCATGGCCCCCACACCGGAGATATCCTTCCACGTCACCGGAATCCCAAGCCACCGGTCCGCGGATCCCCAGCGGCCGGGGCCGATGAGTACGTACTTTCGTTTCTCTTTTGCCAGTGCGGCGTTGAACTGCCCGATTTCGGCGGCGATATCCACGGTTTTGCCCGGTTCGAAGTCCTGTGGCTTGACATAGACGATATCGGCCATCCCGCCGATCTCGCCGTTTCCCATGGCGCTCTCCGAATAGCAGAAAGCCCCCCGCGCCTCCTCTTCCGTGATTTCCACATCCATGTTCCGGCGGCGCAGCGCCATAGGTCGGACCTGCAACAGCGCGAATTCCGTATTCCGGCCATCCTCCTCCGGCAGGTTCATCGCGAATTCGATTTCCACCGGGCAGCCCATGCCGCGCTGGGCCATGTCCAAAATCCGAATCAGAGCCTCGGCCAAAGGCGGGTTCCCGTACTTGAGAATGCTCGAGAAGGTGAGCACCGGATAGCCGCCGCCGGTGCCCGCGCCGTCCCGGATACGGTGGTCGTCGGGGCTGTAGGTGCTGGACAGCTTGCGCACCGGCGGATGGTCCGCCACGTCGTCGAAATCCAGACGCAACAGCATGTCTTCCTCTCGGGGAATTTCGTTTTCAGGGAAAGTTTCCATCGGAAGCGCATAGAAGAAGCGCTGTGCGTTTTCCAGGATGTTCTCCACGGAGGAGAACTGCGGCAGCAGGGAGGGGTAGCGGGGAGAAAAGCGCAGTGCGGTTCCCCCTTCCACGACGATTTTCCCCAGACCCAGGGCAATATGGGCGATGCCTTCCTCGGGCTTCATGTGAGCGACGGGGTAGAAGTTGTAGGATTGGGCCACCCCGGAAATGGCAGGGTAAAAAACATCCCCGTACCGCCGGCCGGTCAGTTCCTGGAGGATGACGGCCATCTTTTCCTCCTCGGTGCGGTGCACCGTGCTGCGCGCGTAGGCCCGCGGCGCCTCCAGGTAGGTGGAGGCGTACACCAGTTGGATGGCCTGGATCAGACGCTGCAGACGGACCTCCGGGTCCGGATGGCTGTTGGGGACCATGTAGGTGCTGTAGATTCCGGCAAACGGCTGAAATTGCGCGTCCTCCAACAGACTGGAGGAGCGTACCGCCAAGGGGTAGGAGGCGGTTTCCAGAAATTGCCGCAGGCTTTCGCGGAAGGGGTTCGGAAAGCGGGCTTGGAGGAAGCACTGCAGGATTTCCCTGTCCGGACGCTGGGTGGTGGCGAAGTCCTTGAGGTCGTTTTCCTGGAGAAACGTGTCGAATCCCTCGGTGGAAATCACCAGCGTTTTCGGAACACGGAGGGTCACCTGGGGGAAGGCATCCTGGATATCCGGGTTTTCCCGCAACCGGGTGGCCAGAAAGGCCAGCCCTCTGGCCTTTCCGCCCAAAGAGCCCCTTCCGATCTTGAGAAAATCCGCATCCGGATCGAAACCACCGGCTGCGGCCACGGCGATCACACCGCGCTGGCGGCCTGTGCGGCGGGTCCGGATGCACTCCACCAGGTGCTGCTTCATTTCCGGCACACCGGCGAAATCGGTGGCCTTGATGGGGCGAAGCTTGGTGGCCAGCATGATTTCCGAGCGGGCCATCAACCAGGAGGAAAAATCGTTGCGGCTCGCGTGGAAGAACACCGAGTCATCCGGGATCGCCGGAAGGATCTTTTCCATTTCCCGGAGGTTGGACGCTCTGCCGACCTCGCTGCCGTCGGGCATGTGGAAGATAAAGTCTCCAAAACCGAGTTGATTCACGAAAAACCGGCGGATCTCCTCATGCAGGGTAGGGGAGTTCTTGTTGAGAAAGACGGCGGGGATGACTTCGGCCCGGGCCCGGTTGGACTCCTCCGAACTGAGGTTGAGAAGAGGCAGCTCGGGCATTTCCTTATGAATCCTCTGCAGCAGCGAGAAGCCGGCCTCCGGATCCATTTGGCCGTCGCGGGGAAAGCGCACGTCGGAGAGCACGGACAACAGGAATGGCTTGAATTCCTCGTAAAGCAAAATGGCCGTCTCGTAGTCTTCGGCCACCAGGATCTTGGGCCGGGCCCGCATCCGAAGAATCCGGTGCTCATCGTTCAGGGACTCCTCCATGACGGCCTGTGTCTGCAGGACGATCTCCTTGTACAGCAACGGCAACAGGGACGAGCAGTACAGCGGCGAATCCTCCACCAGAATGATGACGCGGACTCCCGCCTTCTGGGTGTCGAAAGCGACGTTCAACCGGTCCTCCACGCTTTTGATGAGCGCCAGCATCAAATCCGTATTGCCGCACCATACATAGGACCGGTCGATGGATTTGGCGCGTTCCCACTGCGGATTGGAGTCGGATACCACGCTGTCGTGCGCCAACAGGATCACCGGCAGCTCCGGCCGCGTCTTCTTGATTTCGTTGCCCAGCATGCCTGGCTCCATGTCGCCCAGCCGAGGCATGGTCACCACCAGATCGAAGGATTGTTTGCGAATGGCCTCCAGCGCCTCCTGCGCCGTCGAAACCCACGTGAGCTTGGGCGGGCGGGACAGATTCAGGCCGCGGTATTCATGAATGATCCTCTCGGCCAGCCGGCCATCTTCCTCCATGATGAAAGCATCGTATGGGCTGGACACCAGGAGGATGTCCGTTACCTTGTTGGCCATCAATTCGTGAAAGACCTTGAAGGAAAGATCGAAATCGTCCGGGTTGGAAACGGTGGGTGCTGGCATGGTCTTCCTCGGCTTTTTGTTGCCCGGCAATCCCGTAATGCGGCTGCCGGTGTGAAACGGTACCGCCGCTGT
>JAJDOA010000085.1 GCA_022340405.1 Desulfobacteraceae bacterium | reverse complement strand
GAAGTGAAACGGGAATTGGGCCGACTTGGTGAAAGCGGCCAAGAACACGCACACCAGAACGGCGGGGTACAGGGAATGGGAGCGAAGGGCATCCGCGTAAACGGACAGCTCCGAGATGCGATAGCTGTGCGTGATGGTGCCAATCAGCAGTATGCCCAATAGCAGCGCCAGACCGCCGGTCCCTGTCACCAGCAGTGCCTGACGGGCACTGTTCCTCGATGTTTCGTTCTCGTGGTCGAACCCGATGAGGAGGTAGGACAGCAGGGTGGTCAGTTCCCAGAAAACGAAAAGGACCAGCAGGTCGTCGGCGGTCACCACCCCGAGCATGGCCAATAGGAACATGTGCAAGATGACGAAGAACCGGCCGTAGTGGCGATGACCGCGCAAGTAGTCCGCGGCGTATATCGTCACGAAAAAGCCCACACCGCACACGATCAGTGAAAATAGGAGGGCCAATCCGTCCAGGGAAAAAGCCAGCCGAATCTGAAGGGAGGAGGCCCATGTCCATCCCCACACCGCGGGAGCGCCGCCGCTGACGGCTTTTACCTGAGCCGCGAGTCCGGCGAACAGAATGAGCGGCACAAAGGAGGAGATCCTGGCCGCCAGAACGCTGCGCTCCTGTGTTGGATTCGCCATCACACTTCCTTTGCCTTGATTTGGGAAGATCGGGGATGGTTATGGAAATAAAATCCCCTGCCGAGAAATGCAAGGACAAGCTGCCCCGGCATTGTCTTTTCGCCTTATCCGCCGTTTTTCCTTGCCAGTGCCTATTGGGACAGGAACAGAGGCCGGTCCGCATTCTGGATGGTATGCAGCACCGTGTCCCCTATCAGCTTCCGCATTAGTAGGCTGCGTACGCTGTTTCCCATAACGACGATGTCCGCTTCCGACCGCTTGGCGTAAGCTAGGGTCTCGGTGCGCGCATCGGCATCGATCCATACCGTATCCGCCCGGTAACCATGTGCTCGACAATAATCGGCGGCTGCGGATAGAAGTGGCTTTGCTTCCGAGGCGGAGTTGGAAAAATGAACGATTTCCAGGTCAACCTCGGGCCACAGCCGCATTTGGACGAAGCGGCGCATGGCCTTGGCCGACTCCATGGAGCCGTTGTAGGCGATCAGGGCCTTCCGCACTTCTCGGTAAATCGGAGATACCGCCACGATGGGACGCACACCGCCGGCGACTAGACGAACCAGGGCGTCGTTGGGCTCGGGGGTCAGCCCGTAGTCGAAAAGGCTACGCAGCCCGAAGATCGTCAAGTCGTGGTAGCGGGCGTGGGAAATCATCAGAGCGAACGGATCGCCGGCTTCCCTCTCGACGCTGTGGGAGATTCCCTGCCGGGTGCAGGCTGCTTCGAACCGGGTACAGATCTCTTCAAACCGGTCTACAGACGCATCCACCCGCTCGCGGCTCACCTCCAGGCGCTGGTCGCGCATCCGCTGCGCGTACACGGAGCCCCCGGCCGGCACCGGACCGATTTTCAGCAGCTCCTTTTCGTCCACTACGGTGACACCCGTCACATGCGCCCCATGGGCGCAGGCAAGTTCTACGGCACGCTGTATGGCCACTTCAGTAAAGGGCGTACCGCCCAATCCAACCAAAAGTCTCCGGATCATGGCTTCCCTCCCTGTTTGTTGTCGTTTTCCTTTCCGGCAGCATCCCCCGGGCCGGTCGGTCTGGAGGAAACGCCCTCCGGACGCGCTTCGGGCCGCGGGGGCGATGGCGGCGTATTCCCATCCGAGGGGGGCGAGCCTTTCGAGGCCGGATTTTTTTCCCCGCTCTCCGATTTCTGCGTTTCCGTACCTGCGGCCGGAAACCGCTGCCGCATGCGGCTCTTTTTGCGGAGCAATTCCGCTTCCAGTGCTACTGCGGCTTCCTCCAGGCTCGGCGCCATGACGACCGCGTCTCCCACCGACATGATGAGGCGCTTGAGCTGGGGAATCTTCAAGGGGCCTTCCTCCTGCAGGTAGACCGGCTGGATGTAAAGCAGATTTCCATCGGTGGGTTCGATGATCATCTTGCCGAGGATCACCTCCGAGCCCTCCTGATCCCATAGCGTGAACTGCTCGGAAATGACGATGTCCTGGTTGACCAGGGAGTGCACCTGGGCGGGGCCGTACACCTGGCGGTCCCGGGAGAAACGGTAGGCGAAAACGCGTCCGTAGCTTTCCCTCCCGCTGCCCGCGATGACCAATGCCCGCAGGTTGTCACGACCGAAGGGGGACATCGGCATGAACAGCAGAAACTCCTGCTTCTCAGGCTCGATCAGGTCCAGGGTCAGGTAATAGGGCTTGGCCGACACCAATTTCCTTCCCTGGAACACTTCCGAAGGCTCCCAGATGTCCTCCTGACGGAAAAAGCGCTCCGGGTCGGTCTGGTGATACTTGGCGTACATCGAGACCTGCGCGCGAAAGATATCCTTGGGATACCGCACGTGGTCCCGAATGACGTCGGGCATCTCCTCCATCGGGCGGAACAGTCCGGGGTACATCCGGCGATAGGCGGTGATGATCGGATCGTCCTTTTCCGCCACGTAGTAGGTGGATTTGCCGTTGTACGCGTCCACAACGATTTTCACGGCGTTGCGGATGTAGTTCACCCCAGGCTGCACCTGCGGTGCCAGAGGAAACCGGTCCGAGGTGGTGTAGGCGTCCTGGATCCAGTACAAACCGCTCGGCGCGACCACCAGGTAGGGATCTTCGTCCAGGAGCAGATAGGGGGTGATGGTGTGAATGCGGTCCCTGATGTTTCTGCGGAAAAGAATACGACTTTTCTCGTTGGTCTTGGTGGTGAAAAAGATATTGCGCTCGCCGAAGTACAGGGCGAACAGGGCTTTCCTCCACAGAGAATGAATCGGAACGCCGCCGGTGCCTTCGTAATGGACGATGGTCTCCTCATCGCCGGAGGGGGAGCCGATCTCACCGACGTCGTTGGGAGCGATCACGTAGGGCTTGTCGGCCAGTCCGTAGTAAACAGCCATGTTTTCGGACCGGATGCCGAAATCAGAAGTCGGCGGAATGTCTTTTAGGAACCAGGTCATGAACTCGTCTCCGGCCTGGGCGGCCGGGATCATGACCGCTCCCTGGCCATGGGTGTATTGCAGGTGGACGTTGATCCAGTTCCGGGCGAAATCCGGCAGTTTGCGCATGTCGATTTCCCGAGCGCCGAGATAGACCTGCCGGACCTCGCCGTCCACGGCGTAGCGGTCCACGTCGATGGTGGGAAAGCTGAAATAGGTTCGAATTCCTTGGAGCTCCTCGTAGACGCCTCCCAGCATCTCCCGGTCCCAAACCGGTATGTTCCGCAGCCTCCGGATCAGATCCGGGTCGTCGGCCGAAAAGCCCGCCGCGGTGTCCGTTGGGTAGTCGCGGATTTCCACCCGATCCAGGCCGTATGCGGCCAGGGTGGCCTTTATGTTGGCCTCGATGAAGGGTCGGTCCCTCAGGATCTGGTTGGGCTGCACCACGTATTTCCAGACCGCCTCGGCCAGCATGTCGGAGTTGCGCGCAACGGTGGAGCCGATGAAGAGCAGAACGAATGCGATCATTGCAAAAAGCCCCTTGCCGCGATGCAGCAAGAGCACGAGGGATACGCCCGCCCCCATCAGGGAAAGGGCTGAAACCCATATCAAGGGGAGGATAACGCGCATTTCCACGTACCCCGGACCAAAAAACAGCGGTTGGTAGTCCTCCACGTAGAGCAGCGAGTACCGCTGCAAAAACAGGCCCCAGGACAGCATGGCGAAGATGAGCAGCAGCAGTACGGCTGTGTGGATCTTGGCCCCCTTCGGCAAATCCTTTTCCTTGCCGAGGACAACGCGATGCTCGTACCAGTACAGGAACGCTACGCCGAAGAACAACACTACCAGAGCCGCCAGCAGCTCCTTCTGTACAATCGCATACACGGGAAGCGAGAACAGATAAAACCCGATGTCCTTTCCCATCAGAGGATCCTGCATTCCGCCGGCCGGGCCGAACAGATAGAGCAGGGTCTCCTCCCAGTGCCGGAACAGGGGTGCGGCCAACAGCAGGGCCAGCAACCCCGAAAGCGGCAAATACACCCGCTGCAGGCCTTCGTGAAGAAAGCGGAGCAGCTCCTTTTTTTCCTTTGCGCCGCCGCCCACACCGACAAACCGCGTTGCGAGGGAGAAGTTGGCCGCAAAGAAGAAGAAGAACAGCAGTGCGGCTGCAGCGAACACCAGGTAGCGGTAGAGATGGCGCAGCAGGAAATATGCAGCCAGGCCCTGAGATTGAAACCACCAGAAGTCCACGACGAAATCCACGAAGACGATCTTCAGGATCATCACGGACAAGACTGCCGCACCGAACACGGCGGCGAAGAGAAGCAGTCTGCGGTGCGTCTTTTTCATTGGGCTACCTCTTTCCGGTGAAGTTTTCGATTTCGTTGACACGGTCGCGGATATTTGCCATAGCTGTTGGCCGAGCCCGTGCGAAGTCGGCCGCGTTCCCGGCGGCCGCCCCCTCGATGCCCTGCGCTGCGGAGCACTGCCGAGCCCTTTGATGAAAACGGATCATCCCCCGACCCATTCGAATGGAATCTGTCCGGTCTGCGGAATGGAAGACCCTGGTCACTGCCGGCATCTGGACCGACTCGGGACCCGAAGTGTCGACAAGAGGAAGCCCGACACCTGCCCCGTTTGCGGCAGTGACTACTCGCTTCTGGTGTGGGTCAAAGGATTCAAAATGTGCGGCCTCTGTGCGGAAAACATCGATCAAGCGCTGCGGATTCTCCGGCACAAGCACCGCAAACGCCTGGGAGCCATCCTGATTGCCCTGGACAGGGAAAGCCCCTGAGCGTCGGCTCCCACCGCCGATCCCAGCCCAATCTCGATACGCCCCTTCGGAGGCGCTCCGTTCGGACCGTCGGGGAGGGAGCGGGAGATGATTGGGTTGCCAGGACTGATTAATTGTATTACGTTTTTCAGATAAACGCGATGGGAATTCGATTGGCTCCGAGGCCGCCGCATTCCAATTTCTAAAACGGTTCACCTTCGTAAGGTCATGAGCGAAAAGTTCGATACCACCACCGATCTTCCCGAAAACGTGCGGAGCATCGTCGAACAGTACGGCAGGCAGTACCGTTCCGTTGATCGGGTGGGCCGGCTGTGGGAATCCGACGATGACACCGCCGCGGAGGGGGATTTCGGGGGCGGAGCCGGTAATGCCTTCGCTGAGGATATCCAGTCCTCTCAGTTCGACGCCTCCCATCTTCAGCAGGTCGTAGAGCAGATCAAGGACATCGAGGAAGGCCTGAAAACCCTTATTGCGGCCCGAACCCGCAAGGTGGTGGAGGAGAGCGTTCCGGTGGAACGGCGCCGCGAGGTCCGCTACGGATTTCTTCGGCGGGCTCTGGCGCGCTGGGGGGTCATTCGCCAGCGCTACGAGACCGTCACCGAGTTTGAGACCGTCCGGAAGGAGGTTCCGCGGGAACCGGACGAGGTGGCGATCTCCGAGTTTCGCACCATGATCGACCGGTACATCGACCGCCTCGGAAAGCTCAACGAAGGGCTGGAGAACACGGTTCGGGAGGTGGACGGAATTGTCCAGAACCTCACCGCGGTCAGCGATGCCTACACGGATCAGATTCACAGGGACCGCAAGGGATTCTACCGGCAGATGCAGCGGAGCCGGGAACTGGCCCGTCAATTGGAGGATGTCGCCGCGGTTCACAATTCCCTTAATCCGCTCAGCGACCGGTTCCCCGAAGTCGAGAAAGCCAGGGATCATCTGGAAATGGCCCTGCGCGAGAGCCAAGGTATGGAGTTCAAGCTCAAGACCAGCATCGATATGAACAGCACCTATCATCTGGCGCTCAAGAGCTACCGGAAGCTCATCAATGATTTTCGTGAGCGCGGCGATATTCACGTCACGATGGTGGAAAATTTTGCCCAGGGTG
>JAJDOA010000253.1 GCA_022340405.1 Desulfobacteraceae bacterium | reverse complement strand
GGACGGCCGGCGAATGACTCCGGACCACTTCCGCAAGGAGGTGTGGACACCTGCACTGGAAAAGGCGGGTCTGTCCTATCGGCCACCCATGCAGACCCGGCACACCTTCGCCACGATGATGCTGTCGGCCGGCGAGGATATCGGCTGGGTGCAGAACATGCTGGGCCACGCGTCGCTGCAGATGATTTTCCAAAAATACTACGCGTGGATTCCGAGGGGGACCCGTTCGGACGGGCAGGCGTTCTTGCGGCAGACGAGCGGTACCGGAGCAGGTTTGCCGAAAATGGCCGAAAACGGCGGCCAGCACCCGGAAAAAGTGTCCCAAGTGTGTACCAATATTGTACCACTTGCCGATTATCGGCATAAAAAAAGGGCTTAGGATGGCTCCTAAACCCTTGAAAAAACTGTGGTAGCGGGGACAGGATTCGAACCTGTGACCTTCGGGTTATGAGCCCGACGAGCTACCAGACTGCTCCACCCCGCATCAAGTTCAAGAAGAAGGATAATAGTTCATATGAGCTTCTGTGTCAACAGATACCGTTTTACAAAAGAGCATCCAAGCGGTTTTTCCATTCGGACCGAAGCTTCGCATCGGCCGGCAAACGGAAAAGGATGCGCTTGCGGCGGCCGGTGTGACCGGAGAGGATTTCCACCGAGGAGGCGGGCAGGTGCCAGCGTTTTGCCAGAAATTTCACCAGCGCCTTGTTGGCGGTTCCGTCCACGGGCGGGGCGGTCAACTTGATCTTGAGGGAACCGGCGTGAACGCCCATCACTTCGTTTTTCGCCGACCGCGGTTGCACGACAATGGAAACGACGAACCCCTCCTCGACCTCCCGCACCCAATCCATGCGCGGAACCGTCATCTCTTCTGTATCTCCCGGATGATCCGCGAGGCGGAAACCGTTTCGTCCACCGGTATCCTTTCGATCCTGCCGCCGTAAGACTCGACCTTCTCGCGGCCGGCCACCTCCTCCGACGTATAGTTGCTGCCCTTGGTGAGGACATCGGGTCGGATCCACTCGATCAGCCGGTCCAATTCTCCGTTTCCGAACACCGTGAGGTAGTCCACCGCATCCAGGGCGTCCAGAACCCGAATCCTTTCGCGCGCGCCGAGCACCGGCCGGCCCGGGCCCTTGAGCGACCGAACGGAGTCGTCGTCGTCGATGGCGACAACGAGAATGTCCCCCAGCCGCTTGGAGGCGGCAAGCAAATCCACGTGCCCCGCGTGAAGCAGATCGAAGCAGCCGTTGGTCATCACGATGCGCTGACCCGCGCGTTTGTGGCCCCGGATGATCTCGGCCAGCTCCTCCGCTTCCCGGTATTTTCCGGGCAGTTCACCCACGAAACCGCCCATGGCCGCACGAAGCTCTGCCGGCGTGACCGTAGCGGTTCCGACCTTGCCCACCACCACGCCGGCGGCGGCGTTGGCCGCAGCGGCCGCTTCGACCAGTGTTGCACCCGCTGCCATCGCAAGCCCTACCACCGCCACCACGGTATCACCCGCCCCGGAGACGTCGAAGACCTGCCGGGCGCGGGCGGGGATGTGCACGGAGTCGGTGTCCGCCTGGAAAAGGTGCATGCCGTCCTTTCCGCAGGTTACGAGCAGGTTGTCGATGCCGGAGGCCTCAAGGATTCGGTTGGCTGCCCTGCCAAGATCCTTCACATCGTGAATATCCATCCCCGCGGCCAGGGAAGCCTCCTTCCGGTTCGGGGTCACGAGGCGGCAACCACCGTATTTGTCGAAATTTCTGCCCTTGGGATCCGCAACGACCGGTATGCTTTCCCGTCTGGAAGCTTCGATAACGGTGGCCATCAGCGGCGGGGTGATCAAACCTTTCCCGTAATCGGATACCAGCACGATGTCCATGGATGCCATCTGCTGACGCACGAAATCGGTGACCCGGTCGAAAACCGATTCGGAAATGGCGCTCCGCGTTTCCCGGTCGATGCGGAGCACGTGCTGGCTTCCGGCCATCACGCGGGTTTTCCGCGTGGTCGGGCGATCCGGTTCCCGAAAGATCCCCCCGGTGTCCTGGCCCAGCGCCTCGATGCGCTCCAGCAGACGGCGGCCGTCTTCCCGGACGCCGATCACCCCGACCGTGGTGACGGATGCCCCCAGCGTCGCCAGATTGGCCACCACGTTTCCCGCACCGCCCAGGGTGTATTCCTCCCTCTCGACGGTGACCACCGGCACGGGCGCCTCGGGGGAGATCCGCTCGACCCGGCCCCATAGATACTCGTCGATCATCAGGTCTCCGACCACCATGATGCGGGCGTTTCGAAAATCGGAAAGGTTCATGGGTTCATCGGGCTCTTTGGTTTAGTCGGGTTATTCAGTTCTATTTCTTCAATCCTCGATCAACAATTCCCTCACCGCCTCCATCAGAAACGCCGGCGGCCGGCTCACCCTTCCGTCGGCTCCGACACAGGCGTGGCGGGTGTAGCCGGTGGCGCAAAGGCGTTCGTCGCCCTCCACGAGCAGGCGATAGTCGAATTTCATTCCCCCGCGCACTTTCGGATCCACTGTGGTCTCGACAATCAACAGGTCGTCGTAGCGAACCGGAGACTGGAACCGGCAGTGGGCCTCGGAGACCGGGAGAAAGGTGCCCCGTCTTTCGATCTCCCGATAGGGAAGGCCCACGGAACGGAACAACTCCGTCCTGCCGATCTCGAACCATCGCAGATAGTTCGCATGGTAGGCGTACCCCATGGTATCGGTATCCGCGTAGATGACGCGGCAGGTGGTGCGATGCGGTTTCATGAGCGGCGGTCTCCGGCAGGCGGCGGGCAGTGGGATGGCTCTTGCGGTTCGGGCAAGCTCCCGCCGCGCTGCGGGTGTCAGTGATAGGTGCCCGTCAGAAGCGGCCCGATGACCTCACGGAGCTCTCCATAGGTGTACGTCACCGGGAGCTCGGGGTACTGCTCGCGCACCGGATCCGGCGGTTTGAACAGGATCCCCTCGTCGGCTTCCTGCAGCATGCTGATGTCGTTGTAGGAGTCCCCGACGGCTGCAATTCGATAGTAGAGGCTTTTGAAGGCCAGTACCACCATCCGCTTGCCGTCGGCCTGCCGCAGACGATAGCCGGTCACACGCCCTTCCGGATCCACCTCCAGGGTGTTGCAAAGCAATGCAGGCCATCCGAGCTTTTCCATCAGCGGTCCCGCGAACTGGTTGAAGGTGTCGGAAACGATTACCACCTGGGTGCGCGATCGCAGCCACTCGAGGAAGGGCAGCGCCCCTTCCAGAGGCTCCAACTTTGCGATGACGGCCTGGATGTCGGCGAGCGTGAGTCGATTTTCTTCGAGAATCTTCAGCCGGCGCTTCATCAGCACATCGTAATCGGAGATGTCCCTCGTGGTAAGGCGCAACTCCTCGATACCGGTTTTTTCCGCCACGTGGATCCAGATTTCCGGTGTAAAAACCCCCTCCATGTCGCAGCATACGATGTGCATTCTACCTCGCTTGATCGGCCGCCGGTTCGCAGCGCAGACAATGTTTTCGCCGAGGCGCCCAATGTCTCTTGAACGGCGCCGCTCAATCCGTGTCGTTCTCGTCCTCGATACGAATCAGCATCGTTTCGTCCGAAACCACGTCCAGGGCTTGGATTTCCCGGAGGGCCGCTCGGACATCCGCCTCGCGGGCCAGATGCGTGAGCATCACGACGGGCACCGATCCGTTGGTTTTCCGGCCCTTCTGGTGCACGCTCTTCAGGCTGATGTTCCGCTTCCCCAGTATCCCCGCGATGGCCGAAAGGACTCCGGGTTTGTCCACGGCGGCGAAGCGGAAGTAGTAGTGGGTTTCGAGCCGGTCCATGGGCAGCACCGGGCGTTGCCGGATACGCTCGGGCAGGTAGGACAGGGGCGGGATCCGAACACCTCCGCCGGTCAACAGGCTGCGGGCGATGTCCACCGCATCGCTGACCACGGCACTGGCGGTGGGCATCATGCCGGCTCCCCTCCCCTTGAGGAGGATGTCCCCGACGGCGTCGCCGGTGAGGGTAATCGCGTTCACGGAGCCGTTGACATTGGACAGCAGGTTGTCGAAGGGAATCATCGTGGGATGCACCCGCGCCTCCACTGCCTCCCCCCGGTCCTTGCCGATGGCCAGCAGCTTGATCCGGTACCCGAACTGGTCGGCGAACTGGATGTCCATGGGGGTGATCTTCGAAATGCCCTCGAGATAGATGTCTTCCAGGTTGATCACCATTCCGTAGGCAAGGGCGGTGAGAATGGCCAGTTTGTGCGCGGTGTCCATCCCTTCCACGTCCAGCGTGGGATCGGCTTCGGCGTAGCCCTTTTTCTGGGCTTCGGCCAAGGCCGCGGCGTAGGTGACCCCCTCGTCGGTGATCTGGGACAGGATGTAATTGCAGGTTCCGTTGAGGATGCCGGTCATGGTGTGCACGACGTTTCCCACCAGTGATTCGCGCAGGGTCTTGATGATCGGCATGCATCCGCCCACAGCGGCCTCGTAGGCCAGCTCCACCGATTTTTCCGTTGCGAGCCGGAACAGCTCGTTTCCCTGGGAGGCCAGCAGAGCCTTGTTGGCCGTAACGACGTGTTTGCCGTTTTGCAGGGAGCGCTCGATCAGCTCCTTGGCAATGCCGTGCCCTCCGATGAGTTCCAGGACGATGTCGATTTCCGGATCGTCCACCACGGCCCGGGCGTCGGAAACCAGCACGCCCGGGTCGAGCCGGATGCCGCGGTCGGTTTCCGTGTCGATGTCGGCCACGAACTTCAGCACCAGCTCCGCCCCCAGGCGGGCGCGCAGCAGCTCCCGGTGCTCCAGCAAAATCCGGGCCACTCCCGTTCCCACCGTCCCGAACCCCACCATCCCAATGTTGATCCTGCCGTTTTCCATCCTATCCTTTGATCCCTCGTTCCCGGCACCAGTCCAAGCTGCTGCCTTCCGGCGGGGTCCGCCGATGCGGGCGGAGGGCGCTCACATCACTTTCCGAAGGCCGCGGACCGCCTGGTTGATGCGCATCTCGTTTTCGATCAGGGCGAAGCGGACGAAGTCGTCGCCGTACTCTCCGAACCCCAAACCGGGGCTCACCGCCACCTGCGCCTCCTTGATCAAGAACTTGGAAAACTCCACCGACCCCATGTGGGCGAACTTGTCGGGGATCTTCCCCCACACGAACATGGTCCCCTTGGGCGGCGGGATATCCCAGCCCACGCGGGACAGGCCCGTTATCAAGGTATCCCGTCGTCGGCGATAGATGTCGCAGATATCGCGCACGCACGGCTGCCGGTGGCGCAGATCGTTTTTGTCGTTCTCCTCGTTTTCGCCACTCAGTGCAATGATCGAGGCAATCTGGATCGGCTGAAAAATCCCGTAGTCCAGGTAGCTCTTGATCCGCTTGAGCGCAAAGATGATCTCCGGGTTGCCCACGCAGAAGCCCACGCGCCATCCGGGCATGCTGTAGCTTTTGGACATCGAAAAAAACTCCACCCCCACGTCCTTGGCCCCTGGCGCCTGGAGAAAGCTCGGAGCTTGGTATCCGTCGAAGATGATATCTGCGTAGGCGAAGTCGTGGATCACCATGATTTCATGCTCTTTGGCGTATTCCACAATCTTTTCGAAAAATGCCGGGTCCACCACTTCGGTGGTGGGATTGTGCGGAAAGCTGATGATCAACACCTTCGGGCGCGGCCAGCTCTGACGGGTGGCGGCCAGCAGGTTCTCGAAAAAGTCCTGCCCGGGCCCCATGGGGATGCCGCGCACGTCTCCCCCGGCGATAATGGCCGAGTAGGGATGGATAGGGTAAGTGGGATTGGGCGTGAGCACGACGTCCCCGGGACGGATGGTCACCAGGATCAGATGGGACATCCCCTCCTTGACCCCGATGGTGACCACCGCTTCGGTGTTGGGGTCGATTTCGACGCCGAATCTTCTGCGATACCAGCTGGCGATAGCCATCCGGAGCTTGGTGATCCCCATGGAGGCGGAATACCGGTGATTGTGCGGCTTCCGGGCCGCTTCGACCATTTTCTCGACGATGTGGTCCGGAGTCCCCAGGTCCGGATTGCCCATGCCCAGGTCGATGATGTCCTTGCCTGCACGGCGCTCTTCCATTTTGATCTCATTGACCGTGGCGAACACATAGGGCGGCAGACGTTCGAGCCGTGCGAATTGCATAACGACCTTCTCTCAGCTGGGGTTTGCGGCCCAATGGCCGTGCGGTACTACCGCTTTCCGGAGCAACCGTTGCCTCCGAGGCAGCGTACGCCGATCCAATCGCACGCTGGTCCTCAGACTTCGAAATCCCTTACACCCAATCGGAGCGATTTTCAAGTTCGCCGCAGGAGGTTTGCGGCATCCTGCACCGTGGAAAGGTGCGAAAACCCCGCATCCTCCCGCACCCGCGAACGGGAGAAGCAGCACCCGGTGGTTTCTGCGCGCGTCTCGGTTACGAGGAGGTGCTGCGGCTTGAGATCCTTCCGCATTCCGCTTTTGGGTTGGATAGACGACGGGGATGACGGTTTCCTCGACATGCCTGCCTGTCGCGCCCTGCGGATACGGGCGAAAACGCTCTTCCGGCTCCCCGCGGATCGCCGGAGCAGCAAAAAAATATGCTTTGACTTTTCTACTCCCGATGGTTAGGTTTGCCTGTCTTCGGAGGCGGCGCGACAGCGTAAATTCGCTGGAGGAATTATGAAGAAATCAATGACTTACGCAGACGCCGGTGTCGACATCGACAAGGCAAACACGTTTGTCGAAAACATAAAGACACTGGCCAAGCAGACCACCCGTACAGGGGTGATGGGAGAAATCGGCGGCTTCGGAGGCCTGTTCTCCCTGAACACCTCCCAGTACGATCGGCCCGTTCTGGTGAGCTCCACCGACGGCGTCGGTACCAAGCTGAAAATCGCCTTCCTCGCCGGAAAGCACGACACTGTGGGCATCGATCTCGTGGCGATGTGCGTCAACGACATCGTGGTCCAGGGGGCCCGGCCCCTGTTTTTTCTGGACTATCTGGCCATGGGAGAGCTGAAAACGGGAGTCGCCACCGACGTGGTCCAAGGCATCGTGGAAGGTTGCAACATGGCCAAATGCGCCCTGATCGGGGGCGAAACGGCCGAGATGCCGGGTCTGTACCGGAAGGGGGAATACGACCTCGCCGGTTTCGTCGTGGGCGTGGTGGACAATGACAAGATCGTGGACGGCTCCGAGATCAACATGGACCACAAGCTCATCGGCATCGCCTCCAGCGGCCTGCACAGCAACGGGTACTCACTGGTTCGCAAAATCTGCTTCGATCGGCTCAAGCTCGATATCGACTCCCATGTCCCAGAGCTGGGCCGAACCCTCGGGGAGGAGCTGCTCACCCCCACCCGGATCTATTCGGACACGGTGCAGAGCCTGCTGCGCAACCTTAGAATCCACGGATTGGCGCATATCACGGGCGGCGGCATCGAAGACAACATTTTGCGCGTCATCCCCAAAGCCTGCAGCATTCGCCTCTTCAAAAACAGCTGGGAAGTGCCCCCGGTTTTCTCCTTCCTGCAGGAGGCAGGGCAAGTGAAGGATCGCGAGATGATGCGCACCTTCAACAACGGAATCGGGATGATCGCCGTGGTTCCGGAAACCGGCACACAAGAGGTCATCGAACGGCTGGAGGCAATGGGCGAGAAAGCCTGGGTCATCGGTGAGATCGTCGAGGCCGGCGACGGTGAGGAGCGGGTGCAATGGGTGTGACCGATCACCGGAATATCGACGGCCGCTCCCGGGGGGGACCTTTGCTGATCGCACGATTGCAAGAGCGGTGGTCCGCGCTGATGGCCTGGATCGCAAAAGGCCGGCAGCGATATCCCCAATGCGGCGGGTGAGGCCCCCGAAAACCGGACATCCGTCGGATGCGCCGCTGACGCTATCGAAAAACCCTCGCCTATGAGCCGTTGCAGCGGCACTGCCGTTGGGCGGGCGCGGACCCGGAGACCATGATCGTTCTGGGAATCGAAAGCTCCTGCGACGACACGGCGGCGGCCGTGGTTCGGGACGGCAGGCAAATTCTGTCTTCCACAGTGTCCTCGCAGGAGGAGGTTCACCACCGCTACGGCGGCGTGGTGCCGGAGCTGGCTTCACGAAAGCACATCGAAGCCATCGTGCCTGTGGTGGATGCGGCCCTGGCGGAGGCGCAAGTGGACGCCGGCGGCCTGGATGCCGTTGCCGTCACCCACGGGCCGGGTCTCGTGGGCAGCCTGCTGGTGGGCTTTTCCTTTGCCAAAGCTTTGGCGTTTGCCGCAGACCTGCCCTGGGTCGGGGTCAACCATCTGGAAGGCCACATCCATTCCGCCCTTTTGGCGGACCCGCCCCCGCCCTTCCCTTTCACCGCTCTGCTGGTATCGGGCGGTCACACCAGCATCTACTACGTCACCGGCCCCACCGCCATGGAGCGCATGGGTCAGACCCGGGACGACGCCGCAGGCGAAGCCTTCGACAAGGTCGCCAAAATGCTGGGGCTCGGCTACCCCGGCGGGGTCGTCATCGACCGCATGGCCGCAAAGGGAGATCCCTCGCGCATCGCCTTTCCGAGGGCCTATCTGGACAAAGACAGCTTCGACTTCAGCTTCAGCGGCATCAAAACATCGGTCAGCCGCTACCTTCAGACCCACGCCGAAACCTGCAGGGAGGAAATGCCGGACATCGTGGCCAGCTTCCAAGAGGCGGTGGTGGAAGTGCTCTCCTTCAAGCTGGTCAAGGCCGCACGAACACGGGAGTGCCGTCACGCGGCCGTGGTGGGAGGGGTCGCGGCCAACAGCCGCCTGCGGGAGCGGGTGCGACGGGAGGCCGCATCGGCGGGGCTGACCGTGCACATCCCTCCAGTGAGCCTGTGCGGGGACAACGCCGCGATGATCGCGGCCGCCGGCTATCACCACCTCCGCGCCGGTGCGCGGGGAACGCTGGACGACGACGTCTTCTCCCGCTCTCCGATTTGACATTTTCGGGGGCAACGATCCGAAAGTTATTGGATTTGCCAACCGCAAGTTCCGATTGGAAAGGCCTTTTTCTTTCTTTTCGTAGAGGCGGGGTTTATCCCCGCCCACCGGGGTGACTGATACCACCAACGGGAGGGGATGAACCCCTCCCCTACGGTTCAAACCCATCCATCAAACCAACCGGACCCTCCGAGGTAGCGGCGTTTCAGGGCGAGAACCCGCCGGGCGCAAGCGCGGGCTTTGTCGGAGGTGTCCCCGCCTGCCCGCAAAATTTCCGTCAATGCACGGTGGGCCTTTTCAATGTCCGGTCCCTGGTGGCAGACCAGGAGCATGTCGACTTCCCCCCGTGTGCAGCGATCCGTGATACACGCCATGTCATAGCGGCCCCGGATGGCCTTCATGTCCAGGTCGTCGGTCATCACCACACCCGAAAAACCCATTTTCTTACGCAGCAGCTCGGAGGCAATGCGCACCGACAGACTGGCGGGCCAGTCCGGATCGATCCCGGTGTAGCGGATATGGGACAGCATCACGCCCGCGACCCCGGCGCGCAATGCCGTCCGGAAGGGCACCCAGTCGGAAGTCTCCAGCAGGGCCGGATCGGCGTCCAGCTCGGGCTGGACGAGATGGGAGTCCAGGGTGGTGCGGCCGATGCCCGGGAAATGCTTGGCCACGGCCATGACGCCCCGCGTCTGCAGGCCCTCGATCACCGTCGTCCCGAGCCGGGCGACCCGATGGGGATCCGCCCCGAAGGAGCGTCGGGCCATGATGCTGTCCACCTCTTTCGGTGCGATATCCAATACCGGCGCCAGGTTCATGTTCACGCCCGCCCCTTTCAGCTCAGCGGCTGTGACGCGGGCAAAGCGGTCGGCATCCGCTTCCGAAACCATGTGAGGATTGCCTGGAAAACGGGTGAAGGGCTCCGGGAGACGGGCCACCTCACCCCCCTCCTGATCGATGGCCACCAGCAGCGGCGGCTGCCCGCACTGCGCCGCAAACCCCTGCACATCGGCGCACAGCCTGGCAAGCTGAACGGGCTTCTCTATATTCCTCGAAAACAGGACGATGCCTCCCGCCTTGTGCTCTCTGATGGATCGCCGAAGTTCGACGCCGAGCTCGGTGCCGTCGAATCCGACCATCAACCGCTGCCCGGCCAGCTGCTCGTCGGAAAGGGATGCCGCGTCGCCCCAGGCGGGGGCGGCCGGACTGCTGTTATCAGATGGGTTCATTGCGTTCTTTGGGTTCTTTGGGTTTGTTGGGTTCTTTTGATTTTTCTGGTTTGTTTGGTTACGGATTCCGGTGGAATACCGAATTCAAGATTCCAGATTGAAGACTCCCCGCCGCAAGCAGCGGGGAATGCGCTCGCTACTGCCGGTTCAATATTCAACATTCAATATTGCTAAATGCGGTTCAACCGTCCGACTGTTCGACACGCAGTCCCCCGGACCTCTGACATCTGACATCGGACATCGGGTCCTCACCGTCCAACC
>JAJDOA010000235.1 GCA_022340405.1 Desulfobacteraceae bacterium | reverse complement strand
ACACGATTCACCCATCTGGATAACCCGCAACAAGTCGATTCGCCGGACGATCAAAGCTGACGTTCGGATCGCCGGTGATCTCCATCATTGGAGCAATTGTCAAAAGGTTGTTCGGATTGGAATGGCCTTTTTTTGTCTTTGGTAGGGGAGGGGATCAACCCCTCCCCTACCGGTATATTTAGGGGCTGTTTCTACATTTGGATTTTCGTTCAAGGTCAAGGCGGATCCGAGTTTCCAGCCACAGGAATACGGCCGTATTTCGAGGACTGGAAACGAGGAACCGACGCCTAGGTCGGCAACACCTGGTAGGATGCGTAGGAGAACAGCCCCACGATGGCCCAGCAGCCCCCCATCAAAAAGTCTCCGATGATCATGCCCACGAAGAAAAAGCGCAGCTGCTTGAACAAAACCACACCACCGTAGCGCATGCACAGCGCATTGCACGCCCATCCGACGAAGAAGGAAAACCAGAGAATGCGCATGGCCGAGCTGTAGGCGGTGAGGTAGCCGATGGGGTGGACCGGCCACCAGTAGAAACGGTGGTAGCAGACCACCACGACGAGCATGACCAGGGCACCGAAGACGGTGAAAATCAGCACCCAGTCGCCGGACTGGATGGGGGATTCGACGAGGGTGAAGATATTTTCGTACACCGACAGGGTGGTCCGGGTGGCCCAGTCCAGGGGCAGCTCTCGGATGCCGTATTTATAGCAGAGGCTGAGCATGGCTCCGAAGGAGACGGCCAGCCCCACCACCAGCGACACCAGAAGACCCCCGGCAAACAGTCGTCGGCTTCCCGCCCCCGCCGTGGCCTTGCGCGCATGCAGCAGGGCCGGCATCAAAGACTCCCTCAGGTCCACAAAAAGGACCTTCTGAACCACCGCTGCGATCACGATGCCCATCGTTCCGAAGAATTTGGGGCCGAACAGCGCCAGCAGTCCATCGGTGGGCGCCATGGTGAGCGTGAAATAGGCAATCCCTCCCTGGCAGATCACTCGGGTGGCCACCAGGGTCACCATGAAAAACGCGCCCACGGTGAGGACCGCCACCAAAGGCGGCATCCCGAAGACCGTCAACCAGGCCACCAGAATCACGGTGCCGATGACTGCGCCCCAGAAGGAAAACCGGATGGCCAGCCATTCGGCCTCGGCCGGTTCGGCGGTTTTCATGAACAGGCCGTGCCGGAGCGCACCCAAAAGATGCCGGCGGGCTATCCAGAAAAGAAAGAGGAAGAACACCCCGTAGGCGCCGATCATCTGGGTCTCCTCCGGCCGGGAAAGGGTGGGCCCGAAGGTGACGCCGAGAGCGGCCGAGGGGATATTGTAGCCCAGAACGCTCAACAGTCCGATGAGCAGAGAGCCCAGGAGAAAAAACAGCCAGAAAGAAAGCGAGATCTGCTTGGATGCCAGGAAGGCAAAACCGATGAACGCGGGGTAGAGATAGATCTTGAGCTTGTAGAAACCGGAAAACAGCCCGTACTTGGGAAAGTACTTCCCTGCCAGAATCAGTGTGGGGATTTGGGGGATGTCCGGGTAGTAAAAGGCAAGGCCGTTGATTAGGTGGAGAAACACCGGCACGCTGAGTCCCGCCAGCAAATATCGATTGGTGAGAAAGGACCACAGCCGGTTTTCGTCCAGTGCCTCCTCCATCATCTGCGGCACCCGCAGCAGCGGGAAATTCATCCGTTCATTGCGCAGGGCCTGGCGGCTGAGCAGATTGATCATGCAGACCATGACGAAATAACAGACCAGGACAAACAGACTCCACACGGCCAGGGGGCGGACCCAGGCCCCCCAGGGAATGCGGGCGAGCACTTCCATCCATCCCATCTGACGCCCGCCTTCCAGGCCGTTGTACAGGGTCTGGATGGCGTCCGGGCTCTGCGGATACCATATTTCGGGCAACAGCGGCTGCAGCACCTGCGCCCATCGGTTTTCCACCGTGGCGAAGTGGTAGGGCGCGGTCAGGTTGATAAAAAAGGTTCGTGCCAAGCCCGTGTAGGCGATGCCTGACAGAATGAACATCATCGCCCAGGTGACCAGCAACTCCGTTCCGGTGAAAAACAACCGGGAGGGAAACAGCTTCCTGGCCGCGGCCACCAGGAGGGTCAGCCAGAGCAGAATGAAGAAGGGGGCCAGTGGAAAATACCCACCGGCCAGCGGAGTCGCCTGCCGATAAACGTTGTTGAACGGCGTCAGGGCGCAAATCAGCGCGGCCAGCACCAGGCCGAGCACGATGGCGCGCAGCCGGATGGGCTGCTCTGCGGGGCGTCCGCCCGCGCCTGATTCCGGAGGGGTGTGGTCCGTCATGCCGTTTCCTTGCGCCGAAATGCTTCCAACCGGTTTTCGTAATCAAGACGTTCGCTGGTGCTCAGAGACCGCCACATCAGCATTTGTTTGCGCAGGCGGTTGATGAATGCCTTGTTGACCCGGCCCCAGGCGTTCACTTCGCCGGCCATTCGTTCGATGCGCACGTCGATGGCCAGGAAGCCGGGCTCCTCAGCGTACCGGAACCGAAGATCCACCATCTGGGTGATCCCGAAATCAAAGGGAGCCATCCACACCTGTACACGGATGTGCAGATGGGCGAGATCCTCTTCTGGTGGGCGTGCCGGGACCTCAGGCGCCGGAAGCTCCGGATTGGCGATCGGCGGAGGCGTCAGGCCAACTGCCGGCGCACCGGCGGAAAACAGTCCGTGAGAGATGTCCTGGTGCCCCTCGAAGTGACTCAGCAGGAATCCGCCCGCGCTCCATTGCTCCCGATATTTCATCAGAAACGGCAGAGAAACCTCGATGACACTCTGCTGGGGTTCGGGCATTTTCCAGGAGCGGTTCACATCCGGGATAGCGATTTCTGCGGCCACCCGCGACGGATATATCGCCGACACCAGCACCACCAGAATGACCAGCACCATGGCGCCGACTCCGGCCAGGGAAGAGTAGTTCACCGTGATACCGGACCACAGGGCGGTCCCGGAAAAAAGCTGGGCGCTGACCTGGGCGGCCAGATAGCCCAGCACAACGCTGATTACGGCAAATGCCATGGCTTCGGCGATGAACAGAAAGCTCACATGCGACGGCGCCAGTCCCACCGATGTGTAGATGGCGATTTCGTTCTTCCGCTCGTAGACACTGCTGATCATCGTGTTGAGCACGATGAGAATGGAAATCAGCACGGGGATGACCACGTTGGGAAGACCACTGTACTGCATGGTGTCGCCTGCGTGGTACAGAAACGTGCCCTTCGGCTCCCCGGCAAACAGGATGAGTCCGAACCGCTCGGTGAGATCGGCCGCCATCTGCCGGATCTCGTAACCCTTCCGCGGCAGGACGGCAAAGCTTTTGATCGAGCCGCCCACGGCCAGCAGGGTCCGATAGGGAATGAACACGGTAAGGTCACCGGGCGTGTGCTGGTACCGGCTCTGGAATACCTGGATGTCCTCGCCGGACTCCATGGCGTCCACTTCCACCTCGGTCAGGGCGATGGTGGCCTCGTTGGGAAAGGTCACCGGCGTGATGGGCTCGCCGTCCAGATCCGCCCATCCCATGAGCCGGTCTCCCGCAAACACGCCGATCACGCGGAAGGGAATCCCCCAGATCCGCACTTCGGCCTCCCCGGGGCGATTCGGCGAAACGCCGAGGTTTTCGGCGGCCCGATCGGAGAGAATGACCACGCGCCGATCCGTGTCCCGGAACCACCGCCCCCCCACCAGAAAGCGGTCCAGCCCCGTCACCTCCGGCTCCCATTCCGAAAAACCGATCATCCCGCGTGCCTCGAATCCGAGGTCTCCTCGCTGAATTGAAATGGTGGGGGTGCGGGTGCGGTCCATCTCCTCCAACCAGACCCGCGGCACCGCCGTGCCCTGTTTTTCAAAAGCGTTCCGGACAATCCCCATGGACTCGGGCGGCAGATCCTCCCAGTTGGCGCGCTTGAGCAGAAGACCCTGGTAGGAAGCGTCCTCTTTCAAGGCGAGCCGGTTGTGCAGCTGCACACTCTTTACGGAAGTGAAGCTCATAATGGTGAAGGTGAGGATGAGCAGGGTCAGGCAGGTGAGCACCGTGCGAACACGCCTCCTGCGAAGGTTGGACACCCCCAGGAAAAAAGAGGCCGAAAAGGCCTTCCACCGGCTGATCTCACCGGTCTCCATCCCTCCGGCGCGACGCTGCAAATGGGTCATTTCCGTTTCGAACCGAAAGAAGATGATGAGGGTGACGATCAGGGAGAGGCCCATGATGAAAAAAGCCAGCACAACGACCATCGGGCTGTAGGCCAGCTCGAAAGCGGGATGCACCTGGTAGACCACGGCGATGGTGGCCACCAGAATGACACAGAAAGCGATGATACGCTTGTAGATACTGGCATAGGAAAAAAGAAAGCGCTCCAGGCAAAAGGCGAAGGGCACGAAAAGGGCGATGTAGAACAGTACACCGAACAGCACATCCTTCTGCGTCTTCTCCACGTGCTCGTACACACGAGTGGCCAGGGCCCAGGATTTGCGGGCGTTTTCCAGAAACACGTCGTAGCGCCGTTTAGCCAGCGCCCGCTCGGCCGCGTCCAGCGCCCGGGTCCCCTCCTTCTGCAAGTTGCGGATCTGTTCGTTGTGAATGCCGTGATGTTCCAGGTTTTCCACGCGGGGTCGGATCAACATCCACATGTCCCGCGCCACACGGTATTCGGTGGGATTGATCGTCGGCCACTCGTCGATCCGGTACCCGACGCCGTTCGGGTATTCCTCGGTGGCGTTGGTGAGAATGAGCTTGTTGCGCAGGACCGTGTCCGACAGGGTCATCTTCAGCGGCGTTCCGGGCTCCAGAAAGATGGAGGCGATTGTGGAGCTCCAGGTGTCGGTGCGGCTCCACCAGTACCGCAGTGGAGTTGCCTCCCTCCGGCCGTCGAGGAGCCGGATCTTGGGCATGTAGTGCAGGTTCCGGGGCTCCAGCAGGTTGAATATGGTGGTGCGCCGGCATCCGAACATCACCAGGTCGGTCTCCATGAAATTTCGATTCATTTTGACCCGGTAGGCATTGATTCCGGTCTGCTTCTTGTCAATGGCCCACACGGCGTCTCCCGTGTCCGGATCGAATCGATAGCCTTCGATGATGACCTTGTGCAGAACGTGCTTTTTGTCGGCCACGCCTCGCAGGTGGAAGGCGCCCATGCTGTCCACCATGGATAGAAACCGGGTGCGGTCCTGGTAGGCGAGAATCATGCTTCCCGGGGCGGGTTGGTCCGGGAACAGCTCGCCATGGCGCAGAAAATTGGCCCGACCGTCAACGGCCGAAAAACCGTCCCTGGGATAGATGTCTCCGTGCAGCTGCGGCGCCAGGGAAAGCCGATGAACGAGGCGGGTGACGAAGCGGCTCTGGGCGAAGGCTTGGTCCAGATCGACGCGGGACAGCCGGTCGTAGGGGGTTCCCCAAAACAGGCGGGCGTCGTCGGTGGTGGCGAAGGTGATGCCGTGAAAGCCGGCCAGCGCCGAAACCTCCCCGCCCAGGTGAGGGTGGTCGGCAAAATAGCTCTCCCAGGATCGCTTGCGACTGGGTCGGAGCGTGTCATGGAAGAGCGGCGGCAGTCCTTCTTCGGATTTCACCCGCTCGGCTTCTTTTCGAAGCACATCGTCCATGAGGCTGTAAGCTGCGACACGGTTGACCGAGGACTTCAGCGTGTACAGCCATCCCTGGTGAAACGCACCGAATCCGTTGCCATGGCTGGACAAGTGCAGCGAAATGACCGCGTCCAGCTCCATCAGCCGCACCCGGGACCGGAAGCGTTTGGCGGTCTGGATCCGCTCCAACTGGTTGCGGGCGTCCTCGACGATGTCGCGGTGCCGCTGCCGGGTGGGGGAAACCAGCAGAGCATAGCGTTTCCGCTCCGCCTCTGTCAGGTCCTGGAAATCGGAGCGCCATCCCATACGCCGGAGCAGCAGCCGCTCGTCGGCCAGCTTCTGGACGGTCTGACGCTGTCGTTCCACCTCTCCGCTCAGACGCAGCCGCATGAGTCGCCGGGAAAGGGCGTCCGCTTCGGTCTTGATCTGGTCTTCCAGCGCTGCACGCAGCAGCTCCCGTAGCTCCGGGTCCTCGGGGAGCCGCACCGGCTGCCGGGAAAAGTCCGTCCCCTCCAGGCCTGCCAGGATCCGTTCGCTTTGTTCCTGACGGGCCTCGAGAGCCTTTCCCAGGTCGCGAAGATCCCGTGTCCGCACTTTGAGCGCCCACATCGCCTGCCGCATCCCGGCCAGGGCCTGGGAATGGCCGGCGGTGGCCAGAAGCAGCACCGAGCGCGCCGGAGGATGGCTTTTCAGGTAGCGCGCCAGCGACAGCAGGGAGGCCGCGCTGCAGGCCTCGTCCGCACCGGGAGAAAGGCCGAAAACGCTCGCCGAGCTGTCATAAAAGGCTTCGACGATGATGAGTCGCTCGGAAAGCTCCGGATCGGTGCCGGGGACGAGGACATAGACGTTTTCGGCCGTGGTTTCCTTCCAGCGGATATCGGACACCAGGCGGACACCATCGTAAACGGGCCGGCTTCCAACGGTTTCAAACGATCCAAACCAGCGGCGCGCCTCTTCCAGAGAGATCCAGAAGCGGGGAAATTTCAGGGGGGTGAGTTCGACTTTTTCTTGAAAAAATGCCTTCACGCTGGGGCCCCGGTCCACGTAGATCACCGCCTTGGCTCCCAGGTTGGCCGCCTGCTGCCAGCGCTTGCCGGAGTCCATCTCCATTAAAAGAATCGACCCGTCCAGCGGTTTGCCGTTGAATCGATCGGTCCTGCCGTCACCCACGTAGTATACGGGGCCGGAAAGCCCCGGCGGCGCAATGGCCTCGGGGGCGATGGCATTGCCGAACAGGGGGTGAATCCGCACCGAGACTCCCGTATCGGAAAAGATCAACGAGCTGGCGCGGTGGCGGAGGGCGGGCTCGGCGAAGCGCTGACTCTCCACCGTATCGAACCCCAGCGCCTCAAACTGCTCCCGGATATAGGCTGCGGCGCCGGCGGCCCCCGGCGAACCGAAGCTCCGGTCTTCCGATGCGCCGAGCGTCCGGAGCGCTTCCGTGAATGCCGATTGCTCGTCGGCTGTCGAGGTCTGCCCATCGGCGGCAGCCGGTTCGAACGACAAAAAGATCGAGGCCAGCAACAAAACAACCGGAAACCAAACGAGGGATGGAAGGAATCGGGGAGACGGTCCCGCGGCGGCCGTTCGGTCGGTCGAAGTCACGAGGGGCACCTCAGGCTTTCTCGTCGATGCCGCCCACCGATATGGACAGCTCGTCGCGGTCTTCCACCTTGTCGATGCGCCCGTCCCGGATCCAAATCACCTGATCGGAAACATTGAGCATCTTGAAATCGTGGGTGGCCGAAATCACGGTGACCATGCGTTCCCGACTGAGCCTTTTGAGCAGGGAGATGATCTCTTCCCCCGTGCTCAGATCGAGGTTTCCCGTGGGTTCGTCGGCAAGGATGATGGAAGGGTCGTTGGCCAGGGCCCGGGCGATGGCCACCCGCTGCTGCTGTCCGCCGGAGAGTTCGAAAGGCTTGTGCTGAAAGCGGTCTCCCAAACCCACCAGGTCCAGCAGCTGGATTCCCTTTTCCACCGCTTCGTCGTTGTTCATGCCGGCGAATACCATCGGCAGGGTAACGTTTTCCAGCGCGGTCATGACCTGAATGATGTTGAAGGTCTGAAAAATATATCCGATTTTCCGGCAGCGCAGCCAGGCGAGCTCATAGGCATCCAACTGGGCGATGTCCACATCTTCGATGAACACCTTGCCGGTGGTGGGTTTGTCAAGGCCTCCGATCATGTTGAACAGCGTGCTTTTACCGGACCCGGAGGGTCCCATGATGGAAATGTAATAGCCGGTAGGTATCTCCACGTCGACACCTTTCAGGGCCTCCACGGTGACCTTCCCCATGCGAAAGCTCTTGGTAACGTCCACGACGCGAACGATCTTTTTCGTTTCTTCTTCCATGCTAGTGCTCCGCCCGCATGGCGTCCACGGGCTGCATTCGAGCGGCCAACAGCGCCGGATACAGAGCGCCACCGACGCTTAGCAGACATCCGGTTCCCACTGCGATCAGTACCGATAGGGCCACATCCGACCAGGATATCGCCGTCACGGCCAGCGTGCCGAAGCGGAACATCCCGTTGCCCAGCGCGAACAGCGCCCCGATGACCGCCCCGGCGGCGGCGCCCACGGCCCCCTGCATGAAGGCCTCCAGGAGAAACAGGCGAACGATGAACCGGTCCAGTGCACCCAGGCATTTCATGGTGCCGATCTCACGGAAACGCTCGGTGACGGCCATCAGCTGGGCGTTTACGATGCCCACCACGCAGACCACTAGGGAAAGCATTACAATCCACCGCTGCTTGGGGCTGCTGCCCACGGTCTGGTCGGTTTCGGCCAAGTCGTGTCCTGCCCGGATCAACGCCTGACGTTGCGCGGGGTCGCCGCTCTGCAGCAGGCCATTGGCCGCATCCGTGTTGACGCTGGCAAAGCTCAGAAAGGAGACGGCAAGCACCAGACTCATGGTGGTGATCAAGGAGCGAAAAAATCGCACACGGATGCTCTGAAATGCGATCTCGACGGACTTTCGAAAGGGCAGCACCACCTGCCGGTCGACCCGGAAAGTGTTCTTGCCGGTGGTTGAGGAAAGGGGTTTTTCGGTCATGAACGGTTCCGGGAACAGGGGGCTGTCGGTGACGGGTCCGGCGCCGGTTGTCCGCGGCGCCCGTTGAGCCCTTCGATCTCCAATGCGAAAAAAGACTACCACAAAACCGTACACCCCTCAACCACCCGGTGGAGAGCCCGCCGGCGGCTGTAGATGGGTCAGGGTCATTTCCGCATTCCCGGTTCGTCTTGCACCCAGCGCTCGATCCAGGCCGCCGAAGCGGCCGCACCATTCAGGTCCACGACATCTGTCCCCGGCGGGGGGCCGGATAGGGCACGGCGCACGGCCTCGGCCATGGCCTCTCCGCTTAATTTCGACTCCGTCAGCACGTGAACGGCACCCCTTGCAGCCAACCGTTTCAGGCGCATACCCTGCTCCCGGTCCTGGCCGGACGGTACCATCAGAGCACGGACCCCGACGGCCAGAACATTCATGCAGGTATTGTACCCCCCCATGCTGATGCTCAGGTCGGCCCCGGCGAGAACTTCCGGGAAAGCGTCCGTAAACCGCGCCACCCGCAGCCTCGGACCGGATCGCCGTTTGAGAAGTCGGAATTCCGCCTCCGGCATGTAGGGCCCGGTGAACATGTGAAGGTGGATGTTGCCGTTGCGAGCGACCAGCAGGTCGAAGGCGTCAGCGACCGCCTGCATCAGTGCAGCGGCCACCCGGCCGCCCCCGGCGCTGGCAACCATCCACGTGTCGCCGGGGCCCAGTCCCTTCCGGTCTCGTATGCGCTGCCCGGCCCCGTCGTCGGGGCGGGGTGTTACGTACCCCGTGTAGACCACCGGGATTCGGATATCTTCCATGCGGGTAAAGGTCTCGTCCAGGGAAATGAGGCTCTTGTCCCCGTGGATCAGCACTCCGTCGAAATACCGGTTGAGCGTCCGAACGACCCGGGCTTCGAAGTGCTCCACATCTTTTTTCTCCACAAGGATGTCGCGCACGGAGCAGATCACACGGGGCTTCGGCCCTTTCGTTTCGAGCACTGTTTTCAGCACCGGTTCGAGTTCGAAGCGGAAGGCGTTGCGACCGAAGGGGAAGAGTTCGATGAAAAGGACATCGGGGGCCTCCCGTCGGTAGATCTCCATCAATTCCTTGGCCCGCTTTGCCTTGATTTCCTCGATATCCATCTCCGGGGCGACCGTCAACATCGCAGAATAGTCCGCGTTCATTTCCAGTGCCGGAAGCCGAAGGCAGCGCACGTTGGGCGGCAGGAGGGTGTCCAGCGGGCGCCCCCCCATGATCAGCACCACTTCGTGATCGCCCAGCGCGCGGCATATCTCCAATGTCCGGAAGACATGCCCGACTCCCCATACGTTTTGGCAGTAGACAAGGATTTTCATTGATGATTCACGCCGTTTCCGCCTCCGCGTCCATCGGTCCGTCCGAGAGGTCGAGGGCGTTGATCTCTTCCAGAAGCAGCTTGGTTCCATCGCACCTCAACCAGTGAAGGTGGTGGGGGCGCACCAAGCGGGGCTCGGAGGCAATCCACTTTCTCCCACTGAGGCCCTGCAGCAGCGATGCCACCACTCCGCCGTGGACGACGGTCAGCAGCGTACGGCCTGGCCAGCGGCGGGCTGCACCCATAAGAGCTCTCCGGCTGCGGCGAAGTACCGAAAGGCGGTCCTCCCCTCCCGGCGGGCGGAAGCCCCATCCGGAATCGCCCGCCGTTCGCACCATTTGCTCCGCTTGAGATCGGATCTCCTCCAGCTGTTTTCCGGTCCACTCCCCCCAATCCTGCTCCCGAAGCCGGGGATCCTGACTCGCCGGCAAGCCCCCAAGTTTGCTCTGGATCCGCCCGGCCGTTTCCACTGCCCGTCCCAGATCGCTGGTGAGGATCCGATCCCATGAAAACGCTCTCAGCAGGTCCGCCCATCTGTCTGCCTGGCACCGACCGCATCCGGTGAGCGGAGAATCGCTCTGGCCCTGGATACGCTTTTCATGGTTCCAGCGGGTTTGTGCGTGACGGATCAGTCCAAACCGGGTGTGATGGCAGGGCTCGCCTGGTTTGGGTCGCAGCATCATTTATCGAGGTTCCCGCCGACCATTTCCCCCAGCATCCTTTCCATGACGCCGTAGTTGGCGTTCAGATCGTGCCGGGATCGGACATATCGGGCAGCGGCCCTTCCCATTTCCCGCCGCAGATCGGCATCCGACAGCAGCCGCTCGACCGCTCCGACAAAGCCCGGGCCGTCTTGGAAGGAGACGAGAAAACCCGTTCGGTCCCGCAGGATCACTTCGGGGGTGCCCGCATTGTCGAAGGCCACCACCGGCAGCCCGCAGCACTGGGCCTCCAGGTAGACCATCCCCAGTGCCTCGTTGATGCCTGGAAAGGCAAACACGTCGCCGGCACTGTAGAAGGCGTACATTTCCGAGCGCGGAATCCTCCCCGCAAAGCGCACCCGTCCGGGCAGGTGCGCTTGGGCAAGCCGCTCCAGCCGCTGCCGCTGGGATCCGTCGCCGGCGATCGCCAGAATGAAATCCGCACCCCTTTCCCGGAGCGCACCCAGGGTGCGGATCATCCAGGCCAGTCCCTGGGTCTTCACGTCAGGGCGGAACATGGCGGCCGTCACGACCACGGGCCGATCCTCTGCATGCCAGCGATCTCGCCAGCAGCGCCCGGCCCCGGCGTCCCGTGAAAAACCGCTCGGGTCGATGCCCGGTCGGATATAGGTGATGCGGGCGGGAGAAACGATGCGCTGCAGATTTTGTTGGTCTACCCGTTTGTTGGCAAACAAATGGCCTGCCGCAACCAGAGCCCTCCGGTTCAGGACAAAGCCGGGCCAGGTCTTCATCTTCCGCCGGTGCTTGGTGGAGTACATTCCCTGAAAGAGAGCATACGGGATGCCGTAGCGGCGCGCCACCTCGGGGCCGATCAGGTCCGGGGCCTTGTAGTAGGAATGGTAGGTCAGCCAAAGATCCGGCGGGGCCGCAGTCAGCTGTCGCCGTACATGGCGCCACTGCGCAAAGGCCGAAGGCCAAAGGTGGGGACTCCAGTAGATCCATCGGGTGCGCGGCTGCCCGACCGGGCGCACCCGATGTCCCTTCCTTTCCAGAAAGTCGCGGATCCCCTGCGCCGTAGTGAGATCCCCGGAAGGAAGAGGGTGGTTCAAAGGCTTGAATGGGGTATGAAGCCAAATGTTCACCAGAGGGGCTCCTCTTCGATGGAGCCCAATACCTGCCGGCGATAAATCGACACGAGACGCCGGATGTGAACCCGGTTGTCGAAGGATCGCCGGACATCGCGGCGGGCTGTATCGACAATCTTGCTGCGCAGATGCGTATCCAGCAGCAGCCGAGCCACGGCACGCGCCATCACCCCCGGGTTTCGCGGGGGCACCAGCAGGCCGGACCGGCCGTCTTCCAGCAGTTCCGGAATTCCGGAGATGTGGGTGGCGACGACAGGCACGCCCATGGCCATGCTTTCGGCCAATACGTTGGGAATGCCGTCCCGGTCCCCGTTGGGCGCCACCTCGCAGCCCAGCGCGAAAACATGGGCCTTCCGGTAGTGGGACAAAACCGTTTCGTGGGGCAGGGTGCCGAGCCAACATCGCTTCGCGTCGAATCCCTGCCGCGTCAGCTCCGCGAGGATCTCCTCCCGCTGCTCACCGTCTCCGATGAGGGTGTAGCGAACGGGAAGCCCTGCCTCCCGCAGGGCTTTCACCGCGCGGATCACCGTCGGCAGCCCCTTTTTCCGAGTCAACCGGGCAACGGTAAGAATGCGGTATGGCGGCTGCGGATCCTCTGGGTGGGATGCGCCGTCGAAAAGGCCCAGATCGATGCCGTGGTAAACCCGGTGCACCGGAGTCCTTTCCGGTGAAACGAGGGATTGCAAAAACCGGCGGTTGTACTCCGTGCAGGTGACCAGAAACCGAGCCTCGAGCGCCTTTTCCCGCAGCTGCTCGACATCGGAAGTGTAAATGTCTTTGGCATGCGCGGTGAAACTGAAGGGAAGCCCGCTGAGCTGTCCGGCGAACATGGCCACCGACGCCGGCGAGTGGGCAAAGTGGGCGTGAAAGTGCACGATGCCGCTGCCGGGAAGAAACCGCTCCACCAGATAGCCCGCCTGCAGCAGATGCTTGACGGTGGCGGGCTTTCGGGTCCTGCGAAATCGGCGGACCGCTGTCTGCAAGGCCGTGCGGTAGCGCCGCGGGAACCGAAGCAGGCGGCGAAGGTTGTAAAACAGCAGAAGCGGAAGGGGGACCAGCAGCGTTTCGGGAAGATAGTTTACGGGGGCCCGAATGCCGCCAACGCTTGCGTGGGTGAAATCCTCCCGCGGGCGGCGCATGGACAGAATGTGGATGCGGAATCCCGCGGCTTCCAGAAGCAGTATTTCGTTGGAAATGAAGGTTTCCGAGATGCGGGGGTAGCCTTTGAGTATCATCCCGAGAACGGGACCGCAATCGGCGCTCATGATTGGCAGTTACGACAGGCGTCGAGTCTTTTCCGCATGGTATGAACGCCGGTCAGGCGGAAGCCGGAGATGGCTTTTGTGTAAGATTCGGGCCGGTCCAGCAAGGAAAAGACCTTCTCCCGAAGATTTTCCACCGACACGGAATCCCACGGAATGTAATCCACGAGTCTTTCCCGATGAAATACTTGGGCCCGAATCAGCTGCTCCCGCCGGGGGTTCTCCCGCGGGATGATCAGAGAGACCGTGCCCTGGGAGAGGATTTCGCAGATGGTATTGTAGCCTCCCATGCTCACCACGAGGTCGGCGGCCGCTTGAATCTCCTCCATCCGGCTGTAAAAACGGACGCTGCTGGCACTCAGACGCCGGGCCCGGGCGAAAATTTCCCGACGGTTCTGGCGCGGCATGAAAGGCCCGGTAATGAGAAAGCTGCGGAACGGGATGGGGCGCGGCTGGGATTCCAGCATGCGCAAGTAGTTGTCCATGAGGGCGTATCCGTCACCGCCGCCGCCCGTGGTGACCACCACGAGCTTTTCCCCCTTTTTCACCCCGATCTCCTTCTTCACCTTCCGGATGGCCGCCATGGAGGAGATCCTCCGCTGGATGTATCCGGTGAAGCAAATCTTCTCACTCACCGCCTGTGGGATGGCGTACTCCTGGATGGGGTCGTAAAAAGACTGCAGCCCGTAGATCCAGATCTCGTCGTAGAGCCGGTCGAGAATGTCGTAGACACCCTTTTTTTCCCAGTCGGCACGGACGGATTCGGCGTCGTCCATGATGTCCCGCAGCCCCAGAACCGTCCGGGAGCGGGGAAGGCAGCGGCGCATCCATTCCAGCGTGGGCAGAACCTCCTTTTTCATCCCCAGCGGCTCCTTGTCCACGATGAACAGGTCGGGCTTGAAGGTCTTGGCCGTTGCCGTGATGATATTTTTTCGGATTTCCATCGCATGGGGTGCTTTGATCTTGATGGAAAGGGGCAGGTACTCCTCGTTGGTTTTCTTGATCATGCCCGGGATCCGAACGAAATCCACATGCTCGGGAAAAATGAAACGCCCGGCGATGGGGGAGCCGGTGAGGATCAGCACGTTGACGTTTTTTTGACGCAGATGTGCGGCGATGGCCATGGTCCTGCGGATGTGCCCAAGCCCGTAGGTATCATGACTGTACATCAGAATTTTGTAGGTGGAATACCGTGCCATTCCTCTCAGAGAGAAGGGGCTGCCGCGGCGGATGGACCGAATCGGTCAGGTTTCCGCCGGGGGTCGAATCGAAGCGACGGGATCTTCGCAGATACACCGTTTCGGCGGGGGACGATTCGATCCATGAATAATTCCGAACACGCTCCCGGGCGATGAAAAACCGAGCGAGCGCATCGCGCCGGTACTTGTCGGCGCGATCCCATTCGGACGCATTGCCAAACGATGGCCACCATAATCAAAATCGGATACAATTTCAATCATTTCTTGCTAATACTCGAAACAGGACAGGCCCACCGAATCGCAGGTGCCGACTTCTATCGGGCAGGCCTTCGGGAGCGCTGGCGCTGAAGGGCGTTGATCCTGCCGTGAAAGACGGCAGCCCAATGCAAGCCATGCCGGCGAATGCGGGCCGCGGCCGAATCTTGGAATACGGCGCGACACAGAGATGCATCGCCGACCTTCCGCTGGGCGTACAGCCAAATGAGGTTCTGCAGGATTTGTCTTTCCGTGTAGGGAAACAGCCGGGGCACGAAAGCCCAGTTGCGCGCCATCCGCTTTTGCAGACATTCCAGACTCACTTCTCTTTTCGTGACATGGCCATCCGCAAGGGCCTTGCGCGTGAGTGGATAGTGAGGGAAAAATTGGAGCGAATACAGGTTGAACCGGGGCGGTTTCGGCAAGCGCAGGATAAACGCCAGTGTTTCCCGCAGGGTATCGTCGGTGTCGTAAGGATTGTCCAGTATCAAGTCGTAGCGGGTCTTGACATCGAGATCGGCAATTTCCCACGCCATACGCAGAATGTCACGGTTTCTTCCAGCCCGGTTGAATACCCGTTTTCGAATGCTGTCGGTACCGGTTTCGATTCCGAACTTGAGACGGTGGAGCCCACAGTCGACCAACCGCTTCACCACGCTCGCCCGGATCAGCGTCGGGTTGTATTGGACCTTGAAGGGGAGTCCGATTTCGGTGGGGTACCGGCGCTCGAAATCTCTCAACCAACCTTCGCTTGTACCGAAGTTTTCATCGTGAAATTCGATCATCCGCACGCGGCTTCTTTCCAATCGCAGAACGCTTAGGATCTCCTCGATGATGTTGTCCACGGACCGGCGGCGGCTGTAGGGTCCGAGCTCTTTGTACATGGGACGCAGCAGGCTGTTGACGCAGAACGAGCAGTGAAAGGGACAGCCCCGCGCCGGCATGACGGCCAGTGTCGACTCCTCGATTGCGGGATCGTCCTGCCACACACGGTCCGACTCGATAAAAGAAAAGTTGGGACGATCGTAGGCGGGGAAGGGCATCGCATCCAGGTTCTGAATCAGGGGCCGCATCGGATTGCGGCGGATTCCATCCCCTTGGCGAACCCACAGGTTTTCAATGCCCCGAAACTCCCTCCCGCTGCCGAGAGCGGAAACCAGTTCGGAAAGCGCCCCTTCACCCTCTCCGCGACAGATAATGTCGGCCTCCTCCATACAGGATTCCGGACTGAGGGTGGGGTGGATGCCTCCCCACAGGACGAGGGCCCGTGTTCGATTTCTCACGATTTCGGTCAGGCGCCGTGCACAGGCCACATAGGGCGAATACACACTCATCCCGACCAGATCCGGCTGAAGCGCTTCCATTGTTTCTCCGAAAAGACGCTCCTCGGCATCGGTCTGCTGCTGGATGGCGTTGGTCAGATGGTTTTTAAAAAAAACCGTGTGGAGATCGACCCCTTTCATTGCCTCGAGCTGGGCATGAAGGATTCGAATGGGGAAATTCTGGAACCGGTACAATGCGACAAGAACGACGGTGATGGTGTTTTTCGGATGCATTCTTTTTGAAAACCGTTTTTCCTTCTTTCCGTAGGGCGGGGTTGATCTCCGCCCGGCAGGGGTAGCGGGGACCACCAACGGGAGAGGATAAACCCCTCCCCTACAATCCTATTGAAAACCATCTTGGAAACGGAACCGAATTCTGAGACCGCTTCCATACAAACGACGCGAACAGTAGACTCCCCACGGCGCGCTGTCAAACCTTATGCATCGTCCCGATTCATGAATGCCGCTCTTCCGTTTCTTGATGGCTCCGGGCGGGGTGCTTATGGTCAGGCATCACAAGGATTTTTGCACTTTTTGTCATTTTGCTGTAAACGAGGAATCCATGGCCCGATCCGACGTGCATCCCGTTCATCGTTTCGCCCACTGGCAGGTGTGGCCGGGGTCTTTCGACAACCCCGGCTCCGACGGTCATTTTCCTCAACGGAAGGGCCAAGGGCTTTCCATCGACCGCGGAACGCCCATCGCCTCCATGGGTTCGTGCTTTGCCCGCGAAATCAAACGCAGGCTGCTCCAGCGGGGCTACCGCTACATCACCGAGGAGACCGACCGGAAGGCCTCCGTACATGCCAGCGCCGCATGGGAACGGCTGTACAACACCTTTTCCATGCGGCAGGTGTTCGAGTACAGCTTCGAGTCCTGGCAGCCGGATCTTCGCTGGTGGATCGCACCCCATTCGAAAACCGTCCAAGACCCCTACCGCCGCATCATCCGGTACGCATCCATAGAGGAGGCTGAAACGGACTTCACCCGGCACATCCGCTGCTCCCGGCGTGCGCTGAAGAAGGAGCGGCTGCTGATTCTCACCTTCGGACTCACCGAAGTCTGGCAGGACACCGTGGACGGATCCGTGATCTGCCTGCCCTCCGGACCCTATGTCAACGAGGGCGGCGACATGAAACGCTACCGCTTCCGGGTGAGCCGTTACGGGGAAAACTTGGAGAATCTGGAGAGGATCCA
>JAJDOA010000204.1 GCA_022340405.1 Desulfobacteraceae bacterium | reverse complement strand
ACTCCGTACAGGTGATCGCTGATATCTCCCTGCCGGATGATCGTTTCACCGAATTCGAAGCTGAGCACTTCGGCTCGCTGCAACAGATTATCCAGTTCGGCATCCGATAGAAACCGCATGATGTCGATGGCACGCATTTTTTCGCGAAAAGGTTCGATATCGACAGTTTCCGCCATGATGTCCTCCCTTCCTGCGGGGTTCGGGTTCACTTTTGCCTTTTCTTCACCGTGTAGGTGACGGTCACCTCCTCGGGCTCGTCCGGCGCCACCTCAACCGAGGCCGGCGGCAGCGCCAGCTCCACGGTCATGGATCCGGACTCGACGATCTTCGCCAGCGGCACCTTTCGCGTGTACAGCGTCGAGAGCGCTTCCAGCACGCCGCTGCCGCCCTCCACCCGGACGCGGTCCGGTTCGACGGACACGAATTCGATGCGCAGTTCCGGATCCAGCCTTCCTGCCCAGTCCACCTGGACGGGAATGCTTCGGGCAACCGGGACGTCGAGTGTGACGTGAACCGCGGGGGGTTTGACCTTGTCGAGAAATACACCGGGTGGCAGGACGATGTTCTCGCTGGTAAGGGTGAACGTGTTTTCTCCCATAGCCGCGCCGCTGAGGTTCAGCCGGACTTTCACTTGTTCGGGTTTCAGAGATCGAATCAGGCTTTCCGATCCGCGCAATTGCAGGCTGACCGTGTTGACCGATGTGTCCAGGATCTCCATCTTCGGGTCCCTTTTGACATACTCCACCGGGACTTCCAGTGTGATCAGCGTGTCCAGCCCGCGGGTGAAACTGAACCATACACCGGTGATGAGAAGAACGGAGCAGACCGCCGCCGCGACCAATTTGACCTTTTCCCGTTTCTGGCGCCGGGTGGGACCGACCACGATACCCAGGTGCTCGCGCACGCGCCGGGACAGCTCCACGTTGTCGGCGATGGGATCGATCCGGCCGTTTTTCACCAGGGAAACCCGCCCGCTCTCCTCCGACACCACCACCACCATCGAGTCGGTGACCTCTGTCAACCCGAGTGCCGCACGATGCCGCGTACCGTAGGCGCTGGGCAGATTCTCCCGGTGGCTCAACGGGAGGATGACCCCCACCTCTGCTATCCGGCTGCCTTGGAGGACGGCCGCGCCATCATGTACCGGGTTGTCGGGCCAAAAAACCGTCTTGATGGCCTCGCGCGTGGCCAATCCCTGCCACGGAATGCCCCGCTGCACGACATCCTCCAGATCTTCCACACCGGGGATCACCAGAAGCGCTCCGATCCGCTGCCGGGACAGATCGTAGATGGCCTGAACGATCGACTCCACCGGCGCCGTCTGGCGCTTGAGGCCGGTACCCCAGAATATGGCGTGCAGGTTCCTGGCCTGCAGCACATTGCGGATCTCGTTTCGGAATACGATGATGATGATCAAGGCCGCCACCGCCGTGAAACCCTGCATCACCCAACTGGTCACGATGAGTCCGAGGGACACGGCCACCCGCTGGAAAAACCCCAGCAAAGCGATGCCGGTGATCACGCGAAAAACCGTCGTACCGCGAAACAGCACGTAAAAGCGAAACAAGATGTAGCTGGTCAGGGCGATGTCTGCAATGTCCTGCCAGCGGACGGTGGACAAGAATGCCAGCAAGGTTTTCCCCCGATCGTTCGCTCTCTGACGGACACGCCGGTCGAGACCGTCAGTCCGTCACGCTGAATCGCATGATACCGAAGATGTGGCCGGTATCGTCCGAAATGACCACACGCCACGGGCCTTTGTCGGTCTCCCGCAGCTGTATGCTGCTGACCGTCGACCATCGGGGCGGCCGCAATGCCAGCCGTTTACGGGTGCTCTCTTGGTCCCGATGGAACCAGGTATGGTAGACGACGGTCTTTTGAGGGACGGGATCGAAAAGAGTGAAGCAGGAGACCTTTCCGATGTCCACGGAAAATACCACGGAGACGTTCACAGGGGCCAGATCCCGGACTTCCTCGCACATCACCGCCTGATCCATCTGCAGTCGACTCTCACCGTGAGCCGTATCCGATCCGGTCGACTGGCAACGACCTTTGGCGTACGGCACGAGTACGAGGGCAAGCGAAAGCAGCAGAAACAAGGCCCGGTTCGGACAGGCTCTCCCGTTGCGGTTTCCGTGCATGTGTTTTCTCCGGTGCCGCGTGGCAAGCGCCGCTTCTCATGCGGGCAATTTTCGTGCTGGAAATGCCGGTCCCGGCGCACTGGCTTCAAGCAAGCGGGTCCCCCACCGGCAAATGCCGGACTCCAGAGAGGTGTTGGGCTCTCGGAGCGGTCCTGTTCAGGATACCGCTTTCTCCTCTTTATTCAAGACAAAAGAAATGTAATCATATTGTTCTTGACAAAGCAAATATATAGAATATTATTCTATAAAAAAAGGCAAATAGAGAATGATAGACGAAATTAGCTTCAAAATACTGAAGATACTCCAAAAGAAAGCCCGCATTCCCAATGTGGAGGTCGCCCGGCAGGTGGGCATGGCGCCGTCGGCGGTCCTGGAACGGATCCGCAAACTCGAAAAGCAGGGCATCATCGAGGGGTATGAGGTACGGCTCAACCCGCGCCATTTCAACCGCAGCCTGGTCGCCTTCGTGTCCGTGGCGCTGGGGCAGCCGTCGGCCGCCGCGGGGGTGGGCCGAAAACTGGCCGAAATCCCATTGGTGCAGGAAGTTCACTTCGTGGCCGGGGAGGACGGCTTTTTCCTCAAGATCCGCGCGGCGGACACCGAAGAGCTGGAGTACGTTTTGCGGGAGCAAATCTCGGGTATCAAGGCGGTGACGGCCACCCGCACCTGGGTGGTGCTGTCCACACATAAGGAAACCGCCCGCATCCCGATCGAATGAATCGGGTCGGCCTCTGGCGGGTTCAACCACACCAACGAACTGGGGAGAACATGATTCGCGTAAACGAGCATTATCTGAAACTGACATCCTCCTATCTGTTTTCCGAAATCGCCCGAAGAGTCGACGCCCACCAGAAGGCGCATCCCGAAGAGCCGGTCCTCAAACTGGGCATCGGCGACGTCACTTGTCCCCTGCCTCCGGCATGCGTGAAGGCCTTCCGCCGTGCCGTGGAGGAAATGGGCGAAGAGGCGTCGTTTCGGGGATACGGCCCCGAACAGGGATACCCTTTCCTGCGCGAGCGAATTGCGTCTGCAGACTACCGCGAGAGGGGTGCGGACATCGACCCCGACGAAATCTTCATCAGCGACGGTGCCAAATGCGATAACGGCAACATCCAAGAGCTCTTTTCCCAGGATGTCCGTGTGGCCATTCCGGATCCGGTTTATCCGGTATATCTGGACACCAATGTCATGGCGGGACGGACGGGTGCCTGTACTGACGGACGCTACGAGGGCATCGTGTACCTGGAAAGCACTCGGGAAAACAATTTCATTCCTGAGCTGCCCGAAGTTCCGGTGGATCTGGTGTACCTGTGCTTTCCCAATAATCCCACCGGTGCCACCATCGATCGGGCCCGATTGCAGCAGTGGGTAGACTGGGCCGCCGCCAACCGGGCGCTGATCCTTTTCGACGCTGCATACGAAGCCTTTATCGGCGACGAGTCCCTGCCTCACAGCATCTACGAGGTCGAAGGCGCGAAAGAGGTGGCCGTAGAGTTCCGCAGTTTTTCGAAAACTGCCGGTTTCACCGGCACGCGATGCGCCTTCACTGTGGTTCCCAAAGACTGCAAAGCCTGGGACGCCGAAGGCAACCCCCACTCCCTGCACCGCCTGTGGCACCGCCGCCACACCACCAAGTTCAACGGCGTTTCCTATCCCGTTCAGCGGGCAGCCGAAGCGGTCTACACGGCGGAGGGCCGGGAACAGGCCCGTGCACTCATCGAAGGCTACATGAAAAACGCCCGCTTCATCCGCAAGGAGATGGAGGCCCTCCAGCTGGACTGCACGGGCGGTGAGAATTCTCCCTATATCTGGATCGACGGCCGAATGGATTCGTGGAAATTCTTCGATATGCTGTTGGAAAAGGCCGGTGTGGTCTGCACGCCCGGCGCCGGTTTCGGAAAATGTGGAGAGGGATATATCCGGATCAGCGCCTTCAACAGTTCAGAAAACGTGCATAGGGCCATGGAACGGATACGAAAGGCGCTGACCTGAGGCGAGACCCCGGGCACGACCGTTTTCGCAAACGACAAGGAGAGCATCAGCCATGCCCATGTCCAGAGGCTTCAGCCAACGGCTGGTTTCCATCGCTCCGGAGCTGGCCGAACATTACGGCACTCCGTTTCACATTTACGACGAAAAGGGAATCCGGGAGACCGCCCGCGCCCTGTTCGGCGCCTTTTCCGGACTGAACGGTTTTCGGGAATATTTCGCGGTCAAGGCCCTGCCCAACCCCTCCATCCTCGCCATCTTGCGGGACGAGGGCTTCGGCTTCGACTGCAGTTCGGTTCCGGAACTGCTGCTGAGCCGAAAGGTCGGCGCCCGGGGGGAGGAGATTATGTTCACCTCCAACAACACCACGGACGAGGAGTTCG
>JAJDOA010000177.1 GCA_022340405.1 Desulfobacteraceae bacterium | reverse complement strand
CGCCGCCGGGCCGAATCGATGTTGGGCCGGTCCGTCCCGGCCGGATCGCTTCCGGACACTTTCCCCAAGGTCGTGGACCTGCTGCGGCAAGAAAACCTGCTGGCGGAACAGACCGCCGGCTCACCGATAGAAGAGCCCTTCGATGTCACCCGCCAGGCCTTGTCCTTCCCGGCACCGAGAAGTGCGGCGCTGCAGGCCCTTTGCCGGGCGGAAACCGGCGGTATGCTGGCCCTGGCCTACTCGAACATGCGGGGCTACGGTGTCGTGCATCCGACCGTCGGGGAGCTGCGGGTGGGAACCCTGGACCTGGTGGTCCCGCATCCGTTGACCCGCAAGCCGGAAAAGCTGGGGGAGGTGCTGGTCACCGAGGCCGAGATCATCGCCCATGCTGAGGCCGGGAACGGAAAGCCGCAGTTCAGCTTGGGCTATGGCCTGTCCTTCGGCCACAACGAAACCCGGGCCATCGCCATGGCCGTTCTCGACCGGGCCATGCAGAGCGAGGCCCCTGCCTCGCCGTCCGAAGACCAGGAGTTCGTGCTGCAGCACATCGACGGCATCGAGTCCATGGGCTTCTGCAATCACTACAAACTGCCCCACTACGTGACCTTCCAATCGGCTCTGGACCGCATCCGAAAGGCAAGACAAGCACATGAGACTGCAGGAATGGATCCGGTCGACGGATCGCAGTGAAGGCGGATGCGTCGACTATAATTTTGCCTTCCTCGACGAGGGCGCCAAACGGGAGATCCGCCGGAAGACCCTGAAGGCCGTGGCCATTCCGGGCTATCAGGTTCCGTTCGGATCCCGGGAGCTTCCCATCGCCCGAGGCTGGGGCACGGGGGGGCTCCAGCTGACCCTTTCGCTGATCGGCTCCTCGGACGTGCTCAAAGTGATCGATCAAGGCTCCGACGACAGCGTCAACGCCGTGAACATCCGAAAGTTCATCGAAAGCGTAACCGGTGTCGCACTGACCACCAACACCCTGGAGGCCAGCCTGATTCAAACCCGGCACCGGATTCCCGAGGAACCGCTGAACGAAAAACAGATCCTCGTCTTTCAGGTGCCCATTCCCGAACCGCTCCGATTCGTGGAGCCTTCCGAGCGGGAAACCCGCCGGATGCACGCCGAGGCGGACTACAGCCCCATGTGGCTGTACCTCTACGAGGACATCGTGCGTTTCCGGGAGATCACCATCGGTGCGCGATACCCCGTGATGGTCAACCGCCGCTACGTGATGGACCCGTCTCCGATCCCCCGCTGGGACGTTCCCCGGCTGCATATGGCTAAAGCCCTGTACCTTTTCGGTGCCGGAAGGGAAAAGCGCATCTATGCCATTCCCCCCTTCACGCGTGTCGAACCGCTGGAGTTCGACGACTACCGTTTCCGAGTGGAGTCGTTCGAAGGGCGATGCTGCGCCCGCTGCGGCGCCCGCAACACCTTTCTGGACGAGGTGCCCGACGACGACACGGGCGGGCGCACCTTCATGTGTTCGGATACCGCTCACTGCGAAAAACGGCGTTCGGGCGAGGCGCCGTCCCCATGAAACAACCACTGCTGCGCGTCCGCAACCTTTCCAAGATTTTCGGCCCCGGTTGTCCACGGTGCGCCGCCGATACCGGACCGGAAGCCGGTACCAACATTTGCCCCCATTGCCGGTCCGTGGTGGCCTGCCACGACATCGGCTTCGACCTGCACACCGACGAGGTGCTGGGTGTGGTCGGTGAGAGCGGTTCGGGAAAGAGCACGGTGCTGCGGCTGCTGCACTTCGACTGGGAGGCCACGGCAGGGGAGGTCATGCTGTACGAAAACGGCCGATCGCCGGACGGCGGCGGTACGGGCTTTGACGGAGTCAACCTGCTGTCCCTTGGTTCCTATCGGCAGCGGATGATCCGCAACCGCATCATGGGTATCGTGTTTCAAAACCCCCACCTCGGCCTGAAGATGCACATCAGCTCCGGAGGGAACATCGCCGAACGGCTGCTGGCAGCCGGGTGGCGGCATGTGGGGGAAATTCGTCGACAGGCCGGAGAACTGCTGGAAAGAACCGAGGTCCCCCGCGCTCGCATGGACGAGCCCCCGAAGCATTTCAGCGGCGGCATGCAGCAGCGGGTTCAGATCGCCAAGGCCCTTTCCAACAGCCCTGCAATATTGCTGCTCGACGAGCTGACCACCGGCCTGGATGTGTCCGTCCAGGCCCGGGTGCTGGATTTGATCCGAAGGCTTCATCGCGAAATGCAGGTGGCCACCCTAGTGGTTTCCCACGACCTGGGAGTGGTCCGCATGTTGACCCGAAGGACCCTGGTGATGAAATGCGGCCGCATCGTGGAAGCCGGTCTCACCGATCAAATTCTCGAAGACCCCCGGCACCCCTATACCCAGCTCATGGTCAGCTCCATGCTCTGATACTTCTTTTCACGGAAACCTCCCACAGGACTGCGACAGCCATGCTTCTCGTGAAAAACCTGCACAAGTCGTTCACGCTGCACATGCTTGGAGGAAAACGCATCGAGGCCTTTTCCGATGTCTCCTTCCAGGTCGCCCCGGGGAAGGCCGTAGTGCTGTCGGCTCCCAGTGGAGGTGGGAAAAGCTCGGTGCTCAAGTGCATCTATCGAACCTATCTTCCCGATGCCGGTGTGATCCGTTTTCAGTCCCCCTCCCTCGGGTTGGTGGACCTGGCTTCGCTGGACGAGCACCGGGTTCTCGTTCTGCGAAGAGGGGAGATCGGCTACGTGACCCAGTTTTTGAAGGTGCTGCCACGTGTTTCAACGGTGGACGTCGTCTCCGAGCCGCTGATCAACGCCGGTGTCGATGCGGAACTGGCGCGGCGGCGAGCCGTGGAAACCCTCCGTCGCCTCCGGATTCCCGAAGCCCTGTTCTCCGCCTATCCTGCCACCTTCAGTGGAGGAGAGCAGCAGCGGGTGAACATTGCCCGCGCATTGATCCGGCGTTCACGACTACTTCTGCTGGACGAGCCGACGGCCTCCTTGGATGCTGAGTCGGTGGGCATCGTCTTGGATATGCTGCAGGACTGCAAAGAAAAAGGAACCGCCATGGTGGCGGTATTCCACGACCGGTCGGTGGCCGAACGCATCGCCGACTCGTTTTACACCCTGAGGCCGGACGACGGGTTCGTTCGCGCCGCTGCACCGTAAAAATCCGTTAGAGTGCTATCACAGGAGTTGCCCATATGCCACTGCCCAGCCCGGAAAGACGCATTCTTCCCGATGCCCTGGTCATCGCCAACGCCAATGTCGTAACCCCACATGAAATTCTGGAAGGCGCCTCGGTCACGCTAAGGGAAGGAAGGATCGAAAGCATCGGCGAAAACCGCGCCCCGGCCGGTGCGAGAATTCTGGATGCTTCCGGCCTTCTGCTGCTGCCTGGATTTATCGATCTTCACAGCGATGCCATCGAAACCGCCATCCAGCCGCGCCCCGGAGGATTCTTCCCCATCGGACTGGCGTTGCGGGAACTGGACCGAAGCCTGCTGGCCTGCGGGATCACGACGATGTATCATTCCCTGTCCTTTTGCGACAGCCTGCAAACCGGTCTGCGCGACAGCCGCAGATGTGCGGAACTGGTCCGCGAGGTCCATCACACGGCACCGGATCTCGGGGCCGACACACGGGTACACCTGCGGTTCGAGATTACCGAAACCCAGGCTCTTCCCCTGGTGGAGTCCCTTCTCGGCGCCGGGCACGTGCAGTTGTTTTCCCTGATGGACCACACGCCGGGACAGGGTCAGTTCGTGGACCCGGATCAGTTTCGGGCTTATTACGGGAGGGTTCGGGGAAAAACGACCGCCGAGCTGGACCGGCTCATCGAGTACCGCATTCGGGCGCGCAACGAGGTGGACCTTTCTCCCGTTCTCCGCGTCGTCCAACAATGCCATGCCTTGGGAATCGCGGTGGCTAGCCATGACGATGATACCGAGGAGAAGGTGCACTGGAACCAGAGCCTCGGCGTATCTCTAGCGGAATTCCCAGTCACCTTAGCGGCCGCACGGGCCGCGGCGGGTTGTGGGATGCAGGTGTCCTTTGGTGCCCCCAACATCCTGCGAGGCGCCTCGGCCACCGGAAATCTCAGCGCCCGTGATGCCATCGCCGAAGGCTGCGGTACGGTCATCTGTTCCGACTACGCTCCCATGACGATGCTTCATGCCGGCATGACCCTCGTGCGCGACGGCGTCACGGACCTGGTGCGCGCCAGCCGCATGCTCAGCCTCCACCCGGCGCGGGCGGCCGGCATCGATGTGGAGACGGGATCCCTGGAACCGGGCAAGCGGGCGGACATGATCCTGGTGGACACCGCCGGAGCGCTTCCCAGGATCGTGAAAACATTCGTGGAAGGACGCCTTGTGTACGCGTCCGGTTGAGAGAAGGCCTCGCTCTACTCCTGCAGTGGAGCCAAAGAGGTTTCACTGTTCGGCACAGCCTTTCCATCCATATCAGCGACCCACCGGCTCTGAACACCGTGATCCGGATTTCGGGTTTCAAGGATGGCCTTTCCGGATCAACGAGAAAGGACGGTCTTATGCAGCAACCGGTCGAATTCAACGAGTCGGTTTCAGATGCACTGCTGTCGGATATCGCATCCACAGCCGCGGAGGCGGCCCGGGCGGCGGGCCGGATCCAGCTCTCCTGTTTTCGTGGAGACCACCTGGCGGCCAAAAAGAGCGCCCGGGATGTCAAACTCGAGGTGGACCGCCGATGCGAGGAAGCCATTGTCCGCATCATACGCGATCGGTTTCCCGGCCACGGGATCCTTGCGGAGGAGGACGGCTTTCGCGGGGGGTCCGAGCCATGGCTATGGATCGTCGATCCTCTAGATGGAACCGTTAACTTTTTTCATGGTTTCCCCCAGTTTTGCTCCTGTGTGGCCTGCTTCCGCCAGCCGGAAAACCAACCGCCTCCCGTTGACGCGATAGGGCTGCTGGCAGCGGCGGAGGTGGGTGCGGTCTATGTACCGGTGTTCGAAGAGATGTATTTGGGAATCCGCGGCTGCGGGGCTACATGCAACGGGGATCCCGTGGTCTGCAACGGCGCCCACCGGTTGTCCGAGAGCGTGGTCGCACTCAGTTTCGGGAAGACGGCGGAGGGCATGGAGCGCATGCTGCACATCACCGGCCGGCTTGCTCCGCGGGTGCGGAAACTGCGAAGCTGGGGGTGTGCCGGGCTGGACATTCTGCAGGTAGCGCACGGCCGGCTGGGTGCCCTTCTCTACCGCGGCATTCACCTGTGGGACATTGCAGCCGCCGGACTCATCCTGAGCGAGGCCGGCGGGCATCTACAGGCCTGCAGCTGCAACGGAGGCCGCTGGGATATGGTGGCTTCCGTACCCGGCTTGCGGGACGAATTGATGGAGGTGCTGGGATCGTCCATGGAGTAACCGGGAAAACCGGCTGCCTGCCTGCAGCATCCCTTCTTCCATCACGGGCGGGGACGAGAGTCTCCCCTGCTTTTATATGGAAAAACATGACGAAGACGGAGCAGAACCTTGAACGAAAATTCCAATTTTGAGATCTCTTCTAGATGAACTGCT
>JAJDOA010000136.1 GCA_022340405.1 Desulfobacteraceae bacterium | reverse complement strand
CAGGTGGCCTTCCGGGTCAATGCCTACGCCGCGGCGGTCAACGTCTTTTCCTGGATTCCGATGGTTGGGATGCTGTTGGAGCTGTACCGGGTGTACCTGCTGGCGGTGGGGCTTGCGGCGGCCTATCGAACCAAAACCTCCCATGCCTTCGGGGCCATCGCAATCACCCTGCTGATCTACATGGCAGCGGCGGGCGCCGCCCGGCAGTGGGGAATCTCGCTGTCCTGACGGGCATTCCCATTTTCATGACGGTGTGGGACCGGACATCACGCCCGGATTTCCACCTTACCCTCCAGGTACGCCTTGACTGCATCTAGGGGAACCTCCCGTCGGTGAAAAATGCCTGCGGCCAGCGCCGCCTCCGCCTCGGTGCGGGAAAACACCTCGAGGAAATGCTCCTCCCGGCCGGCGCCGCTGGAGGCGATGACGGGAATGGAAACGGCACGGGTCACCGCATCCACCAGTTCGAGGTCGAATCCGGCGCCGGTTCCGTCCCTGTCGATGCAGTTGAGCAGGATCTCGCCGGCCCCCAGTTTTTCGCAGACCCGAGCCAGGGTAACGGCGTCGACGTCCCTGCCCTCTCTGCCGCCTTTCACGGTGCACTGATACCAGCAGAACCGCTCTCCCCGCGGGCCCGGAAACTGCGTTTCAATCACGGGGTGGGGCACCGCGTCGGCAGAGGCGGCGTACACCCGCCGGGGGTCAACCGAGATGACTACGGCCTGGTTGCCGTACACCCGCGCGATGGTTTCGATGGCGCTGTCGCCAGACTTCTTACCGGACCGGAGGAACGCCTCCACGATGAAAACGGCGTCGCTGCCGATGGAAACCTTGTCGGCACCGGAGCGGAAATACTCCGTTGCGACTTCCAGAGCCGAGTAGTGCCGCCCGTTCTTGTCCGTGTAGTCCCGAATGCCCCCGCCGATGGTCAGGGGGACGAAAACGCTGCGGGAAGTCTGCTCGAGGACCGTGAGCATGGGCATGTCCTCCAGCGGAAAATCACGGAAACCGGTAATGTTCAGAAACGTGATCTCGTCGGCCCCCTCCCGGTAGTAGCGCGCGGCCAGTTCCACCGGTTTTCCCAGGTTTCTCACCTCGCCCTTTTCCCGCACGTCGTACTGGTCCCCCTTGGTGACCACCAGGTCGCCGCGGTCGTTGGCGCGCACGTCCAGACAAGCGATGATGCGCTTGGCCAGGCGGGTGGGCGCACGGCTAGCCTTCGGCACAACCTCCGGCCCCTCTCCCTGGAGGAAGCGCTGGAGCAGGGAGATGCCGGCAGTGCCGCTTTTTTCCGGGTGAAACTGGGTGGCGACGATGTTGCCGGTGGCCACGGCCGAGACGAACGAGATGCCGTAATCGGTGGTGGCCAAGACAATATTTTCGTCTTCGGGATCGACGTAGTAAGAGTGGACGAAGTAGAATTTTTCCGCACCGCTCAGCCCGCCAAACAGGCGGGACGGCTTCCGCACCGCGATCCCGTTCCACCCGATGTGGGGCACCGAAAGCGGAATGTCGAACCGCCGCACCTTGCCCGGGAAAAATCCCAGCCCCGGCACACCGGGCGCCTCCTCACTCTCTTCGAACAGGGCCTGCAGCCCGAGACAGATGCCGAAAAAAGGCTTGCCGGATGCCAGGTAGGCTTTCAGGGGCTCGACATATCCCTTGTCGCGCAGGATGTGCATCATGTTGCCGAACGCACCCACTCCGGGAAAGATCAGCTTTTCGGCTTCGACGATGTCGCGGCCGCCGGACACCACACGGACGGTCTCTCCGAGGCTCTCGACGGCGTTGATGACGCTGCGCACGTTGCCGGCGCCGTAGTCCAGCAGGGAAATCATGAAGGGCCGCCTCCGCCGGTATAGTGGCCCATCCGCTGCTGCCAGAGTTCCGCATTCTGAATGCAGACGTCCTCCCCTTCCTGCCGCGTGGCCACCACGGTGCCGAACTGTTCAGGCGAAACGTCGGTGCAGCGCTCCACGGTCCATTCGGAGAAGGCGGTTTTCGGACCGATGAATTCCTCGAATCGCTCCGGCGTGACCCGGACGCTGCAGGAAGCGTTGGGCAGTACGATGTGGTCTTCCCCGCTTTCTGGGTTGTGGACAAAATAGGCAATCATGGCGTTCCTCCGGTACGGTTGATGATTGAAGACTCCCCGCCGCCCCGGTGCCCGGGATTTCCGCTTCGCTCCGACAAGCGACGGGAAATCTTTCCGGTAAGGAGTTCTACCCATTGAGGGAAAATGTCAGAATTCTGTTCCGTTTTCGCCATATGTCACTATGGAAGTGTAGGGGAGGGGTTTATCCCCTCCCGCAGCAGTGTGACGGACACCGCCATGCCCCGTTGCCGGGATCGGTTTATCCGAAAGCGGTAGAGTAGGCGCGCAGGCCGGTAATGTCAACCACCGGGCGGCCTTGGAGCAACGCCGCTGCAGTGGATTTTTTCCTGTCACCCGTCCAACCGATGCGGTACAATAATAACGCCTTCGGAAAGGGGCAGGGATATGGCCATGAGAAGCCGCCTCGAAGAACTGAACATCGTACGGATCGGAACCGTCATCAGCTACAGCAGCCTGCGGGAGATCGGCGAACGGCTGCTGGAATCCTTCCATGGTGCCATACGGGCGTTTCATCTCGCCCACCACGACTCTCCCATGGTGGGCAGCATCGACGCGCAGCTTCTGACGATGGTGCTGGAGTTGGAGTTCGGGGGCCACACCTTGGGCATCACCGACGCGGAGCTCAAAACCGAGGACCGGGACGCCTTCTACCATACCATCATCGGCGGAAAAAACCCGCGCAACGACGTGGCCGTGGTTTCCACCCGCAAGCTCTGCCCCGAACGCATCGGCTCCGACCGGGACTACCGCTTGATGATGGGTCGCATCCTCAAGGTCGCCCTGCACGAAGTGGGGCACAATCTCGGGCTGACCGACCACCCGGAGCAGCGGTTTGCCCGAAACGGCGGGCTGTGCCCCATGAGCCGCCCGGGGTTCGAGCGTCTGGGGTACCGGGCCTACGTGAGAACGGTGGTCGACGGCCGCGGCCTGTCCTTTTGCGACGACTGCAGCCGCTTTCTGTCGATGCTGCATGGCTACCGGTGCAATACGGATTGGACCAAACCGGCGGGGCTGCGCCCCAGCGACTGTTGAATCGCAACCATGCTCGGTCAAGCTCCGGAAATCCTTTACCGCGACGGGCACCTTCTGGCGGTGAACAAGCCCGCGGGCGTAATGGTCCACCGCAGCCGCCTGGAGCGAACCGAACGCGGCTCCCTGGTCCAGACCCTGCGCCGTCACACCGGGGTGCCCATCTATCCGGTGCATCGGCTGGACCGCCCCACCTCCGGTGTGCTGCTGTTTGCCCTTCACCCGGACGCAGCGCGCACCCTCGCCCAGCACTTTGCCCGCAAACAGATCGGGAAGGTCTATGCCGCGATCGTCCGGGGCTGGACCGATCCCGAAGGACGGGTGGACATCCCCCTGGCGCCCGATGCCTATGCCGACCGAAGCCTTCAGACGCCGAAACCCGCCCGCACCGACTACCGGCGGCTGGCCACCATCGAGCTGCCGCACCCGGTGGGACCTTATGAAAGCTGCCGGTACGCCTTGATGGAAATCAGGCCGGCCACCGGAAGGACCCACCAGATCCGACGACACATGCGTTCCGTCTCTCACCCGGTGGTGGGCGACACCACTTACGGTGACGGAAAGCACAACCGGTTTTTTCGAAGCCACATGGAATGCCGCCGGATGATGCTCAGCGCCGTTGAAATCTCCTTCCCGCACCCGGCCGACGGAAGACAAACCACCGTCACGGCCCCGCTGGACGAGGCTTTCCGGGGCGTGCTGGAACGGTTCGGGTGGTTAGATGCGGTGCCGGACCGGTGGCTGCCGGCATGAGGGAACGATCCACCGTGGCGAAAACGGATGCTGCGGAGCTGCTGCGGCCACGGCAGCGGATGTGGGTGATCGCGGCCGCTTTGATGGCCCTTTTCCTGGGGGCCATGGACGCCCTGATCATGTCCGCGGCCATGCCCACCATCGTGGCCGAACTGAGCGGAATGCGGCTCTACAGCTGGGTCTATTCGGGTTATTTTCTGGCCCGCGCCGTGTCGCTGCCGATTTTCGGCAAGCTGGCGGACCTGTACCGCACGCGAAATCTTTTCCTGACCTGCATCAGCATCTTCATCGGTGCATCCATCGCCGCGGGCACGTCCGAGAACATGGTGTTTCTGATCGTCGCCCGCGCAGTGCAGGGTGTCGGTGCCGGCGGGAATTTTGCGCTCGTGTACATCGTGCTGGCGGACGTCTCCGCAAGAGGGAACCGAGGGCGCACCCTCTCCCTGGCCAGTTCCATATGGGGTATTGCCAGCGTGCTGGGCCCGACACTGGGCGGATGGATCGTGACCGTGCTGTCCTGGCGCTGGATCTTTTTCATCAATGTGCCGCTGGGGTTGCTCTCCCTTGTCGGGATCAGCGTTCACTTGGCGGAAATGCGCCCGAAGAGACAGAAAGTGCACCTGGACCTGCTCGGCGTCGGGAGCCTGAGCATCACCGTACTGGCGGTGCTGACGGTATTTCTGGTGGGAGGGCGTGAAGTCGCGTGGGCGTCTCCGGAAATGGCGGGGCTGGTCGCTGCGGGCACCATCGCCTTGTGGACATTCGTGCGGGTGGAACGCCGGGCACCGGATCCGATCCTGTCTCCGGATTTTTTTGGTATCCGGGCTTTTGCCGTCGGCAACGGTTCCGTGTTTTTGAGCAGTTTCACCATTTTCTCCCTGTTTGCCTTCGCGCCGCTGTTCATCCAGGGGGCGCTGGGCCTGCCTCCGGTGCAGGTGGGAACGGCCATGCTGAGCCTGAGCCTCGGCTGGTCGGCGGGCTCGCTGGCCTTGGGCCAGGTCATCCACCGCATGGGACGAAAGGCCGCCGCCGTGGCCGGGGCGGCCAGCCTGACGGCAGGCAGCGCCGCAACCGTGACCTTTACCACGGCCACCACCATGACCGTCTGCTTTTTCGCCTTCCTGACGGTGGGCGTGGGCATGGGGCTGGTGACGCTGGCCACGCTGCTCGTCGTGCAGGACAGCCTCGACAGCTCCGATCTCGGAGTGGCCACTTCCGCCCACCAGTTTGCTCGAACGCTGGGGGGGACGGTGGGGGTGGGGGTATGCGGCGGCTGGGTGACCGCACGGTTGACCGCGGCCGTGAAAAGGCTGGATACAGCCGGTGGGCTGCCTCCGGAAACCCTGTCCAGCATCCGGCAAGGCTTGGAAAGCCTCTTTCAACCTGAGACCCAGGCAGGGCTCGACGCTTCGGTGCGGCAAGCCCTGCAGGAAGCTGTGGTTCGGGGTGTTTCCTCCGTGTTCTGGATCGTTCTCGCCGCGTCGGTCGCCTGCCTGATCTGCTGCCTGGCATTGCCGCGGGACCCTCGAGGGAAAGATCGGAGAAGATAGAGCATTTGCCGGAAGCATGTGGAAAGGGCGGCAATGGATCCAGCGAAGCCCTTCAGCGCCCAAAAAAAAGCCGATGCATCCGTTTGTATTTTACCGGGTGCGCTCTATCGCATTTGTCAAAAAGTTGTTCCGATTGGAAAGGCCTTTTCCTTGCTTTTCGTAGGGGAGGGGTTTATCCCCGCCCAACCGGGGTAGCTAGTACCACCAGCGGGAGGGGATAAACCCCTCCCCTACGTTTCAGACCAAAAGCATGCTGAACCGGAACGGAATTCTGGCAGTCGCATAGGTTGGGAGAAAAACGAAACCGGAAAAACGGGTCGTCCGGGTCGGTGAAGCGAACCCTACGGATGCCCGGTCTCCGTTCAGGGTTCAGGGCTCATGGTGCCGGGTCCGGACGATCCAGGCGGGCACGGTCGGCAAACGACTGCACGCGGACCGCCCTGTCGGAAAAGATCCAGTCCACCCCTCGGGAGACCTCCCTGTAGAGCCCGTAGCGGGAATTGACGAATCCCGTACCGACAGCCTGCCCCCGGCGCCGGTGCCGCAGCAGGCGGCGGCTGCCCATCAGCAGGTAGTGGCCGGAGATCCCGCCGTATCCTTCCCGCAGGGCCAACTCGCTCAACGACCGCACATTGAATTCTGCAATGGGAACCCGGCAGCTTCGGGGCGCGAATCGGACGGCCCTCAGCATTCGCGGTTCCAGGGACAGGAGGTGGTAGTCTGCAACCGGCCGCAGCGGCCGCAGCGCCTGCCGCAGGGCGGCGAGCTGTGCTTGCGTGACGATGCCGGCAGCGGATTTCAGCTCCACCATGAGATGGACCCTCTTGCCGTATCGCCGCACCACGGCGGCCAGCGTGGGAATCGCGGGATATCGCCGCTGCAGGGCACCCAGATTCATCTCCGACAGAAGATGGGATGGGCCGTAGAGCCGTGCGGTGTCCGGGTCGTGGAACACCACCGGCTCCCGGTCCGCCGTCCACCGAACATCCAGTTCGATTCCCCAGACGCCCGCACACACCGCTCGGTCAAAGGCGGCCTCCGTGTTCTCCAGGATGCGGTCGTTGTCGTGCACGCCGCGGTGGGACACGATGCGGCATCGGGACAGAAGGACCGGATCGGGGGCCCGTCTGGGCCAGCGGGCGGTCGCAGCGTCGACCAGCCACTGGAGCATCTGCTGAAACCGGTGAGTGGAACCCATGGGCGGATCGCTTCACATCTGCCGGTGTTCGGCGTTGCCCGTGGGTTTTCGCATCACACACTGGGCGTTTTTTCCGTCGGTTTTGATCACGAAGGGCCGGGCCAGCCGCACGTGTCGATAATACCGACCGCGGCGTACCTCCGGAACCGACCGCAGCCAGCCCCAATCGAAGAAATCCGCACCCTCTCCTTCGGTGACGGTGGCGTAGGGAATGCCACGGGAGGTGATCTTCTGGAAAAAGTGGGATCCGTAGGAGGGATCGGCCTTGAGCGCGGCGGTGCGCAGCTCCACCATCGCCCCAACGCCGGAAATATCCTCCCATTTCACGGGAATGCCCAACCAGCGGTCGAAGGAGCCCCACCGCCCCGGCCCCACCAGCAGGTAGGCTCTCTTCTCCGCATTCAGCATTCGGTTGGCCGCGGACAGCTCCACGGCGGCTTCGGGGGTTCGGGCCGGGTCGAAGGTGTCCGGATCGATGAAAACGATGTCCGCTATGTGGGAAAGGCGTCCGTTGCCCAGGCAGCGGGAGGAGAAGCAGAAGGCGTTTTCCCGGTCGCTGGGGAGAATGTGGACATCCAGGCGTTCCTCGCCGGCGGCCATGGGGCGAATCTGCAGGATGGAAAACCGATCCATCTCCCCCGCCGGGTCCAAGGAGACGGAAAATTCGAACTCCACGGGACACCCCATTCCCTCCTGGCAGATGACCAAAAGGTCCGAAAGCAGCGATGCCAGCGGGAAGCGATCGTACTTCAGCACCTGGGCAAAGGTGACCAGAGGATGCCCGGCCCCGGACAGGGTGTCCCGCAAGCGTTGCTCCTCCGGCAGGTACCGGCTGCAAAGCATCTGCACCGGATATTCGCCGGCCGCCTCTTCCACGTCTCGCTTTTCGAGATTCGTCCCGCGGTCGAAGTACAGGGCGTCGTTGTAACCGCGCATCGGAAGTGCGTAAAAGCTGCGCTGGGCGTTTTCCAGAATGTCTTCCAGTTTGGAGAACTGCGGCAGGTTCTCCGGATAGCGCGGGCAGAATCGCAGGGCGGAGTCCCCTTCCTCCAAGGACTTGCCCATCCCCAAAACGATTCGCGCGGCCCCGTCCTCGGCCAGGGCCGGTTTGACCGGATAAAAATTATGCGACTGCGCCACGCCGGATATGCACGGATAAAAATAGTCCCCGTGCCGTCCGCCGGACAGCCTCTGGATGATCACGGCCATCCGGTCCTGCCGGAACTGCTGGGCCGTGCTTCGGGAAAAGCGCTGGGGCCCGGTAAAAAAGGTCGAAGCATAGACGAGTTTGACGGCGGTTTCCAGGTGATCCAGGCGCGTCTCGAAGCGGGCATGATTGTTCGGCAGCATGTAGGTCTTGTACAACCCGGTAAAGGGATTGAAGTGCGCGTCCTCCATCAGACTGGACGACCGAACGGACAAGGGGTGCGGCATGTGATGCAGAAATGCCCTCAGGTCGCTTCGCAACGGGGCTGGAAGAGCCGCTGCTTGAAACTGCCGGGCGAACTCCTCATCGCTGCAGTTCTCCGCCTCCCCAGGCTCCAGATCGTTTTCCCGCATAAAGGTTTCGAAGGCGTCGGTGGAGATGACCAGGGTGTGCGGGATCGAGATGTCCACCGATGGGAACCGGCAAAGCGTGTCACTGTGCTGCCGGAGCAGGTGGGAAAGAAACGCCAGCCCGCGGCCCTTTCCTCCCAGCGAGCCCCAGCCGATCTTGGCAAACTCCGTGATATCGGGATCGAACTCCTCTCCCAGAAACTGCGTCACCACACCCTTCTGCCGCTGCCTCCGAAGGGATCGGATGTTTTCCACCAGGTACCGTTTCATTTCGGGCACGTCGGAGAACTCGGATGCATGGACCGTGGCCAGCTTGGAGGCCAGGGAGATCTCCGATCGAGCCATGAACCAGTTGGAGAAACGGTTGCGAAGCGCCTGGTACAAAACCGGCTCGTCCGGAAGGCTCGGCAGCAGCTCCTCCAGCGCCTGAAAGGTGGCAGCGCGGCCGATTTCCTTCCCGTCCGAATTGCGAAACACAAAATCACCGAAGCCAAGGAATTCGAGGAAAAAGGCGTGAATTTCCTTCACCAGCCGGGGAGAGTTCTTGTCCACGAAAACCGCTGGGATTTCCGCGGCGCGGGACCGGTTCTCCGGCTGATTGCTGAGCAGCAGCATGGGAAGATAGGGAACCGCCTCCTTGATTTCCTTGAGCAGCACGATCCCCGCATCGTCGCACATACGGCCCCTCCGTGGAAACCGGGTGTCGGAAAGGACGCCGAAGACGTAATCCCGGTATTCCCGGAACAAGGACAGCGCGTCCTCGAACCGCTCGGCGACGAGGATCTTGGGCCGGGCCCTCATCTTGAGCAGCCGGTGCTCTTCGTTGAGGCCTTCCTCCAGAATCGCCTGGGTCTGACGCACCACCTCGCGGTAGATCACAGGAAGCAGCAGCGACCGGTACAACGGAGAGTCCTCCACCAGCAGCAGCACGCGCACCCCTGCCTTTTTCGTGTCGGTGTCCACGTTCATCCGGTCCTCGGTGTTCTTCACCAGGGCCAGCAGCAGGTCGGCATCGCCCGTCCAGGCAAAGGACCTGTCGATGCCGCCGGACGCTCCGGTCTTCGCCTCGGGCAGGGGGCCGCGGATATCGTGCAGAAGAAGGTAAACCGGTGTACCGGGGCGGGCCGTTTTGACTTCCCTGCAGAGGTCGACGCTGTCCATGTCTCCCAGGTGCGGCATGGTGAGGACCAGGTCGAACGGCTTTTCCGTGACGGCGGACAGCGCTTCGGCCGCGGTGGAAACCTTGGTCAACCGGGGCGGCCGGCTCAAATTCAAACCGCTGTACTCGTGGATGATCTTGGAGGCGAGGCTTCCGTCCTCTTCGAGGATGTAGGCGTCGTAGGCGCTGGCCACCAGGAGAATATCCTGCACCTTCCGAGCCATGAGCTCGTGATAGACGCTGAAGTGCGTGTCCGCGCCTGCGGCAACCGATTCTCCGGCAATGCTGCATACTGTCGGGTCCACGATCATAGCTGCCCTCCCGCGTCGCTTCCCGCGCCTTCCGGATAGCCTGCATCCGTTGGCGGGAATTTTCGCCGCTTCACAGCCCAGGCTCGGGGACCTTCGGTGGGCCCCCTCTGCGCTGCATTCGGGGTCCTTCACCCATAGAAGCCGTCAGGTGTCAGCATAGAATCCTGTCCACCGATTTTCAACCCGAACCCGCCCCGCTCTTTCGGCGACGCATGCGGGATCGGACGCGCTTGACGGTCTCCACGACCTCCTCCAGACCGAGACGGTAGCCGATGGCGACGATTCCGGAACAGAACAGGGTGCTGACGACAAACACTGCAAGCAAACTGCCGCCGAGTCCGAGGGGCTCAAAGGAGCCGAAAAGCCAAACCTTGATCCAGTAAACGAGCCCGCCCAGGGGAAGGGCCAGCAGCGCCTGGCGGCCGAAAGCCGCGTACACCCGCCCGGCATGGCGGTTGCCGACCCTTCGGTTCCACAGTGCATAGAGAACGACGACCTGCAGAGCGGCTGACAGGGAAACGGCCAGCGCCACGCCCTCGATACCCAGAAGACGGAGGCACACCCGGTAGGCCGGCAGACTCACGAGCACCGCCAGCGTTCCGTACAGGGCCGGAAAGAAGGTGTCCTTTACGGCATAATATCCCCGGGCCACGAGGGTCTGGGCGGCAAAGGCGAAAGCGCCGGCCAACAGGTAGGGAAGGATCCGGGCGGTGAGTTCGGCGGCGGCGGCGTCAAACCGCCCGCGTTGAAAGAGAATCGATACGACTTCATGTCGCAGCACGATGAGCAGCACCGAACATGGGACCACCAGGGAAAGATACCGGAGGGTGTCATCCAGCAGTTGGGAAAGCTCCCCGATCCGGTTTTCGGCGGCCATACGCGCCAGAAAGGGAAAGGAGGCCACGCCGACGGCCTGGCCGAAGAACGCCACCAGGGCCAGCATCACCCGTAACCCGTAATTCAGTGCGGAGATGCCGCCGTGGGGAAGATAGCTTCCAAAAAACTTGAAGAAAAACTCTGTGGAGAACATCATGGTCAGTCCGACCATCAATGGCAGGGTCAGACGGATGTAGGTGCGCAGTGCGGGATGGCGAAAATCCAGCGAAAAACGATATCGCAGGCCGACGCCTTTCGCACCGCGGTATTGCAGGAAAAAGTTGCCGACGATGGCCCCGGCCAGCACCCCCCAGGCAAAGCCCTCCATCCCCAAACGGCCCGAAAGCAGCAGACCGCCGACGATAATCCCTCCATTGTAGAGCAATGGCGCCAGTGCCGGAACGGCGAATTTTTCCCTGGCGAACTGCACGGCCATGAGCAGGCCACCGGAGAAGAAGAAAAACTGGGCGGGCAGAATGATGCGGGTCATCCGCACCGCGTCGGCGACGGTAGCCGGATCCCCCAGACCGGGCGCCACCCATCCCACCATCCGGCCCGCCGCGATCTCGGCGACGGCGATCAGCACCACCAGCAGCAGGCCGAATACGGTGAGGATGGCGGAAAAGGCCCGCCAGCCTTCTTCCTCCTTTCCTTCGGCGATGTAGTCTGCGAAAATCGGGATAAAGGTGACGGACAGGAATCCGGAGGCCGCTATGTGATTGAGAATCTCGGGAAGGACAAAGGCCACCTGATAGGCATCCACCTCCCGGCCCACTCCCCCTGTATAGGCAATGACCATCTCCCGCAGCAGCCCTACGACTCGGCTAAGGAAGATGGAGGCCATCATGATGGCCGATGCAATGCCGACTCTCCGGTATACCGAGCTTGTCATGCGGACCTTTCTCGGAGGGGAATCCACCGCTTCGGTTGCGGTATCGTCCTGATGCAGCACCGCCATACTTGGGTATCAGAAAGCCCACTGAATGCAAAGGGTTCAGCGGAAGTCCGTGTTCATTTGCGCAAGCTACGAATTCGAAGACAGCTTTCGATGAAAGCGCCGGTCCAGTACCTGCACCCGTTCCTTTCGCTCCGGCGTCAGGAATGCCCCGTACAAGGCGTCCGAACGGTCCGGCTCTGTTCCGGTGGCGATCGTTTCCATCAGTGCCAGAGCCTCGACGGATTTGTCGCAGACGGGATAGCCCTTGTCGTCGAGCGCAATTGCGTCCCCGGGGCGGACGCGGGAAATGTTGTTGATGTCCACCAGTGTCACCGCACCTTCAGAGGTCACCAAGAGATTGCCCTGTCCGGCCAGATCCGGCAGCAGTGCCACCTCCCGGGCCATCCGTTTGACCCGAACGACGAAATCGCCCAGCCTGTTTTGGAAGACTCGGAAAATGCGAGCCGCGTCTTCTCCGTGACACCTGCGGAACATGTCGCCGCCGGGGGGCAGCCATGGATTCAGTTCGAAACCTTCGACGAAATCCTGCAGGCCGCACAGGAGGACGTCCGGGCCCGCCGGGGATTGGTAGTCGACGAGAAATTCTTCAGACCGGGCCAGGTACCGGCGGGTGAGATATCGCTCGACCTCCCGTAGCCGCCTCGTCTCCTGGAAGGCCTCGTCGAGGCGACGGAATTTGTGGCGAAAGATCCGGAGCATCTTCACCGGGACGGCCCGTGGAAACCGCAGGATCCCGTCCACCCGAACGCCGCTCGTCTCCCGGGATACGGCTTCCCGGCACAGCACCTCCATTACATGGGAGCGCAGACCGTTTTTGTAGTGGCGCCGGAAGACAAACCGGCCGGAAGGGCAGATAAAATTCAACCCCACCACATCTTCATGGCCGATTACCGGCTTTTCGCGGATGTCCTCTATCGGGTTCATCCGACCCCCATCGTGCTTTGCTCAACGAAGACGGGATTCTTCCCAGTGCGCCCGAAGGGCATCTCCGATGGCGGCCAGATCCGCGCTCCATAGCCCGTAGGCAATATCGGTGACATCCAGGAATGCCCGGCGGGCCGTCAGGCGCTTGACGGAATCCACACCGAAGTCAAAGGACCGGTACACGTCCTTGCCCAGCAGAACGATGACATAGTCCGCGTCGGGGCAAACGGTTTCCGCCACCGAGGCGAAGTTTGCCGGGAACACGGCCATCGGCCGTGCAAAGGAACAGGAAAAGGCCAGGGCGATCGATCCGCCGGCGCCTTTCGGAAGGGCGGAGACCATGGCGGAAAAGAGCTGTTCTTCCATGTCGAATACCAGGCTGCGCAGATCTTCGCTGGCGCGCAGGCTGAGGCCGCCATCCTCCTGATCGGTTTTCTCCTGAGGAAGGAAAGAATCGGAAAAGGAAAAGAGAATCGCGATGTGCAAAGAAGCCGCACCCGAGTTCTCGGCGCCCAGAATTCTGCGCTCCATCGAAATCCCCGTGTACCGGGCGTACCGACTCACCGTCCGTGTGTACAGGCTGTCCTCCACCGCGCCCATCCGGTGAAGAACGTCCACGACAAAGGGGTGCTCCAAGTAGGCGAAAAGCTCGGGGCAATCGGAAAAGACTCCCTGGAGCAGCTGCGCCTCATCCGACCGCAGCTTCATCTGTCGGCACACCTCTTCCGATATCGGCCGGTCGGGATCGTGGAGCTGCTCCCGATGCTGCAAAACCGCCTCCAGGCGGATGGTTTCCGATCGATTCATCTTCTGCAGGAGAAGAAGGCGCAGGGCGATCAGGCCCGTGGATGGGTAGGGGCTGAAAAAGGGCATGCTTCCCTTGAACTGGTTCAGGCGCGGATCATAATGATACAAGATGTGGGACAGTCCCAGCAGGTTGGGGTCCATCACCATCAGGGCGTGCTTTTCCTCGCCGGATCGGGCCATCTGCTCCGAAATGCGGCACCAGTCCATCGGAACATCCAGCCCCCGCTTTCGCCAATCATCGCGAAGTGCCGGATCGCCGGCCCTGCCCAGCACGACCTGCATCATGTACGAGAGCATCTCCCCGGCGTAGCGATGCTCCGGGGTCCACTGGGCACGACCTCTTCCGGAGGAGAAGTCCGTGGGAAGGCTTTCCCGTAGAGTGCAGGCGGCCCCGAAAAGAAAAAGAGCCAGCACCCAAGTCCCGAGACGAGAACGCCCTTTTGTGCACCACCGCAATATCCAGCCCTCCTGAAACCGGAACAGACTGTCCGGGGCTCTTCTTGGCCGGGCAAAAACGCTCGCCCGGGGGATTTTCGCACCAAGGGAACATTGACCGAAGGGTTCAGATCTTGTAGCTTTTTGGCGGTCCTGTCAACCGAATGCGACCGTGCCTTCTTGAACCGTCCGGGACGGCGGGATCCCTCCGGCTCCCGGTTGAGACAGCCGTCTCGGTTCAGACCGATTCCAACAGATGGGAGATGCCATGCACCAGGCCGTACCGCTTCACTACGAGTTGACCATCGAACCCGACATGGAGGCCTTCACCTTTTCCGGAACCGTCGAGGTGACGCTGCAGGCCGAAGAGCCCGTGGAATCGATCGTCCTCAACGTTTTGGATCTTACCGTGTCGGAGTGCTCGGTGTACGCAGGCCGGGTATGGCAATCCTGCGGCTTCGCGGTCGAGGAAAGCACCGAGAGCCTCACCATCCGGCTGCCGGAGGCCGTATCCGGTACCCTGCGGTGTCGTGTGGTCTACACAGGGGTTATCGGGAAGGGAATGGCCGGTTTTTACCGCAGCGGCTATACCGAGAACGGGCGACTCCATCACATAGCCGTCACCCAGTTCCAGGAAAGCGACGCCCGAAGGGCCTTTCCCTGTGTGGACCGGCCATCGGCGAAAGCCACTTTCGGCATCACTCTGGTCACTCCTTCGCATCTGACGGCCGTCGCCAACACCGCCGTTGCCGAGGAGACGCCCGTATCCGGGGGGAAAAAACGGGTGCGCTTCCACCAAACCCCGAAAATGAGCACCTATTTGGTGTTTTTCGGGGTGGGAGCGTTCGAAATCACGCCCGACCTTGAGGACCCCCGGGTTCGCAGCGTCACCCTCCCCGGCCGGGTGCAGCAGGCAGCCTTCGGCCTAAGCTTCGGGCGCAAAACACTCGCGTTCTGCGAGCGGTACTATGGCATCGACTATCCGCTGGAGAAGCTGGACTTGATCGCCGTGCCGGATTTCGCCTTCGGGGCCATGGAAAACTGGGGTGCGGTCACGTTTCGAGAGAACCTGCTGCTGCACCAAGAGGGGGTCGTCTCTCGGTCGGCGCAGTCGCGGATCTGCGAGGTCATCGCACACGAAATCGCGCACCAGTGGTTCGGCAACCTCGTCACTCCTGCCGACTGGTGCTATCTCTGGTTGAACGAGAGTTTCGCCACCTATTTCGGATACGGTGTGGTGGACCACTACTACCCGGAATGGGAAACCTGGGCGCACTTCATCCACGGGCAAACCCGTTCGGCCCTGAACCGGGACAGCCTGCACCGGAATTTTCCCATCGAGATACCCGGCGGCGAACACGTGGTGATCAATACCAGTACCGCACCGATCATCTACAGCAAGGGAGCCAGTATTCTCCGACAGATCGAGGCTTTCATCGGCGCTGACGCCTTTCAGCAGGGGCTGCATTCGTATCTGGTGCGTCACCAGTACGGCACGGCGGAGAGCAGGCATCTGTGGGAGGCGCTGGAGGCTTCGGCCTCGATGCCGGTGACGGCCATCATGGAAAGCTGGGTGGGACAGCCGGGCCATCCCATCCTCACCGTATCCCGCTCCGGAGAGACGCTGCATCTTGATCAGCGCCGGTTCACCTTCCTTTCGGAATCACCGCCGCAGACATGGCGGGTTCCGGTCACCATCCGTCTCTGGGAGGCCGACGGCAGCCAACGGACCGTCTCCGCGGTGCTGGAGAAAGAAGCCATGGAGGTGTCCGTGGGGACAGCTGCAGCCTACAAGGTCAACGACGGCCACGCGGGGTTTTACCGGGTTCGATACCGGGATTCAGCCAATGTCCAGGCACTGAAAGAACGGATCCAACGGAAGGAGCTCACGGCGGAGGACCGGTGGGGACTGGCCAACGATATGGTTGCGCAGGTCAAATGCGGCGATCTGCCGCTGGACGACTACCTCTTTTTCCTGGAAGCCTACCGCGATGAGGACGCCTTCCTGCCCGTGGCCGGAATCGCGGACGACCTCCATCAGCTGTGGGTGCTGACGGACGGTCCGGAGCGAGCGCTGATCGCAAGGACCGGACGTGAGCAGATCCGGCCCGTTCTCGGTCGCATCGGCCTGGAACCAGCGGCCGATGAAGCGCATGCGATGGCCATCTTGCGGGATCAGCTGATCTGGCATAGTGTGCTGTACGGCGACGACGCCGTCGCCGCTTTCGCTTCGGAAAAATTCAACGCACTGCTGGCCGGCGGGTCCGTTCACGCCGACATCCGCAAGAGTGTCATGCAGGCGGGCGCTCACGGGGGCGGCCGGGAAGCCTTTGCCGGGCTGAAAGATCGTTTCCTGCAGACCGACAGTGAGCACGAGCGCATGAACACCTTGATCGCCATGGGGTGTTTCCGCACCGAGGACATCGTTCGGCGGGTACAGGATTTCGTCTTGGATGCGGTGCCGGACCGGAATCGATTCATCGCCGTTGCGGCGCTGTGCGCCAACCCGACAGCGGTGCAGTGGATGTGGGATTGGTTTCTGGAGAAGCGGGAACGGCTGGAGGCCTCGCACCCGCTTCTCTACGAGCGGATCGTCGGTTCGATTCTAACGATGTGCGGGATTCGATCTCCCGAAGCCGTTCAGGCGTTTTTCACGGCATATGCGGATAAGCGCCCGGAGTTGAAGGACGTCATTCACATGTCGCTGGAGATCCTGCAGGTTCACCTGCAGGTGCGTAAGGCGGCCGCAAGCAAAGCCGCCTCCGTATAGCCGGAAAGCCCGAAAGCACGAAGGGAAGGATTTCGACAGCGATCAGATCTGTTCCATGAAATCCTGGACCAGGTCGTCCACCAGGTCGAAGTCGACCTCTCCCTGCTTTTCAAAGGCCAGCTCCCGATTGGACCGCTTGAGTTTGTCGATCAGGCTGAAGACGATCACCATCAACACCTTGTTTCCCGCTTGGGGGTTGCTCTGGAGAAAAGCAAGAAGGCTGGGTCGGTCGATACGAAACAGCGTCGTCTGGCGGGAGGCGGTAACGGTTGCCATGCGCTCTTCGCGGACGAATACCGCAGTTTCACCGAAAACATCCCCGGTCTCCAGTCGAGTGATGAAGACATCCTCTTTGGAAAACTCCCGTACCGATACATCCACGCTGCCGTCGATCACTCCGTACAGGTGATCGCTGATATCTCCCTGCCGGATGATCGTTTCACCGAATTCGAAGCTGAGCACTT